>DATJVE010000085.1:0-12285 GCA_035501975.1 Pseudolabrys sp.
CCAGGTGATGCGGCTGACCGACGCGGCCGCGCTGCGCATCAAGGACGTGATGGCGCGCGCGGAGCGGCCGGTCGCCGGCGTGCGCGTCGGCGTCAAGAACGGCGGCTGCGCCGGCATGGAATACACCATGGAATATGCCGACGCGGTCAAGCCGACCGACGAGGTGGTGGAGGACAAGGGCGTCAAGATCCTGGTCGACCCGAAGGCAGTCCTGTTCCTGCTCGGCACCGAGATGGACTACAAGACCGACAAGCTGTCGGCCCAGTTCGTGTTCAACAATCCGAACCAGACCTCGGCCTGCGGCTGCGGCGAATCGGTGCAGCTCACGCCGGCGAAGGACGCGGCGGACAGCTGATCACGCCACCTGCATGGCGGTGGCGCCGACGGTGACTTCCGGATCGCTCTCGCACATCACCCGGTTACGGCCGTGCCGCTTGGCGGCATAGAGGCAGGCATCGGTCCGCTCGATGAGCGACTGCAATGTGTCGTTGTTGTGCAGGGTGGCGACGCCGATCGACACCGTGACGCGGCCGAGATGCTCGCCGGTCGAGCGCTTCATCAATTCCTTGGTCATCACCGCGCGGCGGATATGGTCGGCGACCGTGATCGCCGAGCGCAGCACCGTGTTCGGCAGAATGACCGCGAACTCCTCGCCGCCGTAGCGGGCGGTGGTGTCCTGGCCCTTGACGTTCTGCTTCAGCGCCAATGCCACCAGGCGAAGCACCTGGTCGCCGGTCAGGTGGCCGAAGCTGTCGTTGAAGTTCTTGAAATGGTCGATGTCGGTGAGCATCAGCGACAGCGCCTCATTCCTGGACCGCGCTTCCTCGATGGCTTTGGCCAGCGTGCCGTCGAAGAATTTGCGGTTGGAAAGCTGGGTGAGGGGGTCGGTGAGGCTCTCGCTGCGCACGGCCTCGAGATGGGCATGCAGGTCGAGGATTTCCCGTTTGGATTCTTTTAGCCGTTCTTCCAGCTGCAGATTGGAGACTTCCATTTCCTTGGCGGTGTGCACAAGGCTTTCCACAATCGTGCGCAGGCCTTCGCGATCGTTCGACTGATGAATCTTTTCCGACATGCCGACGAGGCTTTCGGAGTAAGTTGACGCGTTGCCGGCGGCGCTGTCGATCATCGACATCACCTGCTCGATCTCGCCCTGGACCTGGGTGCCCACCTCGTCGATGCGCTCGGTGAGCCGAGTCGGCGCGAGATACGTCGCGTAGATGTGCTCGAGATTGGCCTCGGCGAGCACGCCGCTCTTCTTCAGCGTCTCGTTGATCATTTGATTGAGCGAGGGGTGATAGCCGGTGGCGTAGGCGTACCAGATCTCGTAATTGCGCGGCGTCGCCGCCTGCCGCAACGCCTTGATCTGACCGAGCGCGATTGCCGCGAACGCCATCGTGCGTTCGTGCTCGTCGGCGTACTCGGCCATCGCCAACCCCCCGAATGGGCCTTCTGCCCACAAACCAACACGCGCCGCAGCCGTATGGCCGCGTCGCCTGATCCTGGACGGTAGGTCAGGGAAATGAATCGGCGGTAAATTTACAGCCGCCAGTGCGGTGTTATTTGCGTGTTCAGGCGCTTTTAAGCCTGAAAACAAGGGCTTTTCAGGCTTTCAGCGAGACCGGCCGCAACAGGAAAGCGGGCAGGTGGCTGCCGTCGGAATCTTCTGCCGCCTCGCGCGGCGGCTGCGGGGGACGGCGTGGTTTACCGCCGTGCGATTGAGGTTTGCTGGCGGGCGCGGGGGATTTTTCCGCGCGCGGGTGGGGTTCGTGGTGCTGGCCGCGGCGCCGGCGCTCGCCGTCACGGCTTTCGCGCGGCTCAGCCGTCGCGGGCTCGCCCATCCAGGGAATGGTCTGGCCGATCAAACGCTCGATCGCCGTCACCGACTTTCCGTCGATCGGCTGGACGATGGTGATCGCGGTGCCGCTCAGGCCGGCGCGGCCGGTGCGGCCGATGCGGTGCACATAATCGTCCGGGTGATGCGGCACGTCGAAATTGAAGATGTGGCTGACCGCCGGGATGTCGAGGCCGCGCGCGGCGACGTCGGAGGCGACCAACAGCGTGACGTCGCCGTTGCGGAACGACTCGAGGGCGGCGGTACGCGCCGACTGGTCCATGTCGCCGTGCAGCGCCGCGGCGTTGAACTTGTGGCGCAGCAGCGAGCGGTGCAATAGCGCGACCTCGCGCTTGCGGTTGCAGAATACGATGGCGTTTTTGAAGCCTTCGGCCGAACGGATCAGGCGACGCAACGTCTCGCGCTTTTCAGCCGGATCGCGGCCGGCGGCGACTTTCAATTGGGTGATGTTGGCGGCGGTAGTGGCGGGCTTGGAGACTTCGACGCGCACCGGATTGTGCAGGAAGGTGTCGGCGATGCGCTGGATTTCCGGCGGCATGGTCGCGGTGAAGAACAAGGTCTGCCGCGTGAAGGGCACCAGCTTGCCGATGCGCTCGATGTCGGGGATGAAGCCCATGTCGAGCATGCGGTCGGCTTCGTCGATCACCAGGAGCTCGACGCCGGTCAGCAGCAGGCGTCCGCGCTCGGAGTGATCGAGCAGCCGGCCGGGCGTGGCGATCAAGACATCGACGCCGCGGATCAGCTTGGCGTCCTGGTCGCCGAACGACACGCCGCCGATGATCAGCGCGACGTTGAGCTTGTGGTTCCTGCCGTACTTTTCGAACTGCTCGGCGACCTGCGCGGCGAGTTCCCGCGTCGGCTCGAGGATGAGCGTGCGCGGCATGCGCGCGCGCGCGCGGCCCTGTTCCAGCATCGTCAACATCGGTAAAACGAAAGCGGCGGTCTTGCCGGTGCCGGTCTGGGCGATGCCGAGCACGTCGCGGCGCTGGAGCACGTGCGGAATAGCTTGGTCTTGAATGGGAGTGGGAGATTTGTAGCCGGCCGATTCAATGGCGGCGAGAACTTTGGCGGATAAGCCAAGATGCGAAAAAGACATATAACCTCTAGTGGAGACCGTCCGGCGTCCGCGCCGGATAAGAAAAACGGGTTTCGATGCGCGGAAAGGACGGTCGAATCTGTATTCGAAGCCGTTTCAGTGCGAACATAGGGGCGCAGGGCCGAAAGTCAATGCTGCAGGCATGCAATAAGTCGCGTTAACCCTTAAGCTTTTGCCTATTGGGGCGTCACAATGATGCAATCTTTGCCGCTGCTGCTGGTGCCGGGACTGACCTGCACGGCGCGCCTTTACGGGCCGCAAATCGCCGCGCTCTGGCCGTTCGGACCGGTGACGGTGGCCGATCACCGGCAAGACGCCGACATGGTGGCGGTCGCCGCGCGCATTCTCCGGGACGCGCCGCCGCGCTTCGCGCTCGCCGGCCTGTCGATGGGCGGCTACATCGCCTTCGCCATGCTGCGGCAGGCGCCCGAGCGCATCGTCAAGCTGGCGCTGCTCGACACCTCGGCGCGCGCCGACACGGCGGAACAAACCGAAGGGCGCAAGACGCAGATTGCCATAGCGCGGTCGGGCCGCTACGGCGAAATCCCCGATCTGGCGATCCCGCGCTATCTCAATGCAAAGCATCAGCGCGACGAGCGCCTGACGGCGATCGTACGGCAGATGATCTTGGAGACCGGACCGGACGCCTTCGTGCGCCAGTTGCAGGCGATCATGTCGCGGCCGGATTCGCGGCCTTTGCTGGCCTCGATCCGCTGCCCGACCTTGGTTGTGGTCGGCGATGCCGATGTCGCGACACCGCCCGAGCTCAACAAGGAGATCGCCGACGGCATTCCCGGCGCCAAGCTCGTTACCATTCAAGATAGCGGCCATCTGACCACCATCGAGCAGCCCGAGGCGGTGAACGCGGCACTCAGCGAATGGTTGAACGCGTGAACCCGCGCGCCGGTCGCGCGTTGTAGCGGAGTCATGACCATGACTGACGTTCGTGACAATGCCGGCGTGATCGCGCCGCCGCCGCTTCTGGCGCTGGCCGCAGTCGTGCTCGGGCTCGCGCTCGATTGGCTGATGCCGGCCTATGTGCTCACGGTGCTGCTGACGTGGCCGGAGCGGATTGTCAGCGCCGTCATTCTGTTTGTCGCGGGAACTGCGCTGGCGCTTCCCGCATTGCGCGGCTTCCGCGCGGCCGCCACGCATGTCGAGCCCTGGAAGCCGGCCACCGCGCTGGTGACCGAAGGAATATTCGGTTGGCTGCGCAACCCGATGTATGTCGGTCTCACCTTCTTTCTCATCGCGCTATCGCTGGTGCTCGCGTCCGACTGGATGCTGGTGATGACGATTGTTTTCGCGCTGGTGATCCATTTCGGCGTGGTCAAGCGCGAGGAGCGCTACCTCGAGGCGAAGTTCGGCGAGGCCTACCGGCAATACAAAGCGCGCGTGCCGCGCTACGGCATTCCGACCTAAATATCCAAGTCTTTCCGGCAATCATCCATTTGCGCCGGGCCGACCTTGCTTCTATAGGACGTGGCGTCGTTCGCCGGGAGCCCAGTCATGCGCACGCAGGTCGGCATCATCGGAGCGGGACCGGCCGGACTGATGCTGGCGCGGCTGCTGCATCTCTCGGGCATCGACTCGATCATCGTCGAAAACCGCAGCCGCAACTACATCGAAAACCGCATCCGCGCCGGCCTGATCGAGCATTGGGCCGCCGACCTGTTGACCGAGGTCGGCGTCGGCGAGCGCATGAGAGCCGAAGGCATCCTGCACTGGGGCATCAATATCGGCATCAACGGCGCGCTGCACCGCATCGATTTCAAGGCGCTGGTCGACAAGCGCGTCACCATCTACGGCCAGCAGGAAGTGGTGAAGGACTTGGTCGAGCGCCGGATCGCCGATGGCGGACCGCTGCTGTTCGAAGTCGACGGCGTCAGCGTGCACGATGTGACCACGCTGCGGCCGAAGATCCGCTTCACCCATATCGGCAAAGCGCAGGAGATCGAGTGCGATTTCGTCGCCGGCTGCGACGGCTTCCACGGCATCTGCCGGCCGAGCATTCCCGACGGCGTGCTCACCGTGTTCGAGCGCGACTATCCGTTCGGCTGGCTCGGCATCTTGTCGGAATCGCCGCCGCCGGACCACGAACTGATCTATTCCTACACCGATCGCGGCTTTGCGCTCTACACCATGCGCTCGATGTCGCTATCGCGTCTTTATCTCCAATGCGACCACGACGAGGATATCCACGAGTGGCCGGACGGCCGCATCTGGAATGAGTTGCACCAGCGGCTCGGCGGCTCGCGCAAGTTGGTCGAAGGCAAGATCGTGCAGAAGGGCATCACGCCGATGCGCAGCTTCGTGGTCGAGCCGATGCAGCACGGCCGATTATTCTTGGCCGGCGACAGCGCGCATATCGTGCCGCCGACTGGCGCCAAGGGCATGAATCTTGCGTTCGCCGACGTGATGATGCTGTCGCGCGCGCTCGAGGCGTTCTACAAGAACAAGAACAACGACCGCCTGGAAGGTTATTCGAAAGCCTGTCTGCGCCGCGTCTGGTATGCGCAACGTTTTTCCTGGTGGATGACGCAGATCCTGCACCGTTTCCCCAACGAGTCGGCGTTCGACCGCAGGCGGCAGCTCTCCGACCTCGACTACATCACACACTCGGAGGCCGCGTCGAAAATGCTGGCCGAGCAATACGTCGGCTTGCCACTCGATTAGCCCTGCGGGCGCTGCGCGGCGGCTAACCGAACGTCTGGTAGTGATGCATTTCGACCGACTCGACAATGTCGGCTTCGTCGGCCAGCAGCACCGGCCGCTGCCAGTCTTCACCGACTGCGCGGCGGATTGAATCGACCTTGTCCCAGATCGACGTCATCGAAAATTCGCGGTCGCCGGCGTTGATGGGTTTCCCCGGATAGAAGGCGATCAAACCGCTCTGCTGACGCATCCAAGGGATCGAGTGCCGTTCGACCTTTTGCTGCCACTCTTCCAATTTGCCCGGCATGACGCGCACGCGGAATATTCGGACAATCATATGATCGCTCCACCGGCCGAGCCCGGGACGCTAAGAGCGTATGGGCTCGTCCAGCAGTATAGAACGCAATGGGCGGATCAGCAGCGAAATCATCAGCCCGGCCGCGGCAGAAATGACGGCGAGCACCAGGAAGAAATGGTCCTTGCTCATGCTCGACCAGAAGGTGCCGAGGTAGCCGGCGAGAAAGCCGCCGACAAAACTGGTGGCAAGCCAAACGCCCATCATCATCGACAGCAGCGACGCCGGGGCGACCTTGGTCACCAGCGACAGGCTGGTCGGCGACAGATAAAGCTCGCCGACGGTGAGCACGAAGAAATAGCCGAACAGCCAGAGCCAGCTCACCGGCGCGCCGGCCGACAGGCGCGCGCCGGCGACCAAAATCAGATAAGCCGCGGCCGCGAGAAAGCAGCCGATCGCCAGCTTGGCGACGGTCGAGGGTTCGCGTGCGCCCTGGCGGCGCCATAGCGCAACGATGAACGGCGTGAAGGCGAAGATCATGAACGGGTTCAGCGCCTGGAACCAGGTCACTGGAATGTCCCAGCCGAACACATGGCGGTCGGTGTATTCGCTCGCCCACAGCACGATGGTGTTGCCCTGCTGCTCGTAGATGCCCCAGAACAGGCTTACCGGCACGAACAGAAACGACAAAGCGCCGATCGATCGCCAAGCGGCGCGATCGAGCGGCTGCGGCGCGGGCGCG
This sequence comes from Pseudolabrys sp., assembly GCA_035501975.1. GTDB lineage: Bacteria > Pseudomonadota > Alphaproteobacteria > Rhizobiales > Xanthobacteraceae > Pseudolabrys. The sequence goes on from DATJVE010000085.1 coordinate 6,641, forward strand.
CGCCTGGCGAAGGCATCGGCCGGCAAGGTCGACGTGGCGGCAAGATAGATGGTCAGGCCGGTGGTCATGCCGACGCCGGCGGCGGCAAAACCATAGTGCCAGCCGAGTTCCTCGCCCAGCGTGCCGCAGACGAGCGGGGCGAGGAAGGCGCCGAGATTGATGCCGACATAGAAGATCGAAAAGGCGCGGTCGCGCCGCCGGTCGCCGGACGCATAGAGCGCGCCGACCTGGGTCGAGATGTTCGGCTTGAAGGCGCCGTTGCCGAGAATGAGGAAACCGAGCGCGATCAGGAACAAATGTTCGAAGGCCATCATGAAATGGCCGACCGCCATCAGCGCGGCGCCGACGATGACGGTGCGGCGTTGGCCGAGCACGCGGTCGGCGAGAAGGCCGCCGAGGACCGGCGTCAGATAGACGAGGCCGGTGTAGAAGCCGTAGATCTGCGAGGCCAACGGCTGCAGGTCGAGCGGACCGAACACCAATTCCAACGCGGAACGGAACGAGGCAAGGCCGAGAACGGAGCCGGACGCCGCGGGCTGCAGCAGATATTTGACCATGTAGAGGACGAGCAGCGCGCGCATGCCGTAATAGGAAAAGCGCTCCCACATTTCGGTCGCGAACAGGAAGGTGAGGGCGCGCGGATGCCCGAACAGGTCGGTGCGCGGTTCGGCGGCGCTGGGCAGGGGCGTTGCGGTCATCCGGACGGGGGCTGTCGGTCTGCGGCCGAGGATAATACACCGCGCGAGGGACATTTCCGAACGGCGGCGGGCGGTGTACGGTCTTGCCGACGCGATCCGCAAGAGAACGCCCCGGGGGAGGATGCCGATGAAATTCCGCAGCCTGTTCGTCTGCCTGTCGCTGGCGCTGCTTTTGGCGGCCGGCGAGGCGCGCGCGCAAGACGCCTATCCGAGCCGCGTCATCCGCTTCATTGTCGGTTTTGCCGCCGGCGGCGGCAACGACATCTTCGCGCGCCTCGTGGTGCAGAAGTTCCAGGAGCAGACCGGCTACACCGCGATCGTCGAGAACAAGCCGGGCGCCGGCGGGCGGCTGTCGTCCGAGTACGTCGCGCATCAGCCGGCCGACGGCTATACCGTGCTGGTCGGCGCCACTGGACAAATGTCGATCGCCGCCGCGATCTATCCCGACCTCGGCTATCACCCGACCAAGAGTTTCATCCCGCTCAATATGATCGCCTCGTTCCCGCTGGTGCTGGTGGTGCCGGAGAACCATCCGGCGAAGACGGTGAAAGAGCTGGTCGCCTGGGCCAAGGAGCATCCGGACAAATCGAATTACGGATCCTCGTCGCCGGCATTCACCATCGCCAGCGAGACGCTGAAGCTGAAGACCGGCATGCCGGGCGTCGCCATCCCGTTCAAGGGCACCAATGAATCGACGCTGTGCGTGGTGAGCGGCCACTGTCTGTTCACGATTGCCGATGGGCCGCCGACGATCCCGCTGGTGAAAGGCGGCAAACTGCGCGCGCTGGCGGTGACCGGTTCCGCGCGTTCGCCGGAACTTCCCGAGGTGCCGAGCATGGCGGAAGCGGGCTATCCGGAGGTCGACACGCATTTGTGGAGCGGGTTCTTCGTGCCGGCCGGCACGCCGGCGCCGATCGTCGCCAAGCTCACCGCCGCGCTTGGCCGCGCACTCGCCGACGGCCACGTGCAGGATGGCCTGAAGAAAATGGCGGTGACGCCGGGCGGGCCGACCGGCGACGCCTTCAGGCAGCGCATCGATGCCGACATCAAGAGCTTCGGCGACGTGGTGCAGGCGGCGAAATTGACGTTCAAGTAGCAAACGCGTCACACCGTTTGCGAATTTGCGCGCGCCGATTGCCGCCGCGCGGCGCGCTGCTATTGTTGCGCGGTGTGCCTTTCGAGTCGGCGGAGCAGTAACGTGACCCGGTCTGTGGCGGTGCTGGTGCTTGCGGCCGCAACCGCCATATCCGCCGCTGCGCGGGCCGCGCCGGCCGATGCACTGTTCCAGGATTTCGGCCTTTTCGGAACCTGGGCATCCGATTGCAAGCAACCGGCCACTCCCGACAATCCGCATGTCAGTATCAGGACACCAAGCCCGGGCGTGGTTCTGGAAGACCACGACCTCGGTCCGAATTTCGCGGTCAATCGTTACAGCATGCTGTCCGCAGAGCGCATTTCCGCCGATGAATTGTCGGTGGAGACGATCTTCCAGCCGGGCACCGAGGTCGAGGAGCGCCAGAAGCTGGTATTCCGCGTCCGCGACAACACGCGGCGCACGATGTTCAACCAAGCGGACAACGGACCGGTGCGCGTCAAGGACGGCATCGTGCTCGCGCGCGGCAGCAAGACGCCGGTGCTGAAGAAGTGCGAGTAGCGGGCGGCGTTAAACGTCGAGCAGCGCCTCGCTGGCGAACTCGGCGTTCTCCTGGATGAAGTCGAAGCGCGCTTCGGCCTTGTTGCCCATCAGCCGCTCCACCGCCTTTTCGGTCGGCTTCTTCTCGTTGTCGGCGAGCACCACGCGCAGCAGCGTGCGCTTGCCCGGGTCCATGGTGGTTTCCTTGAGCTGCGCCGCCATCATCTCGCCGAGGCCCTTGAAGCGCGACACCTCGACCTTGGCGTTGGCGTGGAACTCCTTTTTCAACAGCTGCTCTTTGTGCTTGTCGTCGCGCGCGTAGACGATCTTGCCGCCGTGCTGCAGGCGATAGAGCGGCGGCACCGCGAGATAGAGCCGGCCGTCGTCGAGCAGTTTCGGCATCTGCCGGTAGAAGAAGGTGATCAGCAGCGAGGCGATATGCGCGCCGTCGACGTCGGCATCGGTCATGATGATGACCTTCTCGTAGCGTAAATCCTTCTCGTGATAATGCGCGCCGGTGCCGCAGCCGAGCGCCTGGATCAGATCGGCGAGCTGCGCGTTCTGCGCCAGCTTGTCCTTGCCGGCGGAGGCGACGTTCAAGATCTTGCCGCGCAGCGGCAGCACGGCCTGGCTACGGCGGTCGCGCGCCTGCTTGGCCGAGCCGCCGGCCGAGTCGCCCTCGACGATGAAAATCTCCGAGCCTTCGGAGGCCGACGACGAGCAGTCGGCGAGCTTGCCGGGCAGGCGCAGCTTCCTCACTGCGGTCTTGCGCGCGATGTCTTTTTCCGCCCGGCGGCGCAGCCGTTCCTCGGCGCGCTCGACCACGAAATCCAGGAGCTTGTTGGCCTGCAGCGGATTGCCGGCGAGCCAGTGGTCGAACGGATCCTTGATCGCCTGCTCGACGATGCGCTGGGCTTCGGCGGTGGCGAGGCGATCCTTGGTCTGGCCCTGGAATTCCGGCTCGCGGATGAACACCGAGAGCATGCAGCCGGCGCCGGTCATCACGTCTTCGCTGGTCACGTCCTTGGCGCGCTTGTCCTGGCCGGCACGGGCGGCGTGATCCTTCAGGCCGCGTAGCAGCGCGGTGCGCAGGCCAGATTCATGGGTGCCGCCATCCGGCGTCGGGATGGTGTTGCAATAGGACTGCAGGAAGCCGTCGGCGTCGGCGGTCCAGGCGATAGCCCATTCGACGGCGCCGTGGCGGCCGGTCTTGCCGGCGGAGCCGGTGAAGATGTCCGGATGCACCAGCGTCGCGCCGGACAGGCTTTCGGCGAGATAGTCCTTCAACCCTTCGGCGAAATGGAAGGTCGCCTTTTCCGGCACATCCTCGACGCCCTTGAGCAATTCTTTGGCGCAATGCCAGCGGATCTCGACGCCGCCATAGAGATAGGCTTTCGAGCGCGCCATCTTGAAGATGCGCTCGGCCTTGAACGCGGCCTTGGGCCCGAAAATCTCTGGATCGGGCCGGAAGCGGATCTTGGTGCCGCGCCGGTTCGGCGCGCGGCCGGCCTTTTCCAATTTGCCCTTCGGCTTGCCGCGCTCGAAAGCCATCTTGTAGAGCTGCTGCTCGCGCGCGACCTCGACCTCCATGCGCTCGGACAAAGCGTTGGCCACCGAGACGCCGACGCCGTGCAGGCCGCCCGAGGTCTCGTAGACCTTGGAGTCGAATTTGCCGCCGGCGTGCAGCGTGCACATGATCACTTCCAGCGCCGACTTGTTCTTGAACTTCGGATGCGGATCGACCGGGATGCCGCGGCCGTTGTCGGTGACGGAGACGAAGCCGTTCGCCTCCATCTCGACTTCGATCCAGTCGGCGTGGCCGGCCAGCGCCTCGTCCATGGAATTGTCGATCACCTCGGCGAACAGATGATGCAGCGCCTTCTCGTCGGTGCCGCCGATATACATGCCGGGGCGGCGGCGCACCGGCTCGAGCCCCTCCAGCACCTCGATGTGCTTGGCGGTGTAGCCGGACTCGGCACTGCGTCCGCGCGCCGGCTTGGCCCGCGTCTTCGGCGCGCGGCTTGCCGCCTTGCGCTCGGCCGGCTTCGCGGACGGCGCCAGGTCGAACAGGTCGGGCTGTTTGGAGGTTTTTTTCTTGGCGGCGGATTTTGCCATGCAGGTCGGGAATCGTTGCAAACGGGACGGGGCAGGCCGGTTAGATAGGCCCAACCCGAATCGATTGCCACCGACTATGCCATGTTCGCGACGGAACTGGGACGGCCGGGCTGGCGCCTCGCAGGACGGCAGGCTAGACACGGAACCGCCGCCATTTTTTCAATCCCGCCAATGGATCTCGACGCCTACGTCCAGCCGGTCATCGCCTTCGTGCGCGACAACGCGGCCTGGGCGCCGCCGATCGTGTTCGCGCTGGCGTTCGGCGAATCGCTCGCCTTCATCTCGCTGCTGATCCCGGCCTGGGGCGCGCTGGTGGCGATCGGCGCGCTGCTCGGCTCGAGCGGGATCAATTTCTGGCCGGTGTGGATCGCAGGCTCGCTCGGCGCCGCCTGCGGCGACTGGCTGTCCTACTGGATCGGCCTCAAGCTCGAATATTCGGTGCAGCACGTCTGGCCGCTGTCGCGCCACCCGGACCTGATCCCGCGCGGCGAGCGCTTCATGAAGCAATGGGGCATCCCGGGCATCTTCATCGGCCGTTTCTTCGGGCCGCTGCGCGCGGTGGTGCCGCTGATCGCCGGCATCTTCGAAATGCCGTATTGGCGCTTTCAGCTTGCCAACTTCGGTTCGGCCTTCGTCTGGGCGGCGGTGCTGCTCACGCTGGGCGACGGGATTTCGCTCGGCCTCGCCTGGCTGCACGGCCTGTGGTGAAAAAATCCGCCGGCGGAGCCTCTATTGGCCAAAATAACGGCCAATTGAAGCCGCCTCGTTGCGCCGCTGTATCGGCGCGATCATGACAGTAAAATCGTTTCGACAACATCGACCACAGGGAGGAGTGCAATGGCCCGGCTGGTGGTAATGTACAGGGACCCGAAGGACGCGGGCGTCTTCGACAAATATTATTTTGAAAAGCATGTTCCGCTGGCGAAGAAGATTCCCGGTTTAAGAAAATACGAGGTCAGCCAAGGCCCGGTTCTGACGCCTGCCGGACCCTCCGGCATTCATTTGATTGCGACGTTACATTTCGACGATATGGCAGCGATACAGAATGCCTTCGCGAGCGCAGAGGGGCAGGCTGCGGCAGCCGACGTGCCGACGTTCGCAACCGGCGGCGTCGATATGTTCCTGTTCGACAGCCGCGAGATTTGAATCAGCGCCCGCTGCAGAATCGAAATCCGCCGGGGTTTTCGTCCCGGCGGACT
>DATJVE010000086.1:0-10544 GCA_035501975.1 Pseudolabrys sp.
GCGCATCGCGCCGCGGCGCGGCACAGAATGCCAAAGCCTGGTCGCGCAGGCAGTGGCCCTCCTCCAGCAGAATGAGCCGTTTCTGATCGACCTCGGCAACGCCGACGCGCGTGCGCGCCGGTCGCGGGTCCGCCGCCGGCACCGCGAGTAAAAAGGCATCGTCGAACAGCGCCAGCGTTTCCACGTCGGCGCCCTCGACCGGTAGCGCCAGCATCACCGCGTCGAGCTCGCCGCGCGCGAGCTCCTCGAGCAGAATCTTGGTCTGCGTCTCGCGCACTTCCAGCCGCAGGCGCGGGTATTTCGCCTGCAATTTTGGCAGCACGCGCGGCAGGACGTAAGGCGCCAGCGTCGGGATGATGCCGAGCCTGAGCGATCCCGACAGCATGTCGCGGTGACGGGCAAAATCGACCAGGTCACGCGCCGCGGCGAGAATTTGCTCGGCGCGTTGCGCCACGTCCAAGCCGGTGTCGGTGAGCGCGACCTCGCCCGGCCGCCGCTCGACCAGTTCGGCGCCGAGCTCGCGCTCGAGCTCGCGCACTTGCATCGACAGCGCCGGCTGGGTCACCGCGCATTCGGCAGCCGCGCGGCCGAAATGGCGATGGCGCGCGAGCGAGGACAGATAGCGAAGCTGCCGCAAAGTGATCATAGCGATAAGTTAATCTTATCGACATTGGCAATCAATACGATTGGACCTGATTGGCCGCCGCCCTTACAAAACCGCTGACCCGGACCAACATCGACAGCGACCCGCCAGAGCGAAAAAATTGGAGAGAAACATGGACGCAAAGACCGACGACAAGAGCGCGGGCAAGTGCCCGTTCACGGGCACCCATGGACACACGAACCGCGATTGGTGGCCGACCCAACTGGACGTGAGTGTCCTCCACCACAACTCTTCCCTGTCCGATCCGATGGGCAAGGAGTTCAACTACGCCAAGGAATTCAAAAGCCTCGACCTGAACGCCGTGATCAAGGATCTGCGCGCCCTGATGACGGATTCGCAGGAGTGGTGGCCGGCCGACTTCGGCCACTATGGCGGACTGTTCATCCGCATGGCCTGGCACAGCGCGGGCACGTACCGCATTACCGACGGCCGCGGCGGCGCCGGCGCCGGCCAGCAGCGCTTCGCACCGCTCAACAGCTGGCCGGATAACGCCAACCTCGACAAGGCGCGCCGCCTGCTGTGGCCGATCAAGCAGAAGTACGGCAAGAAAATTTCCTGGGCCGACCTGATGGTTCTCGCCGGCAACGTCGCCCTCGACTCGATGGGCTTCAAGACGTTCGGTTTCGGCGGCGGCCGCGCCGATGTCTGGGAACCCGAAGAACTGTTCTGGGGACCCGAGGGGACGTGGCTGGGAGACGAACGCTACAGCGGCGAACGCCAGCTGGCCGAGCCGCTCGGCGCTGTGCAGATGGGCCTGATCTACGTCAATCCGGAAGGACCGAACGGCAATCCGGACCCGGTCGCGGCGGCCAAGGACATCCGCGAAACCTTCTTCCGCATGGCGATGAACGACGAGGAGACCGTCGCGCTGATCGCCGGCGGCCATACCTTCGGCAAAACCCACGGCGCCGGCGATCCGTCGCTGCTCGGCCCCGAACCGGAAGGCGCCGCCGTCGAGGATCAGGGCCTCGGCTGGAAGAGCAAATACGGCACCGGCGTCGGCGCTGACGCTATCACCGGCGGCCCGGAAGTCACCTGGTCGCAGACGCCGACGAAATGGAGCAACCACTTCTTCGACAACCTGTTCAAATACGAATGGGAGCTGACCAAGAGCCCGGCCGGCGCCAAGCAGTGGAAGGCGAAAGGCGCGGAAGCCACCATCCCGGACGCCCACGACAAGTCGAAGAAGCATGTGCCGACCATGCTGACCACGGACTTGTCGCTGCGGTTCGACCCCATCTACGAGAAGATCTCGCGGCGCTTCTACGAGCATCCCGGTGAGTTCGCGGACGCCTTTGCCCGCGCCTGGTTCAAGCTCACGCACCGCGACATGGGCCCACGCGCGCGCTATCTCGGTCGGCTCGTTCCGAAGGAGACGCTGATCTGGCAGGACCCGATCCCGGCCGTCGATCACAAGCTGATCGACGAAAAGGACATCGCGGCTCTCAAGCAGAAGATCCTCGCGAGCGGCCTTTCGGTGTCGCAACTGGTCACGACCGCTTGGGCATCGGCCTCGACGTTCCGCGGCTCCGACAAGCGCGGCGGTGCGAACGGCGCGCGCATTCGTTTGAGCCCCCAGAAGGATTGGGACGTGAACAATCCGGCTGAGCTGGCGAAAGTGCTTAAGAAGCTCGAGGCGATCCAGAAGGCGTTCAACGCCTCGGCCAAGGGCGGCAAGAAGGTTTCGCTTGCCGACCTGATCGTTCTCGGCGGCGGCGCCGCGGTCGAAAAGGCCGCAAAGGCCGCCGCGGTCAACGTCAAGGTTCCCTTCACGCCGGGACGTATGGACGCCTCGCAGGAGCAGACCGATGCCGAATCCTTCGCGCCGCTCGAACCGCGCGCCGACGGCTTCCGCAATTATATGAGCGGCAAGCGTCAATTCATGATGCCTGAGGAGGCTTTGGTGGACCGGGCGCAATTGTTGACGCTGACGGCGCCGGAGATGACGGTTCTGGTCGGCGGCCTGCGCGTGCTCGGCGCCAATGCCGGCCAGTCTAAGCACGGCGTCTTCACCAAGAAGCCGGGAACGTTGAGCAACGACTTCTTCGTCAACCTGCTCACCATGGGCACGCAATGGGTGCCGACCTCCGACGGCACCTACGAGGGCCGCGACCGCAAGACGAAGGCGGTCAAGTGGACCGGCACCCGCGTCGACCTGATCTTCGGCTCGCACTCGCAGCTGCGCGCCTTCGCGGAGGTCTATGCCTGCGCGGACGCGAAGGAGAAGTTCGCCAAGGACTTCGTGGCGGCGTGGACCAAGGTGATGAACGCCGATCGGTTCGACCTTCACGCCTGATCTTTGCTGCAGCCAAAAGCGAAACGGCCGGGGATGTCCCCGGCCGTTTTTTTCACCCTCCCCCTTACGGGGAGGGAAAGAAAGAAGCTACTTCCCGCCCTCGCCTTCCACGGAGCCGTGCGCCGCCTTGAGCGCATCGGGCTGCGGCATGGAGATGGTGTTGTAACCGGAATCGACGAAATGGATTTCGCCGGTAACGCCGGTGGAGAGATCGGACAAGAGGTACAAGCCCGCGCCGCCCAATTCCTCCAGCGTCACGCCGCGGCCGAGGGGCGAATATTTCTGCTGGAAGGCGAACATATAGCGCGCGTCGGTGATGCCGGCGCCGGCCAGCGTGCGGATGGGGCCGGCGGAAATCGCGTTGACGCGGATCTTCTGGTGGCCAAAGTCGACGGCGAGATAACGCACGGAGGCCTCGAGCCCCGCCTTGGCGACGCCCATCACATTGTAATTCGGCATCGCGCGCAGGCCGCCGTTATAAGTGAGCGTCACCATGGCGCCGCCGTTCGGCATCAGCGCAGCCGCGCGCTTGGCCGCCTCGGTGAAGGCGTAGCAGGAGATCACCATGGTGCGGATGAAGTTCTCGCGCGTTGAATCCGCGTAGCGACCTTTCAGTTCCTCCTTGTTGGAATAGGCCACCGCGTGCACCAGGAAATCCATCGTGCCCCATTGCTTCTGGATTTCGGCGAACACGGCGTCGACCGAGGCGATGTCCTCGACGTCGCAGGGCATGACGAAGGACGAACCGACGGATTCGGCAAGCGGCTTGACGCGCTTGGCCAAGGCGTCGCCCTGATAGGTGAAGGCGAGCTTGGCGCCATGCGCGGCCAGCGTCTTGGCGATGCCCCAGGCGATCGAGTGGTCGTTGGCGACCCCCATCACCAGCCCGCGTTTTCCGTCCATCAGTCCCGGCATTGAGTCACCTCATAACACTGTCGTTCCGGCCGAGCGAAGCGAGAACCGGAATCCATAACCCCTGTGGTGCGATAGATCGATAGCGCCGGGGTTATGGATTCCGGGTTCGCGCCTGCGGCCCGCCCCGGAATGACGGAAAATTGGCTAGGCATCCAGCCGCTTGAACACCACCGAGGCGTTGGTGCCGCCGAAGCCGAAGGAGTTCGATAGCACGGCACCGAGCGTGACGTTGTCCTTGCGCTCGCGCATGATCGGCATGTCGGCGAAGGCGGGATCGAGGTTGAAGATATTGGCGCTCTCGCAGATGAAGCCGTTGTTCATCATCAGCAGCGAATAGATCGCCTCTTGCGCGCCGGCGGCGCCGAGCGAATGGCCGGTGAGCGACTTGGTGGCGGAAATCGGCGGACACTTGGCGCCGAACACCTCGCGGATCGCCTCGATCTCCTTGACGTCGCCGACCGGCGTCGCGGTGGCGTGCGGATTGATGTAATCGATCGGCGCCTTGCAGGTCGACAGCGCCATCTTCATGCAGCGCACCGCGCCCTCGCCCGACGGCGCCACCATGTCGTAGCCGTCGGAGGTCGCGCCATAGCCGGCGATCTCTGCATAGATCTTGGCGCCGCGGGCTTTCGCGTGTTCGAGCTCTTCCAGCACCAGCACGCCGGCGCCGCCGGCGATGACGAAGCCGTCGCGGTCGGCATCGTAGGCGCGCGAAGCCTTGGTCGGCGTGTCGTTGTATTTCGACGACATCGCGCCCATGGCGTCGAACAGCACCGACAGCGTCCAGTCGAGCTCCTCGCAGCCGCCGGCGAAGATCATGTCCTGCTTGCCCCACTGGATCAGTTCGGAGGCGTTGCCGATGCAGTGATTGGAGGTGGCGCAGGCCGAGGAGATCGAATAGTTCACGCCCTTGATCTTGAACCAGGTGGCAAGCGTCGCCGAAGCAGTCGACGACATCGCCTTCGGCACCGCGAAGGGGCCGACGCGCTTCGGCCCTTTCTCGCGCGTGATGTCGGCGGAATCGACGATGGCCCGCGCCGATGGCCCGCCCGAGCCCATGACGATGCCGGTGCGCTCGTTGGAGATGTCGCTGTCCGCGACGCCGGAATCGCGGATCGCCTGCTCCATGGCGACATGGTTCCAGGCGGCGCCGCCGCCGAGGAAGCGCATGGCGCGGCGGTCGACGCTGTCGGCCGGATTGAGCGACGGCTGGCCGTGCACCTGGCAGCGGAAGCCGAGTTCGGCGTATTTCTCGGCGCGGCTGATGCCGGATTTGGCTTCGCGCAGGTTGGCGAGAACTTCCTGCGTGTTGTTGCCGATCGATGAGACGATGCCCATCCCGGTGACGACGACTCGTCTCATGGCCGCATATCCTTAGCTACGCCGCGCATTGTCGATGATTGGGCCATAGAGCGCCGCCCCGGCAATCATGCAACACCCGCGGGTCTGATCAGGCGCCGCTCGGCTGCAGCGCATCGTCCTGCCTGAACAGGCCGACTTTGAGGTCGAAGGCCTTGTAGATCACGTTGCCGTCGGCCGACAGCCAGCCGTCGGCGATGCCGAGGACCAGCTTCGAGCGCATCACCCGCTTGAAGTCGACGCCGTAAATCACCTTTTTCACCGTCGGCAGCACCTGCCCGGAAAACTTGACCTCGCCCAGGCCGAGCGCGCGGCCCTTGCCCGGCGAGCCGAGCCAGCCGAGAAAAAAACCGACCATCTGCCACAGCGCATCGAGGCCGAGGCAGCCCGGCATCACCGGGTCGTTCTTGAAGTGGCAGAGGAAGAACCAGAGGTCCGGCTTCACGTCGAGTTCCGCGCGCACCAGACCCTTGCCGTGCTCGCCGCCCTGTTCCGCGATTTCGGAGATGCGGTCGAACATCAGCATCGGCGGCAGCGGCAGCTGCGGGCCCTCGGCGAACAATTCGCCGCGGCCGCAGGCCAGCAGATCCTCGTATTCGAAGCTGTGACGCTTGTTATCCATCGCCGCGGTCGCCCCGCCCAGCGGGTTTGTGACGTTCATTGCCATGGCGGATTCGTAACATAACGGCCCAAGCGGTCAAAGGTGGCCACAACGCGCAAGATACAGAATTTCTGCCCGCAAATACCGCGACATAGCGGCCAATTCGCCAATTGCGAAGGAGTTGCATCTAAGTCCGCTAATGCGTATATGTTGCAAATAAATCGGCCTTTTCGACGCTCGCTTCTTCGGAGCCAGCGCCTCTTAACGCGGACGAGCGCGTAACATGGTATTCCCTTCCGCCAAGCCTGCAGTGGCGCCGGTTCCCGCCGACCGTTCAGAGATGACCGGCTGCCCGTGGCATGACGTCAAGGCGATGCTACGCCAGGTCGGCTTGCGGCCGACGCGCCAGCGCATGGCGCTGGGCTGGCTGTTGTTCGGCAAAGGCGACCGCCACCTCACCGCCGAAATGCTCTACGAAGAGGCGACCCGCGCTAAGGTGCCGGTGTCGCTCGCCACCATCTACAATACGCTGCACCAGTTCACTGAGGTCGGCCTGCTGCGCCAGGTCGGGGTCGACGGCTCCAAGGCCTATTTCGATACCAACACGTCCAGCCACCACCACTTCTTCTTCGAAGGGTCCGACGAGTTGCTCGACATCCCGAGCGCCGAGGTGGTGGTTGGCAAGACCCCGCTGCCGCCCGAAGGCTTCGAGATCGACCGCGTCGACGTGGTGGTGCGGCTGCGGCGCAAGAGCTGAGTTCTTCGAGGTCATGCCCGCGAAGGCAGGCATCCAGTAATCACTGACAGACCGGGGCTACTGGATCATCCGCTTACGCGGATGATGACAGGTGCGCGCGCTAATCCACCTTCTCGTTGGGATAGGCGCCCCAGAGGCGCTCCTGGCGGATCCAGCCGTTGAAATTCTTCCCGGCGAATTCGCACCAGCTGCCGCTGCAGGATTTCAGCATGCCGAGCACGCCCGACTGCAGGCGGGCGACTTCCGGCGACTTGGTATCCGGCTGCTCGTAGAGCGGCACCAGATCGTTCTTCAAGGTCGGCACCACCACCGCCGAGCGCCTGCCGGACAGAAGCGAGTGGTAGACCCATCCTTCCGCCCCTTCCCAGTCGCGGATGCGCCGCCAGTTTTCGAACTCGGCGGTGATTTCCACCGGCATGCCGGCGCGGGTGTAGACCCAGCGCACGTCCTGGTCCTTGGTGGGACCCGCGCGCACATTGACCCGGTCGGACTTGAGGCTGACGAAACGCGGCACCGGCAGCCCGCTCACCGAGCCGGTGGCGATGGCGATGTCGGCGCCAGCCCGGGCGCGCGGCGCCATGCCGGTCGGTTCCATCACCGCCAGGAAAACGCCGATTGCCAGGCCCACGCCGGCCAGGCGGAGAAACGCGGCCCCAAAGCTTTGTCTTGTCACTGCCATCTGATAGGAAACAGAACGGATTTTGGACCCTTCGCGCGAAGAGCGCAGTGTGGTCGAGCACGGTTAAAGAGGGCTGAACGGCGCCCAAAACGGCACTAGGATGGGCCGCCGGACGCCGCGGTAGCAGGACATGCCGAAGACCAAAAAGCCGCTGGTCGTCGTTACCCGCAAGCTGCCCGACAGCGTCGAGCTGCGGATGCGGGAACTTTTCGACGCCCGGTTCAATCCCGACGACAAGCCGATGACGCACGCGCAGCTGCAGGACGCCGTGCGCACCGCCGACGTGCTGGTGCCGACCGTCACCGACCGCATCGACTCCTCCGTGCTGTCGAAGTCGGGCGAGCAGCTCAAGCTGATCGCCAATTTCGGCAACGGCGTCGACAATATCGACGTCGCCAGCGCCGTGCAGCGCGGCATCACCGTCACCAATACACCCGGCGTGCTCACCGAGGATACCGCCGACATGACCATGGCGCTGGTGCTGGCGGTGCCGCGGCGGCTGGTGGAAGGCTCCGCCGTGCTCACCGCCGACAAAGATTGGACCGGCTGGACGCCGACCTGGATGCTCGGCCACCGCATCTGGGGCAAGCGGCTCGGCATCATCGGCATGGGACGCATCGGCCAGGCGGTCGCGCGCCGAGCGCGCGCCTTCGGCCTGCAGGTGCACTACCACAACCGCCGCCGTGTGGCGCCGAAGATCGAGGAAGAGCTCGACGCCACTTATTGGGAGAGCCTCGACCAGATGCTCGCCCGCATGGACATCGTCTCGGTCAATTGCCCGCACACGCCGGCGACCTACCATCTTTTGTCGGCGCGCCGGCTCAAGCTGCTGCGGCCGGAAGCCTTTATCGTCAACACCTCGCGCGGCGAGGTGATCGACGAAAACGCGCTCGCCCGCCTGATCGAGTCGGGCGACATCGCCGGCGCCGGCCTCGACGTGTTCGAGCACGAGCCGGCAGTGAATCCGAAGCTGGTCAAGCTCGCGCGCGAGGGCAAGGTCGTGCTGCTGCCGCACATGGGCTCGGCGACCATCGAAGGCCGCATCGACATGGGCGAGAAGGTCATCATCAACATCAAGACCTTCATGGACGGCCATCGGCCGCCGGATCGCGTATTGCCGTCTATGCTGTAGCCTATATCGGCCTCATGGTGAGGAGCGTCGCGAACCATGGGGCCGCCGCATCCTTCGAGACGCCGCGCTAGGCGCGGCTCCTCAGGATGAGGGCGGAGGAGGGTGAGCACTCAAATCCGTGATCGTCGGCCGCTCGCCGGAGAGCGGATTGCCCGGATCCCAGTCGTAGCTCAGCGTCTCGAAGCGCATCGAGCGCGCGTCGACCATCAGCAGCCGCCCGACCAGGCCTTCGCCGAAGCCGACGATCTCGCGGACCACCTCCAACGCCATCAGCGAGCCGAGCACGCCGGGCAATGCTCCGAGAATGCCGGCCTCGGCGCAGGCCGGCACCGTGCCGGGTGGCGGTGGCTCGGGGAACAGACAGCGGTAGGTCGGGTTGCGCGCACCGTCGGCGCGCGTCTCGTGCGCCCGGATCGTCGTGAGCGAGCCGTCGAAGGTGCCGACCGCGGCGGTCACCAGCGGCTTTTTCGCAAAGTAGCAGGCGTCGGCGACGAGATAGCGCGTGGCGAAATTGTCGGAGCCGTCGGCGATCAGATCGTAGCGCGAGATCAGCTCGAGCGCGTTCGCCGCGGTGAGCCGCTCATTGTGCGTCTCGACTTGCACATGTGGATTGAGCCGCGCGATCGCGGCGGCGGCGCGCTCGGCCTTCGCCGCGCCGATGTCGGGGGTCGAGAAGATAACCTGCCGCTGCAAATTCGACAGCGACACGGCGTCGTCGTCCACCACGCCAAGCGTGCCGACGCCGGCGGCGGCCAAGTAAAGCAGCACCGGCGCGCCGAGGCCGCCGGCGCCGACGACCAACACGCGCGCAGCTTTCAGCTTGGCCTGCCCCGGCCCGCCGACCTCGCGCAACACGATGTGGCGCGCATAGCGTTCGAGTTCTTGACGATCGAGCATGACGGCAAGCCTATGGGGTTGCGCCGGTTTCGGCCAGCCCGTCGACGCCTTGCGCGCTCGCCGCGATGGGCTAAGGTGCCGCGAAATAAAGGCGACGGTGGCGTCAAGACGATGCGTTACGGTCCGTTCCTGGCGATGTTCGCGCTGCTGCTCGGCGCCGTCCCGGCGCCGGCGCAGGATTCGCCCGGCATCATCCCGATGCCGAAGCAGCCCGACGCGGCGGCGACAAAGAAACATTCCCGGCACAAAGCCGCCGCGGTGAAGCCGGCGGAAGCGAAGGCGCCCGTCGCCGCAGTCAAGAAACACAATGCCAAAGTGACGGCGGTCAAGAAAATCAAGCCGAAGCAGCAGCCTAAGGCGACCGAAGCCAAAACCGTGCCGAAGCTGCCGCAGCCTAAGCCTGCGGACACCAAGACCGCCGCCGTGGCCCCGGCTGCGCCCAAGCCGGATGCCGCCAAGGCCGCGCCGGCAAGCGACGCCCTCGCCGGCGTCCCGCCGGCCGAGCGGCAGAAGATCCAGGCGGCGTTATTGTGGTCGGGCGACTACAGCGGCTCGCTCGACGGCGACGACCCGCTGCTTACGGCGATCAAGAACTTCCAGAAACGCCATAAGGCCAAAGTCAGCGGCGTTCTCACCGCCTCCGAGCGCGCGGATCTGGTCGCCGCCGCCAAGGCGCACGAAGACGAATTCGGCTGGAACGTGGTCGTCGATCCGGCCACCGGCATCCGCATCGGGCTGCCGACCAAGCTGGTGCCGCACGCGCGCGATGCCGCGCACGGCACGCGCTGGTCCTCGGGGCACGGCGAGGTGCAGGTCGAAACCTTCCGCTTCAAGGAGCAAGGCCTCACGCTCGCCGCGCTGTTCGAGCGCGAGAAGAAGGAGCCGGCCACGCGCAAGATCGAGCAGAGCGCGCTGAATGACGACGGGTTCACCATCGCCGGCATGCAGGGCCTGAAGATGTTTTCCGTGCGCGCCAAGTTGCGCGACGGCGAGATCCGCGGCTTCACCATCCTGTACGATCAGATGATGGAGGGCATCGTCGCGCCGGTGACGGCGGCGATGGTGGCGGCATTCTCGCCCTTCCCCGAACGCAGCGCGCCCTTCGCCGCGCTGGCGAAGTCGGTGGAATACGGCAACGGCCTGGTGGTGAGCGGGCAAGGCCACATCGTCACCGACTTGCGGCTCACGCAGGGCTGCCAGGTCATCGTCGCCTCCGGCCTCGGCGACGCCGACCGCATCGCCAC
>DATJVE010000087.1:0-20398 GCA_035501975.1 Pseudolabrys sp.
TGATCTGTCCTTGCACAGTCAGGCCAAGCTCAGTGCCATCGCAAGGCAGCTCAATGAAAGGCCGAGAAAGACCTTGCTCTATCAGACGCCGGCTGAGAAGTTCGCCGAATGTGTTGCAGCGATCGGTTGAACCCGCCGGTAAGCGCGGACAATCGCGCGGCGTTGTCGCCAAGTCCGCTCACCATCTCGGCCATTGGCCGCGAAGCAAATGCCCAATCACTGCCAATGACGGGGCAGTCTATTTCGTATAGATTTGAACCCTTCGGAAAATCTGTGGATCGAACCCACGGCAAAACTCATTATGGGAGGAAGCAATGCGGAAAATATTGGGCGCGGCCGCGTTGGCCGGGGCAATCGGCTTGGCCTCTGGCGCGCAGGCACAGATCATCATCTCCGGCAACGACGAGAAGGCAACCTACACCGACGCGGGGCAAATGATCGTCGGCCCGCCGGGCAAGGACACGCTGTCGATCATCGACATTGGCAAGCGCGCCAAGCCGCGCATCCTTGCGAACCTACCGCTGATCAATACACTCGTGGGCCCGCCGACCAACCTCGCCGTCACGCCCGATCGATCTCTGGCGATCCTCGTCAATTCGCTCGACTCGGTGCGGGACGGCGACAAATGGAAAATCGTGCCCGATGACAAGGTCTTCATCGTCGACCTGACGGCGAAACCGCCCAAACTCATCGACACCTTGCATGCCGGGAAGCAGGCCTCGGGCATGGCGATCAACCGCGCCGGAACATTGGCGCTCATCACCAATCGCGCCGAAAACACGGTCAGTGTCCTGACGATATCCGGCAAGGAGGTGAAAATCGTCGGTACGGTTGCTTTGGCGCCCAAGGACGCTCCAAGCCAACAGCTTTCGGCGGTGGCGATCACGCCGGATGGAAAAAGGGCGCTGGTGGTCAAAGCGCTCGCGAACAAGGTCGCGCTGCTCGATATCGACGGCACGACGGTCACCTACAAAGGCTACGACATGACCACCGGCGTCTTCCCCTACAACGTGCAGATCACGCCCGATGGCAAGCTCGGCCTCGTCAACAACAACGGCGGCGGCGGCGCGTCGGACGGCCAGGTCGACACGGTGGCGGTAATCGACATGACGTTGAATCCGCCGCGTGTCGTGGATCAAGTCGTGGTCGGCGATGGGCCGGAGGGCCTGGCGATAAGCCCGGCCGGCGGCTACGCCGCCTCGATCATCCTCAACGGCGTGGGCAACGTCCCCAGGACCGCCTTCTTCCACCACGATCACTCTTACGTCTCCCTCCTGAAAATCGACGGCAAGAAGGTGCGCAAGGTGTCAGAAACCGAGCTCGGCGCATTGACCGAGGGTGTGACCTTCAGTCCCGATGGCCGGTATCTCTACGCCGGCAATTTCTTTGACAATGACATCACTATTCTGCGCCGCAAGGGCGATAAGCTCGTGCGGGTGGGCTCGCTCAAGCTGCCAGGCCACCCCGCCTCGATGCGCGGCAGTTGGCCCTGAGCGGTTAGGCCAGTACGCGATGGGCTGCGCTTCTTTGAAGCGCAGCCTTTTCGCATCGGGGAGTCCGTCTGCTATCCATTCATCCCGGACGGCGTGGCGGCGATCCCAAGCTTATTCAGCTCGATGGCCAACATCCAAATGCCGAAGGCGTCGCCGTTATCGTGGAGCGCATGCTGCCACAGACCGAGACGCCGATCGCCCGGGTGCGCGCCGCGCGCGCATTGCTGCGGTGCATAAGTCCGCACTTGGCGCCGTTGTTTGCCAACCGTTAACCAGGCTGCAGAGCCGTCGCAGCGCCTCGGCCGTCAAGGGGAACCGCCGCCCCTGGCAGCCGGTTAAGTATGGATTCACGCAATCCAGGAATTCAACGCCTATTTAAACGTCATTTTGAAACGCGTCGCTTATCGGTTGTACCGGCAATCTCAGCAAATGGTTTTGGCGCATGCCAAATCGTGCCCGCCAATCGCGCTTTCATCTGCTCCTCGCCGTGGCCGGGGGCCTCACCTGCGCGTCGGCGCTTGCCATCGGCGTGACCATTTTGTGGCTGCGCTCGGATGCGATGGCGATTGCGTCCAGAGATTCCAGCAACCTTGCGACAGTGCTCGCCCACCAACTCGAGAATTCGGTGCAATCGATCGATCTCGTTCTGACCGAGGTCAAGGATAAAGAAGGGCTGCGCGCCCAGCAGGGACCGATCGGTCTGGATCGGGATCTTCGCGAGGACACCTACCGGACTCTCATGGAGCGCCAAACGCGCCTGCGGCAAGCCGAGTTTATCGCGGTGGTGGACAGGGACGGCAACCTTGTCAGCACGACGCGGCAGTGGCCGACGCCGAAGATCAGTGTATCCGATCGTCCCTACTTTCAGTACCTCAAGCGGACCAACGATAAGCGCGTTTACATCAGCGCGACGCTCTACGACCGCATCAAGGGGCTGCCGGTCATCATTTTCGCCAAGCGCATCAACGGCGCGAACGACACGTTCCTCGGGGCGGTCGTGGTCGGCGTCAGGCTCGCCTATTTCCAGCATATCTATGAATCGATCGCGTCCCTCCCCGATCAGTCGTTTCTGCTGTTGAATCGCGACGGCACGATCATCGTCCGGTTCCCCGACCCGAAGGATCGCGCCTACGAGAAGATGCCGGCGACATCGCCCTGGTATCAACTCATCATGCAGGGGGGCGGCCAATATCGGTCGCCGGGCTACTTCGACAGCACGGCTCGCCTGGTCGCCGTCCACCCGCTGCGCCACTATTCGCTGGTGGTCAATGTCGCCCTCTCGGAAACCGCCGCGCTCGCGACCTGGCGTATCCAGGCCATAACGCTTGGAACCGGCGCGCTGCTGGTCACGCTTTGCGTGGCGTTTCTCCTCAGGGCCCAGAGCCAGCAATTCCGCCGTCTCGCGGCATCCGAGGCGACGGTGGAAGCGGCCTTGGACAACATGTCGCAAGGCCTGGCGATGTTCGATGCGTCGGACCGGTTGGTCGTGTGCAACCGGCGCTATCTCGAAATGTACGGCCTGTCGTCGGACGTCGTGAAGCCGGGCGCCACGCTGCTTGAACTCGCCGAACACAGGGCCGCGACCGGCAGCTTCTGCACCGAGGACATCGAGCAATACATCGCCGACATCCAAACCGCCGTCGCGCAAGGCGCCGTCTTCGGCAAGATGACGACGCTGCGCGACGGGCGCATTATTTCGATCGTGAACCATCCGACTGCAGACGGCGGCTGGGTCGCCACGCATGAGGACATCACCGAACAAAAACGGGCCGAGGAGCGGATCTCATACGCCGCCCATCACGATGCGCTGACCGGCTTGCCGAACCGCAAGCTGTTCAGCGAACAGCTTGAGCAGGCGCTCAAGCGCGTGCGACGCGGCGAACGGCTGGCGGTGCTGTACCTCGATCTCGATCACCTGAAGCGCGTCAACGACACGCTCGGCCACTCCGTCGGCGACAAGCTGCTCAAGGGAGTGGCCGACCGGTTGCGCGGCTGCGTTAGGGAAATCGACATGGTCGCCCGTTTGAGCGGCGACGAATTCGCCATCATTCAAACGTCGATCAGCCGTCCGTCCGATGCCGCGGATCTCGCGACGCGCACGCGCGAAGCGATCCACGAGCCGTTCGTTCTCGATGGGCACCAGGTTATCGTCGACATCAGCGTCGGCATCTCCATCGCGCCCAACGACGCCACCGAGCTCAACGACCTATTGAAAACGGCGGATATCGCTCTCTACGAGGCCAAGAATACCGGGCGCGGAACCTATTGCTTCTATCAGACGGAAATGAACGAACGCATGCAGACCCGCAGCCGACTGGAGCGGGACTTGCAAAGCGCCCTCGCCAACGGCGAATTCGAGTTGTTCTATCAGCCCATCGTCGATCTCGAGGACAACAAGATCAAGACCTGCGAGGCGCTATTGCGTTGGCGCCATCCCGAGCGGGGCCTGGTTTCCCCGGCGGAGTTCATTCCGGTCGCCGAAGAGACGGGCCTCATCGTCCCCTTGGGCGAATGGGTGTTGCGCACCGCCTGCGCCGAGGCGGCGACCTGGCCCGTCGATATCGGCATCGCGGTCAACGTCTCGGCCATCCAGTTGACCAGCAAGAACCTGATCAATACCGTCATCGGCGCGATCGCCACCAGCGGCTTGCCGGCCAACCGGTTGATCCTCGAGATCACCGAGTCGGTGTTCCTGGCGAATACCTTCGCCAATCTCGCCACGCTGAAGAATTTGCACAAGCTCGGCGTGCGCTTTGCGATGGACGATTTCGGCACCGGCTACTCGTCGCTCGGTTATCTGGTGAGCTTCCCGTTCAGCAAGATCAAGATCGACCGCAGCTTCATCGCCGGCCTCGCCGATAGGACCGAGTCCCGCGCCGTGGTGCGCGCTATCGCCGACTTGGCATGCAGCCTCAACATGCGGATCGTTGCCGAGGGTGTCGAGACCGCCGAACAGCGGCAGCACGCGCAAATGCTCGGCTGCACGGACATCCAGGGTTATTTGATCAGCGTTCCGCGGCCGGCGCGCGAAATCTACGAGCTGTTGCTGGCCGACGCGCAAAGCGCGGCCGGCATCATCGGCCAAGTCGCCTAGGCGCGGCCAGACCCATTTATTTCACCCTTATAGCGGCCCGGCACTTTTCGCCTGGAATCCTTACACCGCCGGCCGCATATGCGGCGGGAACGATGGCTCGCCTATCGCGGGCTCACACAAAACGCTCTCAATTCCTGGTGCGGTCATGAAAGATCATCCTCGAAGCGGCAAAGCAAGCTCCCCCTATTCGCCGCTATCGTGCTTCCTGCTGCTTTTGGTTGCGGGGATATTGTTCGCGTACAAGATCGGCGCGGCAGACCAACTGCTGCACCTCGCGCACAATTCGTGAGATCGCGGGCGTCTGCCCATCGCCTTTGCACGTCC
The DNA here is from genome assembly GCA_035501975.1 of Pseudolabrys sp. Taxonomy (GTDB): domain Bacteria; phylum Pseudomonadota; class Alphaproteobacteria; order Rhizobiales; family Xanthobacteraceae; genus Pseudolabrys. The sequence goes on from DATJVE010000087.1 coordinate 4,912, forward strand.
CCATTGACCGATCGCCCCGGTTGCAATCTGCTGCCGGGCAAAAGCGACAACGGGGGAACGCCATGACTATCGCCCGCCAGCTCGCCGCCGGCTGATCGCAGCTCTGCTTGCCACGCTGTCCGTCGCCCAAGCGACCGTGAAGATCGGTCTGCTCGTGCCCTTGACCGGGGCGTTCACTCCGACCGGCAAACAGCTCACCGCCGGCGCCAAGCTCTACATGCTGCAGCACGGCGACATCGTCGCCGGCAAGAAGATCGAACTGATCGTCAAGGACGATACCGGCAACGCGGAGACGACCAAGCGGCTCGCCCAGGAGCTGGTGGTCAACGACAAGGAAGCAGCGAAATACGCCCCGCTCGACCAGCTCTGCCTGTCGCCGCAATGCGGCTTCGCCTCGACCGAGGAAGGCAATGTGCTCGCCGAAGACGAACAATGGGCGAAGCTGCGCCTGGTGGTCAAGGCAGCCGACGAGGTCTGGGGCTAACGCCGTATCAGCTTGCGCACAGGCCGCCCGTCCGGGACAATATGAAAAAGGGAGGAGCGGCGATGCGGCGGAAATTGGCGCTGATGGGCCTGATGCTGCTGGCGGGCTTAACCGCCGCGCGGGCCGAATATCCAGACCGGCCGGTAAAGATCGTGGTTCCGGTTGGGGCCGGCGGCGGCGTCGACGTCATGGCGCGGCTGCTGGCACAACAGCTCGGCGACCGTTTGCACCAGACCTTCGTGGTTGAGAACCACCCCGGAGCGGCCGGCATCATCGGCAGCAAGGTGGTGATCGCCGCCCCGCCCGACGGCTACACGCTGCTCTACACGCCGAGCAGCCTGTCGCTCGCTGTGGTGGTGCACAAAGAACCGCCCTACGACGTGACCAAAGATTTCACGCCGATCATCAACGTGGCGATCAGCCCCTATGCGCTGATCGTGAACCCGTCGCTGCCGGTGCATTCGCTCAAGGAATTCATCGCCTACGCCAAAGCCAATCCGGGCAAGCTGAGCTACAGCTCCCCCGGCGTCGGCAGCGCCTCGCATCTCGCCGCCGAGTTGCTCAAGCTTAAGGCCGGCATCGAGATGGTGCACGTCCCCAACAAGGGCATGCACCAGGCCCTGCTCGATCTCATGGGCGGACAGGTGCAGGTGATGTTCGCCAGCGTCCCCAGCTTCGCCAAGCAGAAGCCGGACAAGCTGCGCCCCATCGCCATGGCCGAGCTCAAGCGCTCTGCGCTGTTGCCCGACCTGCCGACCATGAACGAATCCGGCCTGCCCGGCTTTGCCGTCGCCAACTGGGCCGGCCTGCTCGGCCCCGCCGGCCTCGACCCGAAGATCGTCAACAAGCTGCACGACGAGATCGTCGCCATCCTGGCGACGCCGGACATGAAGGAACGGGCCAAGCAGCTCGGCTACGACATGATCGAGAGTTCGCCGCAGCAGTTCGCCGAGGATTTGAAGTCGGACATCGCGCGCTGGGGCCCGGTGGCCAAACGCGCGGGCATCTCGATGAAGTAAGCCGCTTCAAAACATCCGGTTCTGCGGTGGCTCTTTGCCGATGAGCACTCGCTCGACGTTTTGCCAGGCCGAGCGGAAAAGTATGGCCCAGGACTGCCGCGTCACGCCGGCGATGTGCGGGGTGAGCAAAAGCCGCCGCACCGCGGCGCCGTCGAGCGCGAGTAGCGGATTGTCGGCACCGGGCGGCTCGGCCGAATAGACGTCGACGGCGGCGCCGCCGAGACGGCCCGAGTGCAGCGCGGCGGCCAGCGCCGCCTCGTCCACCACGCCGCCGCGCGAGGCCTGGACCAGCACCGCGCCCGGCTTCATCAGGGAGAGTTCGCGCTCGCCGATCAGCCCTTGCGTCGCCGGCAACAGCGGCACGTGTAGGCTGACGACGTCGGCCGCGGCAAGCAGCGCATCGAGCGTCATCGGCTCGGCACCGATGGCTTCGCCCGCTTTGGCATCGCGCGGCGCCGGATCGTAATAGCAGACGCGGCAGCCGAGCGCGGCAAAGGCCTTCGCCACCGCCATCCCGATGGCGCCGAAGCCGACGAGGCCGACCAAAAGCCCGTCGAGCCCGGCGAGATTGTCGGCCACCATGCGGGTGCGGAAGGCGGCGTAATTGCCGGCCTTGATCTCCGCATCGGCCCAGGCGAAGCGGCGCAGCAGCATCGCGGCGGTGGTCACCACGTATTCGGCGACCGCGCCGTTGCTGCCGCCGGCGACATTGGCGACCGGAATGCCCAGCCGGATCATCGTCTCGCGGTCGAGGCGGTCGGCGCCGGCGCCGGTGATCTGCACCAGTTTCAGGCGGCCGCCCTCGAGCAGAGCGGGCGCCAGCCTGGGGCCGACCGCCGGGATGAGCAACGCGTCGGCCGCGCGCATCAGCGCGGGTACGTCGCCATCGTCCGGTTTGCGGTAGGTCACGTTGAGTGCTGCCGGCGCCGGCGCACCGACACGCGTGAAGTCGACCTCGGGACGCAGGCAGAGAACGTCGGTGCTCATGATTCAGAAATCCGAGAAATTCTCGGTACTGCCGACGATGTCGGGCGTGGGAAAGAAGCAGAGCAGCACCAGCGGCTCCGAACCCGTGTTGCGGGTCACGTGCTTCTCTTCGGGAGGCACCAGCAGCACGTCGCCCGGCTTGACCTCAAGGGCGCCGCTCTCGGTCAGCATGCGCCCCTGCCCTTTCAACACGTAGATGCATTCCTCGTAGCCGAGATGGCGGTGCGGCCCGCGCAGCGTTTCGCCCTCGCGGGCGACGGGAATCTCGGTAATGCGGAAGGTGACGCGCGAACCGATTGCGCCCGAGACCATGTCGAGCGCCGAGCGGCCCGGCAGCCCGATGCGCCTGGCATCCGCCTGCTTAAGGAGCCGCGCCATCACACCGCCTGCCGCAATTGCTTGATCTCGGCGGTGCCGCCCTGCACCGCGTCGAGCTGGCGGAAGATGTCGGCCGCCTCGCGCGCGATCGCGTCGGCGATATCGGCGAGCATGCGCGCACCTTTCTCGGCGGTGGCGTGCTGCGGGCTGCCGAACCAGCCGGTCGGCGCGATGGTGCGAATGTCGGTCAACACCGGCTGATAGCTGCGCGTGCGCCGCAGCTTGTCCCATGTGTGGCCGTGGCTATGGTCGGAGGAATAATCGATGCGGTCGAGGTGCACGAGTTCGGGGCGGAGTGCCAGCACCGCCAAAGCCTCGATCTCGCCGCCATGGGTGAGGCCGTTGCAGGTCTTGCCGTAAAGCTCTTCTGCGACGTAGCAGGCCTGCACGGTGAGCACGCTCATGCCGTAGTCGCGATGCAGCGCCTCCGCGGCAATCGCCAGCGAGGGGATGTTGCCTTCATGCCAGTTGAGGATGAGCAGGCGCCGCGCGCCGTGCTTGGCCGTGGAGGCACAAGTTTCCGTGACCGCGCGCATGTAGGTGTCGGGCGTGAAGGTGATGGTGCCTTCGAACGGCATGTGCATCGGCGTCACGCCGAACGGCGTCGCCGGCAGCACCAGGCCGTCCATGCGCTCGGCCACGGCCGCCGCGATGACGTTGGCGGCGAAGGTGTCGGTACCGGTCGGCAGATGCGGACCGTGCTGCTCAACGCTGCCGGCCGGCAGGATCACCAGCGGATTGGCCTTGAGCTGGGCGGCGATCTCCGGCTGCGTCAACTCGATGAAATAGCGGCTAGGCAACATTGACCTTCCTCGCCGCGGCACGCACGCGCGCTTCATCGATGATGTCGCCGATGCGCACGTATTGGCCGCTGTTGTCGACCGAGCGCAGCGCTGCGTTCACCAGCGCCACTGCGACATTGCCGTTGCGCGCGGTCAATTCGTTTGCCGTGCCGCTGCGGCAGCTCTCCGCGAACATTTCCAGTTCGGCCACGAACATGTCGCTTTCCGGCACCTTCAGGTCCTCGCGCCTGCCGTAGCCGTCCTTGCCGCGCTGGATGTAGAGCTGCGACGACAGATGCAGCTTGCTCGGCGTGTCCCAACTGGAGAAATCGGTCTCGCTGTGCATCAGCCCCTTGGCGCCGAACACGCGCACCGAGAAGACACCGGGCGACGTCCAGCAGGAGCCGACGTAGCCGAGCTTGCCGTCGGCAAAGCGCAGGGTGGTCATCGACTGGTCGTCGACCTCGGCGCCGACCGGCGACAGCTTCGAGGCCATTGACGACGCCTCGACGATCTCGCCGCCGAGGTAATGCAGGATATCGAACTGATGGATGGCAAGCTGCGACAGCGGCCCGCCGGGCGCCTTGGCCTTGTACCAGCGCCAGGTGTTGGGCGTGAGCTCGAGCGCGCGCTCGTTAGAGAAATTCGCCTCCAGGAAGGCGACGCGGCCGAGCTCGCCGGCATCGATCGCCTGGCGGATGCGGCGAATGCTGCCGAGCAGGCGCGCACTGTGTCCGACGGTGATGGTGACGCCGTATGTCTTCTCCAGCGCCTCGATCTCGAGGCCGTCCTCGAGCGTCGCGGCAATCGGCTTCTCGGTATAGACGTGCTTGCCGGCTCTGGCGATTTCGGTCGCCACCGGCAAATGCTGCTCATTGGGAACCGTGATGACGACGCCGCGGATGTCCGGATCGGATAATAGCGTCTTCATGTCCGGCACGCCGGCAACGCCGAATTCCTCCTGGAAGGCGCGGCGTTTGTCCTCGGTGCGGCTGTAGCCGGCAACGATCTTGAGCTTGTCGGATTTCGCGACGGCCCGGGTGAGAACCTTGGCCCAGCGCCCGAGCCCCACGATCCCAAGCTTTATTGGTTCAGCGCCCATGGCCCGAGTTCCTTTTCCTGCAGCGCGAAGCATTCTATGGCGACTTTGCCGCCAGAGCGCAAGGAAGCGAACTCAGTTGGCGGCGGCGTGCACCCCGTTTGCATGCCAGGCCGGCGCGCCGAATTCCGCCGACAGCGCGCGCGTCGCGGCATTGACCTCGTCGCGGATCAAGGCAACGTGCTCCTCGCTCGCGCGCTGGATCGGCGTCGAGGCGCTGATCGCACCGATCACCGTACCGGCCTGATCGCGGATGGCGGCGCCGACACAGATCACGCCGGGCAGAAATTCCTCGCGGTCGATGGCGTAGCCGTTGCGGCGCACCACGCGCAGCGATTCCACCAGCGCCGGAAAATCGGTGATGGTGTTCGCGGTGAAGCGCTTCATGCCGCCGGGCAGCATGCGGTGGATCTCGTCCTCGGGCAGCCAGGCCATGATCGCCTTGCCGACCGAGGTCGCGTGCGGCGCTTCCACGCGGCCGAGCCGGCCGGTGTCGACGCGCACGGCGTGGCGCGCGTCGCGCACCGCCAGCGTCACCACCGAGCTGCCCTGCAACGCGGCGAGATGCACGGTTTCGCCGGTCGCCTGGTTGATCTCCTCCAGATAAGGCTGCGCGCGGCGCGGCAGATCGACCTGCAAACAGGTGTGGCCGAGATAAAGAATGCGCGCGCCCAGCGCGTAGAGCCGCCGGCCGGGAATTTTCGCGGCAAAGCCGCGCTGGATCAGCGTCGCCAGGAGATGATGGCAGGTGGAAATGTTGAGGCAGGTGCGGTTGGCGAGATCGGTGAGCGAAGCCTCGCCGCCGGCTTCGGCGATGGTCTCCAGGAGGAAGAGCGCACGGTCGACCGATTGAATGTTGTGGCGGTCGCCAGCGACGCGGATGCGCGGCGCCCGGGCCTTGCGCTGCGGCCCGGTCAGATTCGTTGCGTCCATGAACTGGTTTCTCCCCGGCCACAAAAGAAATGGCCCGGCACCGCCGAGTCAAGGAGATTTTCAGATTGACGAACAGGAAATTTCGAAGCGTGAAAAATCACCCGGGTTTGACCAGCCCCAGTTCGATTTCCAATGCGCCGCAGAGCATCTGGCCGAGGGCGATGTGCATCTCCTGGATGCGCGCGATCGTCTCGGATGGCACAACCAGAAGATGATCGGCCAGCCCGGTCATATCGCCGCCGCCTTTGCCGCCGAGCGCGGCGGTGACGAGCCGCATCGCCTTGGCCTGCCGCAGCGCGGCAATGACGTTGGGGCTCGTGCCCGAGGTCGAGATGGCGATGGCGACGTCGCCGGGCTTGCCCAGCGCCTCGATCTGGCGGGCGAATACCCTGTCGAAGCCGAGATCGTTGCCGACCGCGGTCAGCGCGGAGGTATCGGTGGTCAAGGCGATGGCAGCAATTGCGGCGCGATCGGATTTGTAGCGGACGGTCAACTCGGTCGCGAGATGCTGGGCATCGCCGGCGCTGCCGCCGTTGCCGAAGAACAGTAGCTTGCCGCCGCCGCGGATCGATTCCACGCAGGCGCCGACCAGGCTGGCGAAGGCGCTTTGCAGCGCCGTCTCGGTGCGCCGCGCAACGTCGTGATGCTCGGCAAATTCGGCTTTGAAGAATGCGGTGAGGTCCATGCCGTCTGCTTTCATGCGGCTTCGCCGCGGAATTCCGGCACGGCGTCGCGCAACACATTGTAGATGACCGCGCGCTCGTTGCGAGCGAGGCCCTGCTCCAGCGTCGCCACCCAGGCGCGGATCGCCTCCAGCGACGGCTGCACCGGCTTGGTGGCGACGATGCCGGGAATGCCGATCTCGTTCGTCTCCTCGTCGCGCGCGAACAGAATTTCATGCAGCCGCTCGCCCGGCCGGATGCCGGTGAAGGTGATCTGGATGTCGCGCCCCGGCTCCAGGCCGCTCAAGCGGATGATGCGTTCGGCGAGATCGACGATTTTCACCGGCTGGCCCATGTTGAGAAGATAGACCGACACGTCGCCGCTGTCCGGCCCGAGGGCGTGGCTCGCGGCGGTGATGACCAGATCGCAGGCTTCGCGGATGGTCATGAAATAGCGCACCATATCCGGATGCGTCACGGTGACCGGGCCGCCGGCCTCGATCTGCGCCTTGAATTTCGGCACCACCGAGCCGTTCGAGGCGAGCACGTTGCCGAAGCGCACCGAAATCATGCGCGTCGGTGTTTTGCCGGAAGCGGCGTGATGCGCCAGTTCATTGTCGAGCGCCTCGCAATACATTTCCGCGAAGCGCTTGGTGGCGCCGAGCACGGAGACCGGCTCGATCGCCTTGTCGGTCGAGATCATCACCATCGCCGCGGCGCCGGCCGCCGCCGCGGCATCGGCGACGTTGATCGAGCCGAACACATTGGTCTTGATGCCTTCATCCCAATCCGCCTCCAACATCGGCACGTGCTTGAGCGCGGCGGCGTGGAAGACCATGTCGGGCTTGAATTGCGCGATCAGACTCATGATGCGCGCGCGGTCGCGGATGTCGGCAATGCGGCCGGAGATCGCGGTCTTCGACTGCATGGCCTTGAGCAGTTCCTGCACGGCGTGCAGCGCCGGCTCGGAATTCTCCAGCACCAGCAGGCGCGCGGCGCCGAACGCGACCATGCGCTCGCAGATTTCCGAGCCGATCGAGCCACCGCCGCCGGTGACCACGATCGCCTTGCCGCTGACGAAACTCTCCAGCCGCTGGTAATCGATCTTGACGCTCGGCCGCAGCAACAGGTCCTCGACCGCCACCGGCGCAAGCTGCATCGCCTGCCCGCCGGCATCGAGCGCCGGCAACTGGCTCATGGTCAGGCCGAGCTTGCGCGCGCGGATCAAGAGCGCTTCCGGCCGCGCCTCCGGCGACAGCGCCGACGGCGTGAGCACGACGCGCAGCACCCGGTTGCCGCGGCTGGCGAGATCGCCGACCACGCCTTCGAGATCGTCGATGTCGCCGACGACTGGCACGCCGCGGATCGACTGGCCGCGATCGGCAAAGGACGGCGACAAGACGCCGACCGGCCAGATCTTCTTCACCGCGCCGCTTTCGATCGCGCGCAGAAGAATTTCGGCATCGGCCGCGCGGCCGAGGATGAGCGTCGGCGTGGCGTCGGCGACCTTGGCGCGCTGCAGCGTGCGCGCGTAATGGAAATAGCGGTAGGCGATGCGCGTGCCGCCGAGGAAGAACATCTGCAAGAGCCAATAGAGCAGGATGGTGATCTTGCCGAAGAAGAATTGGCCATAGACGTTGGGCGCGACCAACACGTAGTCGAGCGCGAGCAGCGACACCGCCAAGACGGTCGCGACGCGGAAGATGTCGTAGAGGTCGGGGACGGAGGTGAAGCGCCACTTGTTGCGGTGCAGCCCAAAGATCAGATAGACCGCCGCGGCGTAGGCGAGAAAGACCGGCAGATATTTGAACTCGGCCAGCCGGGCGCTCAGCGCCGCGCCCTCGAAGCGCACGAAAAACGTCAAGACGATCGCCGCGGCGGTGGCGACGAGATCGTGCAGGACGATGAGAACCTGGCGCGGCGTTAGTTTCGGCAAAGGCGGCCTTTCCCCGTGGCCGGGGAATTATACAGGGATTTTGCCGTTTACAGGGTTTTCCGGCGGTGGGAAAGCCGCAAATCCGGGCGGATTCCCAATGCGTTAACGCCCTCGTTCCGTCTATGCCAAAGGCTCGCTGATCAAGGCTTCACGGCCGCCGGTATCGGACATGAGTTTGTCGAATTAGGCGCTGGTGCGGCGCAAGCCCCTCATTGAGCGCCGTGCGCGGCGCCCACGACAGCTGCTTCTGCGCCGGCGCGATATCGGGGCAGCGCCGGCGCGGATCGTCGGATCGACGACCAATTTTGCGAGATCGAGCATGGAAAATTCGGTCGGATCGCCGGCATTGATCGGGCCGGTCACGCCGTCGCCGGTCGCCATCATGCGGACGGTCGCGTCGATCATGCCGTCGACGTAGCAGAAGCAGCGCGTCGGCGAGCCGTCGTCATAGACGGTGACGTCCTTGCCAGCAAAGCCTGGACGCTGAAGTTCGACACAACGCGCCCGTCATACGGGTGCATGCGCCGGCCGCAGGTGTTAATGACCGCCGCCGCCGCTTATGGTATCCCGCCCGCGGCAAGATCAACACGATAAGACGCCGCCTGCAATGCCGGACCTCACGATGGAACGCCTCGCCGAGCCTCGCGTCCAGACTCGTTACCTCACGACACTGCTGCTGCTTTGGCTCGCCGGGGTCGCCCTGCGGCTGACCATCTTGGCGGTGCCGCCGGTCATTCCGTTGATCCACGACGGGCTCAAGCTCAACGCCACCCAGATCGGCATCCTCACCGGCCTGCCCTCGATGCTGTTCGCTTTCGCCGCCGTGCCCGGCTCGCTGTTGATCGCGCGGCTCGGCGTGCGCAGCGCGCTGGTGGTCGGGCTTTCCGTCACCGCGGTCGGCGGCGCGCTGCGCGGCGCTATCCCCGACGTCGCATGGCTTTACGCGATGACGATAATAATGGGCGCCGGCGTCGCGGTGATGCAGGTGACCATGCCGCCGGCGGTGCGCGCCTGGCTGCCGCAACGCATCGCTTTTGCCACCGCCGTCTATACCAACGGTCTGCTGGTCGGCGAAATCCTTCCCGTGGCGCTGATGTTGCCGCTGGTGCTGCCGCTGGTCGGCAATTGGCAATGGGGCTTCGTATTCTGGAGCGTGCCGGTCGTTGTTATTGCGTTGCTGATCTTGACCGTGGCGCCGGCGCCGGCCAACGGGCAAGTTTCCGCCGCGCGCCGCCGCTGGTGGCCGGACTGGAACAGTCACTTGATCTGGCGGCTGGGCATCATGCTCGGCACCGTCAACGCCACCTATTTCGCGACCAATGCCTTCCTGCCCGACTACCTTCGCGGCAACGGACAAGGCGCGTGGATCAGCGCGGCGCTCACCGGGCTGAATATCGGCCAAGTGCCGGCGTCGTTGCTGCTGCTCGCCTTCGCGCACCGGCTCGAGCGCAAGGCCTGGCCATACGTCGCGTGCGGCGTGCTCTGTGTGATCGCCACCGCCGGCATTGTGTTCGGCTCCGCCGCCTGGGTCGTCGTTGCCGCGACCGTGCAGGGTTTTGCCAACTCGGCGATCCTCATTCTCATTCTGGCGTTGCCGCCGCTGCTCAGCGATCCGGACGACGTGCATCGCGTCACCGCCGCCATGTTCACCATCAGCTATAGCTGCGCGGTGATTGTGCCGGTGATCAGCGGCTTCGTCTGGGACGTGTCCGGCTTGGCGAGCGTGGCCTTTGCGCCGATCGCGCTTTGCGGCATCGTGCTGGTCGCGCTGGCGCCCGCGATCAACCACGTGCGGCCGGCCGAGGAGAGCGCATGATCCCGAAAAGTGGGAACCGGTTTTCGGATAAGATCATGCGCCACGACGGGAGATGATGTGATGCGCCCGATTCCGGTGGGAGCGAAAGGCAGCTACACCCTGCGCGTGACGCCGGCGCATCTTGCCAATCAGTTCAAGGACGCGGCGCTGCCCGAGGTGTTCGCCACGCCGATGATGGTGACCGCCATGGAGAACGCCGCGCTCAACGCGGTGCGCGGCTACCTCGATCCGAGCGAGAGCGCGGTCGGCACCGTGGTCAACGTCCGCCATCTGGCAGCGACGCCGGTCGGCCATCAGGTGACGGCCACGGCCGAGGTGACCAAAGTCGACGGCCGGCGCATCGAGTTTAAGGTTTCAGCGCACGACGAGACCGAGGAGATCGGCAACGGCACGCACGAGCGCATGGTGGTCGACATGGCGCGGCTCGATAAAAAGCTGGCGGCGAAGAAGCCGCAGTGACCTTTCACCCTCCCCTGCTCATTGCCCGAGCGGTATCCCGCTGGTGCTTGCCCTCGAAAACCCGCTGGTATAACTATCAGAAGGATCGCTTCTTATATCGATTCTGATGTTTAAAGCATGATCACCGGCCCTCAGATGCGGGCGGCCCGCGCTCTGCTCGGCTTCGACCAGCGCCAATTGGCGCAGGCCTGCGGCTTGTCGTTGCCAACCATCCAGCGCATGGAAGCCTGCGACGGTGTCGTGCGCGGCAACGTCGATTCGCTGATGAAACTGGTCGATGCCCTGGCGGCAAGCGGCATCGAATTGATCGGCGAAGGCGCCAGCAGCAGCGGTGGCGGCCGTGGAGTGCGACTCAAATGATGGTCGTCGACGCACTTTACGGCGTGGCCGCGCTCATCGTCCTGGCGCCGATCGCCGTCGCGCTCGCCGCCTCGCCGCGCTCCACCGGCGTGGTGTATGGCGCGAGCCTGATGATCACGCTCACGCTCGGCATGATCGCGCTGTTGCGGCTGTTCGGATTTGCCGAGACGTCCGCGGTGACGCTGCCGCTCGGCCTGCCCTGGTTGGGCGCGCATTTCCGCATCGATGCGCTCTCGGCGTTTTTCCTGGTGGTGGTCAACCTCGGCGGCGCCTCGGCGAGCCTGTTCGCGCTCGGCTACGGCCGCCACGAAGACGCACCGCAGCGCGTGCTGCCGTTCTATCCCGCCTATCTCGCCGCCATGAACCTCGTGGTCATGGCGAACGACGCCTTCAGCTTCCTGGTGTCGTGGGAATTCATGTCGCTCAGTTCCTGGGCGCTGGTGATCGCGCATCACCGCATCGCAGAGAACGTGCGCGCTGGCTACATTTACCTGCTGATGGCGAGCTTCGGCACGCTGGCGCTGCTGCTCGCCTTCGGCCTGCTCGCTGGCGCCGACGGCAATTATGCCTTCGATGCCATTCGCCTATCGCATCCGTCCGCGGCGCTGGCGGCTTTGGTGCTGGTGCTCACCATCGTCGGCGCCGGTTCCAAAGCCGGCGTGGTGCCGCTGCATGCCTGGCTGCCGCTGGCGCATCCGGCGGCGCCGAGCCACGTCGCGGCGCTGATGAGCGGGGTGATGACCAAGGTCGCCGTCTACGGCCTGGTGCGCATCGTATTCGATTTGCTCGGGCCGCCGGCCTGGTGGTGGAGCATGGCGGTGCTCGCCGTCGGCGGCATCACCGCGGTGATGGGCGTGCTTTACGCGCTGATGCAGCACGATCTCAAGCGCCTGCTCGCCTATCACACGGTGGAGAACATCGGCATCATCTATATCGGCCTCGGCCTGGCGCTCGCCTTCAAGGCGGCCGACATGCCGCTCGCGGCCGCGCTGGCGCTGACCGCCGGGCTGTTCCACGTTTTCAACCATTCCGTCTTCAAGAGCCTGTTGTTCTTCGGCGCCGGCGCGGTGCTCAACGCCACCGGCGAACGCGACATGGAGCATCTCGGCGGGTTGATCCACCGCATGCCGCAGACCGCCTTCGTCTTCCTGGTCGGCTGCGTGGCGATCTCGGCGCTGCCGCCGCTCAACGGCTTCGTCTCGGAATGGCTCACCTTCCAGGCCATTCTCTTGAGCCCGCAATTGCCGGCCTGGGGTCTGAAATTCATGGTGCCGGCGGTCGGCGCACTGCTGGCGCTGTCGGCGGCGCTCGCCGCCGCCTGCTTCGTCAAGGCCTTCGGCGTGACTTTCCTCGGCCGCGCCCGCACCGACGCTGCGGCGCAAGCGCAGGAGACCGATAGTAACTCGCTCGCCGCCATGTACTTCCTGGCCGCGTTGTGTCTCGTCGCGGGAATTCTTCCCGGCTTCTTCATCGACGCCCTCAATCCGGTGACCAACAGTCTGATCGGCGTCGGCATGCCGCATCAGGCCGGCGTCGAGTGGCTTTCGATCGTGCCGATCGCGGAAAGCCGCAGCTCCTATAACGGGCTCCTGGTGTTCATCTTCGTCACGCTGTCCGGCTCGGTCGCGGCCTTCGCCATTCACCGCCTGGCGTCGGACAAACTGCGGCGCGGCCCGGCCTGGGATTGCGGCTACCCGGACCCGAGCCCGGCGACGCAATACACCGCCTCGAGCTTCGCCCAGCCGATCCGCCGGGTCTACGGCACGACCGTGTTCCGCGCGCGCGAGATCGGCGAGATGCCGCCGCCCGGCTCGCTGGCGCCGGCGCGGCTGACCGTCGACCTGCACGACCTGATCTGGGAGACCACCTACGCGCCGATCGCCGGCTTCATCGGCTATGTGGCCGAACGGCTCAATGTCCTGCAATTCCTGACCATCCGCCGCTATCTCACGCTGGTGTTCACCGCTCTGGTGCTGCTGCTTCTGGTGCTCGCGATATGGCCCTGATCCGCGATTTCACTTTGCAAGGCACCGAAATGCTGCTGGTGCTGCTGCTCTCGCCGCTGCTCACCGGCTTTGTGCGCAAGGTGAAGGCGCGGTTGTTGCGCCGGCAGGGTCCGCCGCTGTTGCAGCCTTACCGCGATCTGATCCGGCTGATGCGCAAGGACGTGGTGCTGGCCGAAAGCGCCTCCTGGCTGTTCCGCGTCATTCCCTACATCATCTTTGCCGGCACCTGGGTCGCCGCCGCGCTGGTGCCGACCTTCCGCATCGGCCTGCTGTTCTCCTGGTCGGCGGACCTGATCGCCATCATCGCCCTGCTCGGCAGCGCGCGTTTCTTCCTGGCGCTCGCCGGCCTCGACGTCGGCACCTCGTTCGGCGGCATCGGCTCGAGCCGCGAGGTGATGATCGCCTCGCTCGCCGAGCCGGCGATGCTGATGATGGTATTCACCGTGGCGCTGATTGCCGGCTCGACGCAACTGTCGACCATGGCCGCCTTTATGGCGTCCGGTGACGCGGGTTTAAGGGTCTCGCTCGGCCTCGCCATGCTGGCGCTGATCATGGTGGCGATCGCCGAAAACGCGCGCATTCCGATCGACAATCCGGCGACGCATCTCGAACTCACCATGGTGCACGAGGCCATGGTGCTGGAATATTCCGGCCGCCATCTGGCGCTGATCGACCTGTCGTCCGAATTGAAGTTGCTGCTTTATGTCTCGGTGATCGGCTGTCTGTTCACGCCCTGGGGCATTGCCGGCGCTGACGCAGACCCGCGCGCGCTCGCCATCGGGCTTGCCGCCTATCTCGTCAAGCTCGCGGCCGGCGGTTTCTTGCTCGCCGTGTTCGAGACCGCGATCGCCAAGATGCGCGTGTTCCGGGTGCCCGCCTTCCTCGGCGCCGCGCTGATGCTCGGCCTGCTCGGCACCTTGCTGCTGTTCGTCTCCAGGAGCCTGTAGCGATGGGCACCCTCACCTTCGATATCGCCCACATGCTCGCCGGCTCGCTGGTGCTGGTAAGCTTCATGCAGCTCTATCAGGACCGGCTTTACGCGCTGCTCAATACCTTTGCCCTGCATGCCTTCATCCTGGCGGCCTCGGTCGCCTGGCAGGCCTTTGTGCAGGACGCGCCGCATCTTTATCTGACCGCGCTGATCGCGCTGGTCTTCAAGGCCATCGTCATTCCGGTGGCGCTGCACCGGATCATCGTCAAGCTCGGCATTCATCGCGAGATCGAAACGGTGGTTGGCGTCGGCCCCGCCATGCTGCTCGGCATGGGCCTGGTCGCGCTGTCCATGGTGGTGATGCTGCGGGTGACGGCGGAGGCCGACCCGCTGGCGCGCGAGGATCTCGCCTTCGCGCTGTCGGTCGTGCTGCTCGGCCTGCTGATGATGGTCACCCGGCGCAATGCGGTGAGCCAGGTGATCGGCTTCATGTCGCTGGAAAACGGCCTGGTGCTGGCGGCAACCGGCGCCAAGGGCATGCCGCTGGTGGTGGAGATTTCCGTCGCCTTCTCGGTGCTGATCGCCTTCATCGTGATCGGCATCTTCCTGTTCCGCATCCGCGAGCGCTTCGACACGGTGGACGTGCAGGCGCTCGACCGTTTCCGCGGAGAACGGCAATGATCGATGCGCTCGCCGGCGTGCTGCTGATCCCGGCCGTGGCAGCGGCGCTGCTCGCCGCCCTGCCCGGCTATCGCCTCACCGCGCGCCTCAACGTGCTGGCGACGCTCGCCACCTTCGCGACCGCAGTCTCACTGTTCATCGTCGAGCCGCGCGTCGGGCCATATCTGTTGGTCGACAACCTCAACAAGGTTTTCATCGTGCTGACGACCTTCGTCGGCTTCACCACCTCAGTGTTTAGCGCGAGCTATATCGGCCACGAGATCGACACGGGTAAGCTGACGCCGACTTTCGTGCGCTTCTACCACACCATGTACCAGACGCTGATGTTTGCGATGAATCTCGCGCTGGTCGCCAACAATATCGGCCTCATGTGGGTGGCGATCGAGCTCGCCACCCTCACCACCGTGCTGATGGTCGGCATTTACCGCACGCATGAGGCGCTCGAAGCGGCCTGGAAATATTTCATCCTCGGCAGCGTCGGCATCGCGCTCGCGCTGTTCGGTACCATCCTGGTCTACATGGCGGCGCGACCGGTGATCGGCGAAGGCCTCAACGCCATGGTGTGGAGCGTGCTGATCACACAGGCCGACAAGTTTGACCCGGCACTGCTCAATGTCGCCTTCGTCTTCCTGCTGCTCGGCTACGGCACCAAGGTCGGCCTAGCTCCGCTGCATGCCTGGCTGCCCGACGCGCACGCGGAAGGCCCGACACCAATCTCCGCGGTGCTCTCCGGCTTGCTGCTCAACGTCGCGCTCTATGCGCTGCTGCGCTTCAAGATGCTGCTCGCGCTCAATCCGGCGGCGATCGCGCCCGGACCGCTGATGGTGACCTTAGGGTTGATCTCCTGCGTTTTCGCCGCGTTCATGCTGTATCGCCGGCGCGACATTAAACGCATGTTCGCTTATTCGTCGATCGAGCACATGGGCATCATCGTATTTGCCTTCGGCATGGGCG
>DATJVE010000088.1:0-11743 GCA_035501975.1 Pseudolabrys sp.
GCCGGGCTTGGCTACGTCGCCTACGGCCTGATCGCGCGGGAGATCGAACGGGTCGATTCCGGCTACCGCTCCGCCATGTCGGTGCAGTCCTCGCTGGTGATGCACCCGATCTACTATTACTGCAGCGAGCAGCAACGCCGCAAATACCTGCCGAAGCTCGCGACCGGCGAATTCGTCGGCTGTTTCGGCCTGACCGAGCCGGACCACGGCTCGGACCCCGGCGGCATGGTCACCCGCGCGGAGAAGGTTTCCGGCGGCTTCAAGCTCAACGGCGCCAAGACCTGGATCTCCAATGCGCCGGTCGCCGACGTGGCGGTGGTCTGGGCCAAGCTCGAGGGCGTCATCCGCGGCTTCATCGTCGAGCGCGGCGCCAAAGGCTTCTCCACCCCCAAGATCGAAGGCAAGCTCTCGCTGCGCGCCTCCATCACCGGCGAGATCGTGCTGGAAGACTGCGTCATCCCCGAGGACAATCTGCTGCCGAATGTCAAAGGCCTTGCCGGTCCGTTCGGCTGCCTGAATAATGCGCGCTACGGCATCGCCTGGGGCGCTATGGGGGCGGCCGAGTTCTGCTGGCACGCGGCGCGGCAGTACGTGCTCGACCGCAAGCAGTTCAACCGCCCGCTCGCCGCCAATCAGCTGATCCAGAAGAAGCTCGCCGACATGCAGACCGAGATCGCGCTCGGGCTACAGGGCGCATTACGGCTTGGCCGTATGCTGGAAGCTGGCAAGGCGGCGCCGCCATCCATATCCCTCATGAAACGCAACAATTGCGGCAAGGCGCTCGACGTCGCCCGGCTTGCGCGCGACATGCACGGCGGCAACGGCATCTCGGAGGAATACCACGTGATGAGGGTGCTCTCGAACCTCGAGACGGTGAACACCTACGAGGGCACGCACGACATCCACGCCCTCATCCTCGGCCGCGCACAGACCGGGATACAGGCGTTTTTCTGAAGAAGCTATTGTTGGCGTGCGTCGCGCCGCGCCTTGCGGCTGACGGCGCTCGCATCGGTGACGCCGACATAAGTCTCCAGCAACGCCCGGTCGGCCTTGAGCGCGGCGCTTTCGCCCTGATACACGATGCTGCCGCGCTCAATGATGATGGCTTGATCCGTCACACCCAGAATCTTTTGCGCGTTCTGTTCGACCAGAATCGCCGATAAGCCTTCTTCGCGGATGATCTTGCGCAAGGCGGCCAGCAGCTCCGCGATCAGGATCGGCGCCAGCCCCTCGAGCGGCTCGTCGAGCAATATGATGCGCGGATTGAGAATAAGTGCGCGCCCGATTGCGAGCATTTGCTGCTCGCCGCCGGAAAGTTGGTTGCCCATATTGGACCGGCGCTCGGCGAGGCGCGGAAACATCGTATAGACCTTGGCGAGCGACCACGGTCCTGGCCGGGCAATTGCAGTCATGTTTTCTTCGACCGTCAGGGAGCGGAAAATATTGCGCTCCTGCGGCACCCAGCCGATGCCGGCATGCGCGCGCTGGTCGGGTCGCAATCCCGTGATATCGCGGTCATCGAGGCTGATCGTACCGCCGATGTGACGGGTCACGCCGATAATCGAATTGACCAGCGTCGTTTTGCCCATGCCGTTACGGCCGAGCAGCGCCACCGCCTGGCCTTCGGCTAACTTGAAGGTGACGTCCGTCAGCACGATCGCTTCGCCGTAGCCGGCGGTCAGGCCTTGGACGTTGAGGAGGTCAGGCATCGGCCACCTCCTCGCCGAGATAGACGGCCTTGACGCGGGCATCGCGAGCGACCTCGTCGGGGCTGCCTTCGACGAACAGCGCGCCATTGACCAGCACGGAAATGCGGTCGGCGAACGAGAACACAATGTCCATGTCGTGCTCGATCAGCAGCACCGTGACGTCCTTGGGAAGGGTTTCCACGGCGGCCAGGATTTCGTGCCGCTCGTCCTCGGGAACGCCGGCAGCCGGCTCGTCGAGCAGCAGCACACGCGGGCGGCAGGCAATGGCGACGGCGATTTCCAAAAGCCGCTGCTTGCCGTAGGGCAGCACGCCCGTGCGCTTGTCGATGACGTCGGTCAAGCGAAAACGCTCGAGGATTTCCACGACCTCGGCGATCAGATCGGGGCGGCTGCCGACGATGCGCCACCAGTCGAGGCCTTGGCCGCGCCGCTCGGACACGGCGAGGCCGACGGTCTCCAGCGGGGTGAGGTCGTTGAACAACTGGTTGATCTGGAAGGTCCTGACGATGCCGAGGCGGACCCGTTCGTGCGTCGTCTTGTCGCCGATGTCCTCGCCGTCGAGCAAGATGCGGCCGCTGGTCGGTTTTTGCACGCCGGTGAGCAGATTGATCAGCGTGGTCTTGCCGGCGCCGTTCGGGCCGATCAGGGCGTGCCGCGCGCCCTTTTCGATCTGCAGCGACACGTTGTTCGAGGCGACGATGCCGCTGAAGCGCTTCACCAGATTGATCGTTTCCAGCGCTACCGTCATGAGCTCCGCCCTTCGCCGGACGACGCGGAGAAGCGCCGCACCAGCGCCCGCCAATCCAGGTGCGCGGCGACGCGGCGGAACGGCGCGGTCCAGGACGAGATGCGATCGCGGCCGAGCAGCACGATGACCACCAGCACGAGCCCGATCCAGAACGGCCAGTATTGCGGCGTCAGTTGCGACAGATAGTCCTGCATGAACTTGAAGATGATGGCGCCGATCAGGCCGCCGTAAAGATAGCCGGTGCCGCCGATGATGAGGACCAGCAGCAGATCGGCCGAGCGATCGAAGGAAAAGACTTCGAGCGAGGCAAAGGACGTCGTCTGCGCCAGCAGGGCGCCGGCGATGCCGGCATAGCCGGCGGCCAGGGTGTAGATCGCGACCAGACGGGCGTCGACCGAAATGCCGATGGCCGACGAGCGCAGCGGATTGCCTTTGACCGACATCAGCGACAGCCCGAACGGCGAATTCACCAGCCGGCGCGCGATCAAGAACAAGATGAACAGCACGATCAGGCAATACGCATAACTGGTGTGGCCGAACATATCGAAGTGGAACAGGCCGAGCACCGGCTTGATGCTGACGCCCTGCAGTCCGTCGGCGCCGCCGGTCAGCCAGCCGTAGCGGTTGGCCAATTCGCGCAGCACCAGGGCGACGCCAAGCGTCACCATCAGCCGCGTCAAATCGGAGCCGCGCAGCACCAGAAAGCTGGTGACGAAGCCGAGCGCCATCGCAGCAACGCCGGCGACGAGCAACGCCAGGACCGGCTCGTTGACGATTTCATATTTGGCCAGCAACGCGGCCGTGTAGGCGCCTAGCCCGAAAAAGGCGGCGTGGCCGAGCGAGATGATGCCGGCATAGCCGAGGATCAGATCGAGCGACAGCGCAAACAGGCCGAGCCAGGCGATTTCGGTGAGGATCAGATGGCGGTCGGGAAACAGCCAGATCGCGGCGAAGGCGGCAAGCCAGAACACCACTTCCAGCGGCTGCCAGCGCGCGCGCGCGGACAGCCATTCGGTGGCGACGCGGATGGCAATCGGCGGCGGCAGCATGCGCGCCTCACCGCGACGCGGCGCGGGCGAACAAGCCCTGCGGCCGCCAGATCAGGACGACGATCATGATGGTGTAGATGACGAAGGAGCCGAGCGTCGGCACGTAATACTTGCCGGCGACGTCGCCGATGCCGAGCAGAAGCGAAGCCAGAAAGGGCCCGGTGATGCTCGACGTGCCGCCAACCGTCACCACGATCAAAAAGTAGATCATGTATTTGAGCGGGAAGGTCGGATCGAGCCCGAGGATTTCCGCGCCGAGCGCGCCGCCAAGGCCGGCAAGGCCGCAGCCGAAGGCGAAGGTGAGAGAGAACACCCAATTGACATTGATGCCGAGCCCGCGCGCCACGCGGCTGTCGTCGACCGCGGCGCGCAGGCGGCTGCCGAAGCGGGTCTTGGCGAGGATGAATTGCAAGGCGATTGTCAGCAGCCCGCAGAGAACGATGATGAGGAGCCGATAGCGGCCGATGCCGATTCCGAAAGCCTCAAATTGGCCCTGCAGGTACTTGGGAATCTGCACGAACACCTGGCTCGAGCCCATGATGTAATCGGCCGCCGCCACCGACATGAAGACGAGGCCGATGGTAAACAGCACCTGGTCGAGGTGGGGCTTCCTGTAGACATGCGTGTAGAGCGTGCGCTCGAACAAGAATCCGATGGCCGCGCTGGCGAGAAAAGCCATCGGCAACGAGACGAAGAAGGGAACGCCCAGGCGGTTGACCAGAAAGACGGTGATATAGGCGCCGGCCATGGCGAAGGAGCCGTGCGCAAGATTGATGAAGTTCATCAAGCCGAGCGTTACCGACAGGCCCGACGCGAGCACGAACAGCAGCATGCCGTACGCGATTCCGTCAAAAAGAATTGTGAGCATGTGAACGTCGCGAACTCGGCTCGCTTCCGGAACGAGCCCGATCGCGCGATGGCATATCAGGCATGGCCGGTCGATTACCTGACTTTTGATAAGAAGTGCGCGCGGCGGCGTTTGGCCGCCGCGCGCTGTGCTCCAGCAAGTCTATTTCTTCATCGCAGCTT
Source organism: Pseudolabrys sp. (assembly GCA_035501975.1). Taxonomy (GTDB): domain Bacteria; phylum Pseudomonadota; class Alphaproteobacteria; order Rhizobiales; family Xanthobacteraceae; genus Pseudolabrys. The sequence continues at coordinate 4,536 of DATJVE010000088.1, forward strand.
TGGCTGGATCCTTGACGTCCTTGAAGGTCTCGAACTCCACGTTATAGAGCTGACCATTCTTCTTCTCGACCTTGCGCATGTAAACGTTCTGCACGATGTCGCGGGTGTCGGGATCGATCGAGATCGGCCCGCGCGGGCTTTCCCACTTCATGCCCTTCATCGCCGCGATCAGCGAGTCACCATCGGCCTTGCCGCCGGTCTTCTGCAGCGCGGCGTAGATCAGGTGCATGCCGTCATAACCGCCAACCGACATGAAGTTCGGCCGGAAGTGGTTGGCTTTCTCGAACGCGTCGACATAGGCCTTGTTCATCGCGCTCTGATGATCGGCCGAATAGATGTGCGCGGTGACCGTGCCGATCGCGGCGTCGCCCATGCCGGGAAGCAGGTCGTCATCGGTCACGTCGCCCGGGCCGATCAGCTTGATGCCGGCCTTGTCGAGGCCGCGCTCGGCATATTGCTTCATGAAGGTACCGCCCTGGCCGGAGGGCACGAAGACGAAGATCGCGTCCGGCTTGGCGTCCGCCGCGCGCTGCAGGAACGGGGCGAAGTCCGGATTGGCGAGCGGGACCTTGATCGTCTCGGGCACCGTGCCGCCCGCCGCCTTGAAGGTGTCGATGAACCACTTCTCAGCGTCGGCGCCCGGCGCGTAGTCGGAAACGATGGTGACGACTTTCTTGATGTTGTTCTTGGCCGCCCAGTTGGCAATGATCACCGAGGACTGCGGCAGGGTGAAGCTGGTGCGCACGATGTAGGGCGACTTTGTCGTGATGATCGAGGTGCCCGCCGCCATGACGAGTTCGACCACCTTGGCTTCGGTCGCGAGCGGAGCGACCACCATCGCCGCCGGCGTGATCTCGAAACCGGCGATGATGTTGACATGATCGTTGACGATCAATTCCTGCGCCAGGCGCTTGGTGTTGTCGGGCACGCTGCCGGAATCGCGCAAGATGACCTGAATCTTCTTGCCGGCGACCGTGTCGCCGTGTTGCTTCATGTAGAGATCGACGGCGGCCTTGATCTGCTTGCCGGTCGACGCCTGTTGCCCCGTCATCGACACGATGAGGCCGATCTTGACGGTGTCCTGGGCGGATGCGCCGCCCACGGTAAACGCGCCGAAGGCAAGTGCGGTAATCGCGCCGGTCACGTATTTGGATAACATTTGCGTCTTTCCTCCCGTTTCGTTGGTTTCGTTTTATTCCGCTGCCGGGCCATCGGCCCAATCGCATATTCGTTGGGGACCAAACGAATTCCCCGACTGCCTATCACGGCCCCCTTGTCCGCGCCGTTTCCTTGATGGAAATCAAGCTAAATTTGCACCAACCGTGCCTACCTTGCAATGGCGGCGTGGTCCGGCATCGGCGCGATTCCGGGCCGGCAAAACCGTGAAAACGGCAGCCTAGAATATGCTCGGCCTTGGTTCACCTATTCCGGCGCGCTGCGCTTTGCTGGCATGAACATCCAGCAGCCGCCGGTCACCGTGCTCAAGAGCGTCTGCCGCAGCTGCCATGGCGGTTGCGGCGTTCTGCTCCATGTCAGCGACGGCCGGCTGCTGAAAGTCGAGGGCGATCGCTCGTCGCCGCTCAACCATGGCCGCTTGTGTCCGATCGGCACGGTGACCACCGACCTCGTTTACCATCCGGACCGGCTCAAATACCCGCTGCGGCGCAAGGGCAAACGGCAGTCCGGCGCGTGGGAGCGCATTAGCTGGGATGCGGCGCTCGACGAAATTTCACAGCGCCTGCTTGCGATTCGAGAACAATACGGGCCGGAAGCCATTGCGCTCGGCACCGGCACCGGCCGTCATCACATCCGCTGGGTGTCGCGCTTCGGTCACGCGCTCGGCACGCCGAACTGGTGCGAACCCGGCTTCGCGCAATGCTTCCACCCGCGGGTGAACACGTCGATTTTGACCTTCGGCGATTTCCCGGTGTGCGACTTCACCGGCGACGTTGCGCCGGCTTGCATTCTTTACTGGGGCCACAACCCGGTGAACTCGGGGCCGGACGGCGAGACGCGCTTCAACGTGCTGGAGGCGCTCGAGCATCATCCGCGTATCATCGTGGTCGATCCGCGCCGCACCGGCCTTGCGGAGAAAGCCGACCTCTGGCTGCAGATCAGGCCGGGCGCCGACGACGCGCTGGCACTGGCGATGCTCAACGTCGTCATCGGCGAAAAACTTTACGACGGGCCGTTCGTCGCGCAATGGACGCACGGCTTCGCCGAACTCGCCGCCCACGTCAAACAATTCACGCCGGAATGGGCCGAGCCGATCACTTGGGTCGCCGCGGACAAAATCCGCGCGGCGGCGCGCCTGTTCGCGCAGACCAAGCCGGCGATGATGGAGTGGGGCTGCGCCATCGAGCACACGCCGAAGTGCATCCAGACGGTGCGCGCGGTTTCCATGCTGCCGGCGCTCACCGGCAATATCGATGTGCCGGGCGGCTGGGTGTTCGGAATGAAAGGGCTCGGCCGCTTCCCCAGCCTGATCGAGAACCTCACGCCGGAAGCGAATGCCAAGCGTCTCGGCGCCGACAAATTCAAGCTGCTCGGCGGCGAGGGCGCCGACCTGCCGGCCGCTCATATCCCCACGCTGCTCAGGGCGATGCGCGAGGGCAAGCCCTATCCGGTGAAAGCCTTCCTGGTGTTCGGTAACAACACGCTCACCACCTACGCCAACACGTCCGACGTGTATGACGCGCTGATGAAGCTCGACTTCATGGTCTGCGCCGACCTTTTCATGACGCCGACCGCCGAGCTCGCCGATATCGTGCTGCCGGCGGCGGCCTGGCCCGAGCTGGACGAACTTGCCGCCTTGCCGACGGTTGCCGGCAATGTCGTGGTCGCGCAACAAAAAGCGGTGCAGATCGGCGAGTGCAAATCGGACGAGGAGATTTTCGTCGAACTGGCGCGCCGCATGAAGCTGCCGGTTTGCACCGAGCCGGTGAAGCAGGTGCTCGATGGGCAGCTCGCGGCCGGCGGCGTCGGCATGACGTTCGATGAGATCAAGCAGAAGGGCTTCTACAAAGTCCCGTTCAAATACCGGAAATATGAGAACGGCGGCTTCAAGACGCCGACCGGCAAGATCGAATTGTATTCGACGCGTTTCGAGAAGATGGGTTACGCGCCGTTGCCGAGTTACCAAGAGCCGCCGGAAAGTCCGCTGAGCACGCCGGAGATCGCCAAGGACTTTCCGCTTGTGCTGACCACCGGCGCGCGCAACCCGCGCTTCTTCAACTCGGAGCATCGCCAGATCGACAAACTGCGCAAGGCGGCGCGTGATCCGGTGGCGGAAATCCATCCCGAGACCGCCAAGCGCCTCGGCGTCAAGAACGGCGCCTGGATGTGGATCGAGACGCGGCGCGGCAAGATGCGCCAGAAAGCCAAAATCACCGATGGCATCGACCCGCGGGTGATCCATGCGCAGCACGGCTGGTGGTTCCCGGAACAGGCGGCGCCGGACTACGGCGTCTGGACGGCGAACGCCAATCTGCTGACCGACAATCAGCCGCCTTATGATCCGCAAATGGGGACTTATCAGCTGCGGGCGTTGTTATGTCGGGTGCAGCCGGCCGAGGCGCCCACAGTCGACACGAAAAAAGTTGGCGTGTAAGAAGGCCGCCGGCACGGAGGAACGTCCAATGCGCATCGACGCCTATACGCACTTTTTTCCGAAAAAATTCTTCGACACCATGCTCGAGGTCGCCGGGCAATACAAAGACATGGGCAAGCGGGTGCGCGCGATTCCCGCGCTGCACGATCTCGATGCGCGCAAGAAAATCATCGATACCCACAAGGACTACGCGCAAATCATCGCTTATCCGCAACCGCCGATCGAAAAGCTCGCCAAGAGCCCGCAGCAGATCGACGAGTTCATCCGCATCATCAACGATGGCTTCGCCGAATTGTGCGCCAAGGAGTCGCGGTATTTCCCGGGCTGGATCGCGCAGATTTGCCTCGATGCACCGGATGCCGGCGTTGCGGAAGCCGAACGTGCGATCAAGATGGGCGCGCTCGGCGTGCAGATCTATACCAACGTCGCCGGCAAGCCGATCGACCGGCCGCAATATCTGCCGTTCTGGAAGAAGATGAACGAGCTCGGCAAGCCGGTCTGGCTGCACCCGGCGCGTGGCGCCGAAACGCCCGATTATCTCGACGAGAAGAAGTCGCTGTACGAGATCTGGTGGACCTTCGGTTGGTCCTACGAGACCGCCACGGCGATGATCCGGCTGGTCTACTCCAAGATCATGGACAATCATCCCAACTTGAAGATCATCACCCACCATTTCGGCGGCATCGTGCCGATGCTGGAGGGCCGCATCGGCCCCGGCAATGACGTGATGGGCTCGCGCACGACCGACGAGGACTATGTGTCGCTGCGCAAGAGCCTGAAGAAGCGGCCGCTCGACTACTTCAAGCAGGATTTCTACGCCGACACCGCAGTGTTCGGCGGCGTGCCGGCGACCAAGTGCGGCCTGGAGTTTTTTCCGATCGACAAGATCGTGTTCGCGTCCGATTGCCCGTTCGATCCGGAAAACGGCGCCATGTATCCGCGCGTCACGCTGCAGATTCTCGAGTCGCTCAATCTCGACAAAGAGACCAGCGACAAGATTTTCTATAAGAATCTGGAGAGCGTCACCGGCCGCAAGTTGGTCAAGTAGCCGCTGATCAAGCCTTCTCGGCCGACCGTTCGTCCAAGGCTTCGGCGACAGCCTCCGAGCGGAAGTCGCCGGCAAGGCCCTGGTTGCTCATCCAAGTCGGATAGGCGGCGAAGAATTCGGCTTGGATGACGTCGAAGGGCACATCGGCGAAGGTGCCGCGGTCGCGCAGATATTCCATGTGCCGGCGCCCGGCCGCATCGAACGGCTGGAACAGCGAATCGGTGCGGCCGTCGAAGTCGAGCGGCTTGATGTTGGCGCGCTCGCACAAAGTGGCGTCGAAGGCCGGCGTCGCCTTCACCCAGCGCCCGGCAAGGTAAAGCTCGGTGTAGGAGTGCCAGATGAAGGTGTCGGTCTTCGCCATCTCGTAGAGCCGCCGCGAGGTGAGGTGGTTGCGCACGTCGGCATAGCCGACCCGCGCCGGCACGCCGATGGCGCGCGCAGCCGCCGCCAGCAGCGCCGACTTTCCGATGCAGAAGCCGCGTCCGAACGCGAGCACGCTGCTGGCGCGGAAATTCTCCGGATCGGACAGGCTGACGTAAGGGTCGTAGATGATGCCGTCGCGCACCGCCGCGTAGAGCTCGAGGATCGCCGCGTCGGCGTCGCGTGCGCCTTGCGTCGCGTCCTTGGCGAAGGCGATGATTTGCGGCGCATCGCTGTCGACAAAAATGCCCGACTCAAGGAATTGACTGACGTTCATTCCATCGCCTTTGCTGGCCGCCGCAAGGTGGAGCGTCTCTGTGCGCCGGCGCTTGTGCTTGGTCAAGCGGCGTTCGCTGCTCGCGCGCGGCGCCGACCTCGCGTGTTATTCCTGCGACACCGGCGGATCGAGGTCCTCGGCCCAGTTTTTGCTCGGCTCCGGATAGCGGCGCAGCAGACGGTGCACCAAGCTGACGTGCTCGGCTTCCTCTTCGACCAGTTCTGCCGCCATCTCCTTGACCTTCGGGTCCTTCGCCGTTTCCACGATCGAGGTGAAATAGGCGAGCGCGCGCTTTTCGCCGGCGAGCGAGAGCTGCAAGGCGTGCCAGGGCGTCATCAGGTAGTGCGCGGAGCCGAGTTCGGCCTCTTCCGGGCTTTCGCCTTGCGCGAATTTCGCTATCTCGCGGGCGTGGGCGACGACGTCGAAATCGCCGGCCAGGCGGCGGATTTCCTCGCCATGGATGCCTTCGGCGCGGGCGAGATCGCGGAACACCTTGACCAGTTCCGGATTGTTGTGGGTTTCCATCTGGTCGGCGAGCAATTTGTAGCGCTCGACCGCGTCGATTTCGATCTGATAGGCGACCGCCAAGAGATCGTGGAGATTGGCGACTTTCGGAGCGCTCGGCGATTTGCTCATAGCTCGAAGTCCTTCTCCAGCTCGCTCAGGTCGAAATCGCTTTTGCCGGCGGCCGGCTGATAGGGTGTGCGATTGCCGCGATAGAGAATGCCAATGTTGAAACCGTCGTCGGTCATCAGCCGGCGCGCCGCCTTGCCTTGATCCGAGGTCTCGGTGACCGGGGCCGCATGGACCTGCTCCTTCCAGGCCTTTTCATCGGGGCGGAAGGTGACGCAGGGGCTCAGAATCTCGACGAAGGAAAATCCCGGATGGCGGATCGCCTCGGCGAGCACGTCGGCGGTCTGGTTGGGATCGCCGGAGAAGCAGCGGGCGATGAAATTCGCCCCCGACGCCAGCGCCACCACCAGCGGATGGAATGGCCGCACCTTGGTGCCGCCCGGCGACAGCGCGGTGTCGAATTCCGGTTCGGTGGTGGGCGAGGGTTGGCCCTTGGTCATGCCGTAGATGTGGTTGTCCATGACGACGTAGGTCATGTCGACGTTGCGCCGGCAGGCGTGCAGGAAATGGTTGCCGCCGATCGAGTAACCGTCGCCATCGCCACTGGCGACCACGACGGTCAGATCCGGCCGCGTCACCTTCAGCCCGGCGGCGAGCGCCAGCGACCGGCCGTGCACGCCGTGGAAGCCGTAGCAATTGGTGTAGGCGGGAATGCGCGACGAGCAGCCGATGCCCGACACCACGACGATCTCTTCCGGCGGCAATCCCAACTGCGCGAAGGCGCGGGTGAACGACATCAGCACGTGATAGTCGCCGCAGCCGGGACACCAGATCGGCTTCACGTCGGATTTGTAGTCGGCCTGCTTGTAAGTGCGGGTCTCGATGTTCATGGTCATCTCCACTCCGCGATCGCGCGATGGATTTCGCCGGCGGTGATCGGCAGCGGTCCCGGCCGGCTGAACACGCGGACCGGCGCCGGCAGGTCATAATGCGCGCGCAGGAACTTGTTGAACTGGGCGCCATGCGTCTGCTCGACCACCAGGATGCGCTTGACGCCATCGAGCGCGGCGGCGAGCCGCTCCGGCTGCACTGGCGCGAGTAGGCGCGGCGCGACCATGCGCACCTTGATGCCGTCGGCAGCGGCGAGCGCGATGCCTTCGCGCGCGGCGCCGGTGAGCGAGCCCCAGGTGATGACGGCAAGATCGCCGTCGCCTTCGACCGTTGCCCAATGGTCGCCGTAGTTGAAACGGTCGAGCTTGTCGCGCCGCTTGTCGAGCTGC
>DATJVE010000089.1:0-9077 GCA_035501975.1 Pseudolabrys sp.
CCGGTGCTGCGCATGATGGTGGTGTCGGTCGCCTTCTACGGCATGTCGACCTTCGAAGGGCCGATGATGTCGGTGAAGATCGTCAACTCGCTGTCGCATTACACCAATTGGACCATCGGCCACGTGCACTCCGGCGCGCTCGGCTGGGTCGGCTACATCTCCTTCGGCGCTATCTACTGCCTGGTGCCGTGGCTGTGGAATCGCCGGCTCTACTCGCTCAAGCTGGTCAACTGGCACTTCTGGCTCTCCACCATCGGCATCGTGCTCTACATCACCTCGATGTGGGTGGCGGGCATCCTGCAAGGCCTGATGTGGCGCGCCTATACCGCGCTCGGCTTCCTCGAATATTCCTTCGTCGAGACGGTGGAAGCGATGCATCCCTTCTACATCATCCGCGCGCTCGGCGGCGTCCTGTTCCTGGCCGGTGCGCTGATCATGGCGTGGAACCTCTGGAAAACCGTGACCTCGGCGGAAGCCGCCGAACCCGCCGGCCTGGCGCTGGCGCCGGCGGAATGAGTGGGGGCCACAATGTCGCTTTGGCAAAAACACGCAATCTTCGAGAAGAACTCGATCATCCTGGTGATCGGCATTCTGATCGTCATCGCCATCGGCGGTCTGGTCGAGATCGTGCCGCTGTTTTATCTCAAGAACACGATCGAGAAAGTCGACGGCGTGCGGCCCTATACGCCGCTCGAGCTCGCCGGGCGCGACATCTACGTGCGCGAAGGCTGCTATCTCTGTCATTCGCAGATGATCCGCCCGCTGCGCGACGAGGTCGAACGTTACGGCCACTATTCGCTCGCCGCCGAGAGCATGTACGACCACCCGTTCCAGTGGGGCTCGGAGCGTAACGGCCCCGATCTCGCCCGCGTCGGCCGCAAATATTCCGACGACTGGCACCGCGATCACCTGCGCAATCCGCGCTCGGTAGTGCCGGGCTCGATCATGCCCGACTATTCGTTCCTCGAGCAGACCGATCTCGACTACAGCCACATCGCCGAAAATATGAAAGTGCAGGCCGTGCTCGGCGTGCCGTACACGGCCGACATGATCGCCCATGCGACGCAGGACGTGGTGACGCAGGACGCCAACGACAGTCCGGACGCCGCCGGTCTCGCCAAGCGCTACCCGAACGTGCAGGCGCGCGATTTCGCCGGCGTTCCCGGCCGCGTCACCGAGGCGGACGCGCTGATCGCCTATCTGCAGATGCTCGGCACGCAGGTGAACTTCAAGCTGTACGACGACAAGGCCAACATCCGGTGAGCACGATGGACCCGACCTACCAAGCCGTCGCCGAGTTCGCCCAGACCTGGGGCCTCGTCTATTTCGCCGTCATCTTCGTGGCCGTGCTCGTCTACGCGTTGTGGCCTTCGCGCAAGGCGCAATTCGATCACGCCGCGCGCATTCCGCTGCAGGAGGACTGACCGGTGGCCGAAGAACATAATGAAATCGACCAGCTGACCGGAACCGCGACCACCGGTCATGAATGGGACGGCATCCACGAGCTCAACACGCCGTTGCCGCGCTGGTGGCTGTGGACCTTCTACGCCACCATCCTGTGGGCGATCGGTTATTGGGTCGTCTATCCGGCCTGGCCGATGATCACCAATGCGACGCAAGGCGTCTTCGGCTGGCACGCGCGCAGCGCGGTCGTCAGCGATCTCGAAGCACTCAAAGTCTTGCGCGGGCCTATGATGGACAAGCTCGCCAATGCGTCGGTGAGCCAGATCATCAACGACCCGCAGCTCGTCGAATTCGCCCGTGCGCAGGGGCGCGTCGCCTTCGCCGACAATTGCGCGCCCTGCCACGGCGCCGGTGGCGGCGGCGGCAAGGGCTATCCCAACCTGAACGACGACGACTGGCTGTGGGGCGGCAAGATCACCGAGATTGAGCAGACCATCCGGCACGGCGCCCGCTCCGGCGATCCCAAGGGCCACGAGGGCAACATGCCGGCCTTCGGGCGCGACGGCATCCTCAAAGCCGAGCAGATTTCCGCGGTGGCCGACTTTGTCCGCTCGCTGTCGGGCTTGCCGACGGAGAAGGGCGCCGATCTTGCGCTCGGAAAAAAGATCTTCGCCGACAATTGCGCGGTCTGTCACGGGCCGGAAGGCAAGGGCAATCACGAACTGGGCTCGGCCAATCTGACCGACAAGATTTGGCTCTACGGCCCGGACAAAGAAACCATCATGCAGGGCATCCAGAACGGCCGCGGCGGCACGATGCCCGCCTGGGAAGGCCGTCTGAGCGAACCGATCATCAAGTCGCTGGTGGTCCACGTCTACAGCTTCGGCGGCGGAGAGAAGTGACGACAACCGTTCGTCCCCGCGCCAGCGGGGACCCAGGGCCAAAAACTCTGCTTTCGACCTTGGCCCCTGGATTCCCGCTTTCGCGGGAATGACCGGAGGATAGGCTCAAGATGACCCAACTCGAAGATCGCGTGCGCGAATCTAAAGCGATGGTGGCGCCGGGTGTGGCGCCTGCGCTGGCGCCCGGCCTCGACAACGAGGGCCCGCTCTACGCGCCGCGACGCAAGATCTATCCGGCGCACGTGCAGGGCACGTTCCGCCGCATCAAATGGGCGGTGCTGCTCGCCACCCTCGGCGTCTATTATCTCCTGCCTTTCGTACGCTGGGGCCGCGGCCCGCATGCGCCCGCGCAGGCCGTGCTGATCGACCTGCCCAGCCGCCGCTTCTATTTCTTCTTCATCGAGATCTGGCCGCAGGAAGTCTACTACATCACCGGCATTCTGATCGTCGCCGCCATCGCGCTGTTCCTGATGAATGCGGTGGCCGGACGGGTGTGGTGCGGCTATCTCTGTCCGCAGACGGTGTGGACCGATCTGTTCCAGGCGATCGAGCGGCTGACCGAAGGCGACCCGCGCGAGCACACCCATCGCGACAGCCGCAAATGGACCGCCGCGACCTATGCGCGCAAGGCGGCGAAGCATTTTCTCTGGCTGATGGTCGCGTGGTGGACCGGCGGCGCCTGGGTGCTGTATTTCGCCGACGCACCGACGCTGGTGAAGGACCTCGCCACCTTGCAGGCGCCGTTCATCGCCTACGCCTTCATCGGCATCCTCACCTTCACCACCTATACGCTCGCCGGCCACATGCGCGAGCAGGTCTGCGTCTACATGTGCCCGTGGCCGCGCATCCAGGCGGCGCTCACCGACGAATACGCGCTCAACGTCACGTACCGCTACGACCGCGGCGAGCCGCGCACGGCGGCGGCCAAGGCCAAGGAGATGCGCGCGCGGGGCGAGCCGGCCGGCGACTGCGTCAACTGCAAGCAGTGCGTGCGCGTGTGCCCGACCGGCGTCGACATCCGCGAGGGTGCCGACGTCGGCTGCATCCAATGCGGGCTGTGCATCGACGCCTGCAACGAGATGATGCGCAAGATCGGCCGCCCGCCCGGCCTCATCGCCTACGACACCGACCTCAACATCAAGCGGCGAATGGAGGGCAAGGCGCCCATCTTCAAGCTTGTGCGGGTGCGCACCGTGCTTTATGCCGCGATCATCGCGGTGGCCGGGGGCCTGATGCTGTTCACCCTGGCGACGCGCGAAAGCGAAGGCATCAGCAGCATCCACGACCGCAATCCGATGTCGGTGCGGCTGTCCGACGGCGCGGTGCGCAATGGTTACACCATCCGCATCATCAACAAGCAGTTGCGCCAGCGCGACTTCATCCTGTCGTTCAACGGCCTGCCGGCGAGCCTGATCGATTTCGTCGGTGTGCCGCCGCGCGAGGACGGGCAATTGCTGGTCGACGTCGGTCCCGACCAGACCCGCGAAGTGCGGGTGCTGGTGACCGACTACGGCGATGCGCCGCCGCCCTCGACGCCGATCGTCTTCCGCCTGACCGACGTGGCGACCGGCGAGCAGGCGGAGGCCTATGACCACTTCTTCGGACCCTGAGGACCCCCATCGATGCAACCTGTTCCGCAAAAGAAGAACCGTCCATTGACCGGCCGCGCCGTGCTGCTGTGGCTGGTGGCGTTTTTCGGCGTCGTCTTCGCGGTTAACGGCGTTCTGGTTCAAGCCGCGATCTCGACCTTCGGCGGCGTCGAGACGCCGAGTTCGTACAAGGCCGGCCTGCAGTTCGAGCACGAAACCGATCTCGCGCAGCGGCAGGACACGCTGCATTGGCAGGTCAACGGCACGCTCGCGCGCGACCGCGCCGGTGAGGCGGTGCTCGACGTGACCGCGCGCGATGCCAAGGGCGCGCCGCTGCGCGGCCTGACTGCCGATGCGCGGCTTGCGCATCCCGCCGACGACCGGCTCGACCGCGTGATCGCGATCGGCGCGGTGGGCGACGGCGTCTTCCACGGCGTCGCCGTCGCGCAGCCGGGGCAGTGGGAGCTGATCATCGATCTTTATCGCGGCGGCGAGCGGGTGTTCCGCTCACGCAGCCGCGTGACGTTGCGCTGAACCTTGCCTAACGGCGCGTGACCTGGATTTGACCCGATGCAGGAAACCGTCGATCTTTCGCTCTTTGCCCGGCCGTCCGGCGACGGCACGCTCGGCATGGACCTCGCGGTCGAAGGTATCGCCTGCGGCGCCTGCATCGGCCGTATCGAGAGCGCGGTGAAGCGCCTGCCGGGGGTGACGCAAGCGCGGCTCAACTACACCAACCGGCGCCTGCACGTGGACTGGACCGACGGCGCGCTCACGCCGGCGCAGATCCTGCAAACGCTGGAGGAAGCCGGCTACCACGGCTATCCCTTCGCCCCCTTGCGCGCCGAGGAGGAGGCGGCCGCCGAAGCGCGCCGCCTCACGCGCTGTCTCGCGGTCGCCGGCTTCGCCGCCATGAACATCATGCTGCTGTCGGTGTCGGTGTGGGCGGGCAATTCAAGCGACATCACGCCGGAGACGCGCGATTTCTTCCATTGGGCCTCGGCGCTGATCGCGCTGCCGGCCGCAGCCTATGCCGGGCGGCCGTTCTTTGCGAGCGCCTGGCAGGCCTTGCGCGCCGGCGCGCTCAACATGGACGTGCCGATCTCGCTCGGCGTCATCCTGGCGCTCGGCCTGTCGGTGATCGAGACCGCCAACCACGCCAAGGATGCCTATTTCGACTCCGCCATCATGCTGCTGTTTTTCCTGCTGGTCGGACGTGCGCTCGACCACGCCATGCGCCGCAAGACGCGGGCGGTCGCCGGCAATCTGGCGGCGCTGAAGGCGGAAACTGCGCACCGCTTTTCCGGCGATGAGCTGGTTTCAGTGCCGGTCGCGGCCTTGCAAGCGGGCGACCGGGTGCTGGTGAAGGCGGGCGAGCGGGTGCCGGCCGACGGCGGCGTGCTCAGCGGCGTCTCCGAGCTCGACGAGAGCTTGATCACTGGCGAGACCGCGCGCCGCAAGGTCGCGGCCGGCGCCACCATCTACGCCGGCAGTCTCAATTATTCCGGCGCGCTCACCATGCGGGCGACCGCCGCCGACCGCGCCACGCTCTTGGATGAGATCGAGCGGCTGCTGGAACAGGCGGCAACCGCCAAGTCGCGCGCCATGCGGCTCGCCGATCGCGCCGCGCGTCTTTATGCGCCGCTGGTGCATCTGACCGCTGCGGCGACCTTTGCCGGCTGGTGGCTCGCCGGCGCCTCGCTGCACGACGCGGTCGTGACCGCGATCGCCGTGCTCATCATCACCTGCCCCTGCGCGCTGGCGCTGGCGATCCCGGCGGTGCAGGTGGTGGCGTCGGGCGCGCTGTTCCGCGCCGGCATGATCCTCAACGACGGCGACGCCCTCGAGCGGCTGGGCGAGGCCGACACCGTGGTCTTCGACAAGACCGGGACGCTCACGCTGCCCGAGCCGCGCGTGGTCAATGCCAGCGCGGTCGACAGGAATCTTCTGCAAATGGCGGCGCGACTCGCGCTGTCGAGCCGGCATCCGCTGGCACAGGCGCTGGCGCGCGAAAGCGCGAGCCACATTCCTTACGACGTCGTCACCGAAGAGCCGGGGCAGGGCGTGCGCGCCATGCTTGGCGGCATCGAAGCGCGGCTCGGCAGCGCCGCGTTTTGCGGCGTTGCGCCGGTCGCGGCGGGGCAGCCGGGCGCTTCGCATATCTATTTCGTTTACGGCAGCCGCGCCGCGACCATCGCCATTGCGCAGAAATTGCGTCCCGATGCGGCGGAGGTGGTCCAGGCGCTGCGTCGGCGCGGGCTGACGCTGCACATCCTGTCCGGCGACCGCGCCGGCGCCGTGCGTCCGGTGGCCGAGGCCTTGGGCATCACGAAATGGCTGGCCGAGGTGAAGCCGGCGGAAAAAATCGCCTTCATTGAAGCCTTGAAGCGGCAGGGCCACCGCGTGCTGATGGTCGGCGACGGCCTCAACGACGCGCCGGCGCTCGCCGCGGCCAGCGTCTCGCTGTCGCCGATCGCCGCCGCCGACGTGACGCAGGCACAGGCCGACGCGGTGTTCCTCGGCGAGCGACTCAAGCCGGTGCTCGACGCGCTGGTCATCGGCCGCCGCGCGCGGGCGTTGATGAAGGAAAATCTTATGTCCGCCGCGATCTATAATATGATCGCGGTGCCGGTCGCCATCCTTGGCTGGATCACGCCGTTGATCGCGGCGCTGGCCATGTCGGGCTCGTCGCTGATGGTGACGCTCAACGCGCTGCGCGGAGGCAGAGCCGCATGAACGTGCTGGTCTATCTCATCCCGATGGCGCTCGGGCTCGGTCTGCTCGGTCTGTTCGGCTTCCTGTGGGCTTTGCGCAGCGGCCAGTACAGCGACGTCGACGGCGCCGCGCTGCGCGTATTGGCGGACGACGATATCGACCCCAAGCCGCTGCAGTGAGGTATTCAACTGCCATGCCATTGCGATCGGCCGTTCTGGCAGCTATGCATCAAAGCGGGGTGCGCGCGCCGGGGCCGTTATTGTAGGAGTGGATTTGCCGCGCTCATTCAGCGGTCGCGGCTGTCCGCCGCTGCCTGCCGCCCCGCCTTCCGGCCCTTAGGAACCTCCTGTGTCTGCAGAGAATTCGCAAGCCCTGCGGCCGGCCACGGCTACGGCTTTCGACTATGCCCCCGGCGTGATCCTGTCGGCGATCGTCGCTGCCGCCGGCTATTTGGCCGCGCCTTACGTCGCCCACGTCGCGCCGATCCCCAACATGGTCATCGCGCTGGTGATCGGCATCGCGCTCAATCCGATCGCCGTACGGCCGGCGACGCAGCCGGGTATGCGGTTCTGCGTGAGCGCGGTATTGCGCTGGGCGGTGGCGTTGCTCGGCCTGCGCGTCGGCCTGGCCGACATCGCCGCGCTCGGGCCGGGAACCGCGCTGCTGATCGTGATCGCGATGGTGGCAACGGTGATCTCGGGGTTCATGTTCGCTCGCTGGTACGGGCGGGGGCCCGGCTTCGGCGCGCTGGTCGGGGTGGGCACCGCGGTGTGCGGCGCTTCGGCGACGCTTGCGGTCTCGACTGTGGTGCCGGACTACTCCGGCAAGCAGCCGGATATCGCCTTCGTGGTGGTGGCGGTCAACGCGCTGGCGACCGTCGCCATGCTGATCTATCCGCCGCTTTGCCTGTTGCTCGGCTTCGATCCCCAGACATCGGGCGTGATGCTGGGCGGCACGATCCACGACGTCGCCCAGGTGGTCGGCGCCGGCTATGCCGTCTCGACGGCGGTCGGCAACACGGCGGTGATCGTCAAGCTGTTCCGCGTGTTCCTGCTGTTGCCGGTGGTGCTCGGCGTCGGCTGGTATTTCACTCGTATGGGGCTCAAGCACGGCGAGGCGCGCGTGCCGGTGCCGGTGTTCGCCATAGTGTTCCTGGTGCTATGCGCGCTCAACAGCGCCATGCCACTCGCGCCTTCGCTGTTGCCCGTTTACGCGCCGGTCAAAGCCGGGCTGGTGGAGGTGTCGACCTGGGGCCTCCTGCTGGCGATCGGCGCGCTCGGCCTCGGCACCTCGGTGAAGACCATCATCGCGCTCGGCTGGCGCCACATCACCACGGTGCTCGGCTCGACCGCCGTCATCTTCGCGGTGGTGACCGGCGGCCTGCTGCTGATGCGGGTCATCTAACCGTCCTTCCGGGTCCGCGCCTTCGGCGCGTCCCGGAATGACAGATAGATTCAGTCCAGCGTCACCGTCTCGAAATCCGCCGGCAGCACGATCTCCAGCACTTCGCAGTCGTCGGAATAGCCGAGCACGGTGTGCTTGATTTTCGGCGGCTGGATCCAGCACGAGCCGGCATAGAAGGTGTGCGCGCCTTCGCCCTCGAACTCGCTTTTTATCCAGCCCTTGAGCACGTAGACCATCTGAAAGTCGACGTCGTGGTAGTGCGGGATCGACACTTCGTCCGCGTTGAACGGCGGCACGAACTTGATGACATGCGCCTGCACCATGCCGCCGGTCGCCGGTGCGATGCCGAGATCGCGGTATTTGGCGTAGGTGCGCAGGCCCGCGTCGAAATCTTCCTCGCGGTGATGGCTGACGGTGAACTTGTGCTGCGGCCGCGCTTTGGCGCGTTTGGCGGCGCGTTTCTTCTTTTTCGTTTTTGCCGGGACCTTGCGCGCCTTCGCCTTCCGCTTCGCCTTTGCCATAGCGACCTCCCGTTACGTTGACGTTATTCTGCCGCTTCGGCCACCCCGCCATGCGCCTTCGACCAGCCGGCCGGGTCGGCGATGAATTTTTCCACCTCGGCCAGCATCTTGGGTTCGAACTGGCCGCTGGCTTTGGCGACCGACAAGAGATCCTTCCAGGTCGTCAGGTAGTGCAGCGTCACGCCGAGATCGCCGAAGATCTTCGCGGCCTGCGGATAGATGTCGTAGAAGAACAAAACGAAGCAGTGATCGCATTTTCCGTCGGCGTCGCGTAGCGCCTTGATGAAGTTGACCTTGCTCTTGCCGTCGGTGGCCAGGTCCTCGACCAAGAGCACGCGCTGGCCGGGGATGAGGTTGCCCTCGATCTGCGCGCCGCGGCCGAAGCCCTTCGCTTTCTTGCGAACGTATTGCATCGGCAAATGGAGCCGGTCGGCCACCCAGGCGGCGAAGGGGATGCCGGCGGTCTCGCCGCCCGCTACCGCATCGATTTTGTCGCGGCCGATGTCGCGCGCAATGGTGTGGATGGCGAAGTCCATCAATGT
>DATJVE010000090.1:0-29228 GCA_035501975.1 Pseudolabrys sp.
CAGGAATTGCTGGTGCGGCGGATGAATGCTCTCGCCGGTCCAACCCGACGGCAGGCGGATGAACTGAAGCGCATTCGTCGGGTAGGCATGCGACACGAACATCAGGGGCGCTGGCGGCCGATAGTCCGCTTCGTCGAGCCCAATCGTCGCCTGCTTGAAATGCGTTTCCCCGACGGGATCGGCATAGAGCTGTACGTAGCGCATGGCATCCGCTCCTTTAGTCGCTCACGGCGCAGTCAGGACATTCTTTCGCGAGTGCGCGGTGGCGCCTTGAGATAGATCAAGAGATGCATCGCCGGGCCGGAACGCGCGCGAGCGCGCATCGCTGCGCATTTGACAGAACAGCTTCGCGCATCCGCTAGGCGGCCGTCAGGCGGCATCCTCCTTGAACTTGGTGTTGTGTCGGGGAAACCACACATATCCCTTCAACATGTAGTTCCAATACATGAGCGGCAGGCCGGTGAGCTTGCACCACCAGCCGAACCATCGCTCCTTGGCAGGACTGAGCGGCAAGGTCGGCGTGACTTTGCCGCCATAGATGAACTCGGCGAGGATCGTCTTGCCGATGGCGGTGGTCAGCGGGCAGGACGCGTAGCCGTCATAGGAGCCGGGAACGAGCTTCCCGGCGATGGCGGAAAGAATTTCGCCGGCCACGACCGGCGCCTGCTTGCGCACCGCCGCCGCGGTCTTCGAGTTCGGCGTCGAGCATACGTCGCCGAGCGAATAGACGTTGGCGAAGCGCACGTGCTGCATGGTGCTCTGGTTGACCTCGACCCAGCCGGCCGCATTGGCGAGCGGGCTCGTCTTGATCTCGTCGTGCGGGCTTTGCGGCGGCGACACGTGCAGGAGGTCGAACGAAACGGTCTCTCGCTCCCCTTTGCGATTGTCGCCCACGAATTCGAAGGTCGCGGTCTTGGCCTTGCCGTCCACCGCCACCAGGTTCTGCTGATAGTGCACGCCGATCCCGTAACGGGCGGCGATCTTCACCAAGGCACGCGCGAAATAGGGCACGCCGAAGATGGCCGGCGCATGCGTGAAGAATTCAACCTTGCACTCCTTCAGGATGCCGCGGCGGCGCAGGCGATCGGCGATCAAATAGGCGATTTTCTGCGGTGCGCCCGGACATTTGAACGGCAGCGGCGGCTGCGTGCACACGACCTTGTCGCCGGATTTGAGTTGCTGAACGCAGTCCCAGGTGTAGCCCGCCGTGCTGGGGGAATAGTTGCTGCACACCCCGTTGCTCCCCAGCGTCTCGCTTAAGCCGGCGATCTTGTTCCAATCGAGCTTCACGCCGGTGCAGACCACCAGGTAATCGTAGGTGAGCGCATCGCCATTGAGCAGGCGCACCGTGTTGCGTTCCGGCTCGAACGCCTTCGCCGCGCTTTTGATCCAGGTGACGCCAGACGGCATCACGCTCGCTTGCGGGCGATGGGTTTTCGCCAGCGGATAAACGCCCGCCCCGACCAATGTGAGCGACGGCTGGTAGTAATGTTCCTGCTGCGGCTCGACGACCGCGATATCGAGGTCGCGCCCGCGCCGCCGCAAGATGGCGGCGACCGTGATGCCGGCGGTGCCGCCGCCGACGATAAGAACCCGATGATGCCCGTTCGGCATAGGTCATTTCTCCCTGGCTTGCTTATTGTTGAGCGCCCGAGCGGCGCCGACGTTACGCCGGCGCATCGGCCGGCGGTGCGATCAAGTCACAACACATATTACAATTGCAATATGTTTTTCAGCCCCTGCTGGTCAGGCCGGAAATACCAGGCGTTTTCAGCGGCTTGCATTTCGGCCCCGCATCCCCCGGGGTCAGCCGCCGCCGCGGCATGGAACCAGGGAACCGTGCGATGCGTTGGACCGGCGCGCGCTTTCGCGCATCACGGCCAGCGCGCCGCCGTGGGGATTCACGACCGTGGGGATTCATGGCTCAGACGTCGACCCCTAGCGCCACGCGCACGCGGGCGAACGGTTCGTCCAGTCTCGCCGCGCGCTTTTCCAAATTCGCGCAGGCGACGGCGTTGTGGACCGGCCATCCGGCCGCCTTCCTGCTGGCGGTGTTGGTGGTCGCGATGTGGGTCATCACCGGGCCGATCTTCAATTACAGCGACACCTGGCAGCTGGTGATCAATACCGGCACCACCATCGTCACGTTCCTGATGGTGTTCCTGATCCAGAACACGCAAAACCGCGACACCTTGGCGATCCAGCTTAAATTGTCGGAACTGGTCCTGGCGATGAAAGGCGCGCAGAACAAATTCGCCTCGATCGAGGATCTCAGCGACGAAGAGCTGGCGGAACTGCACGAGGAATGCAAACACCGCGTCGAGATGACCTTGCAGCATATCAACAGCCGGCAGCAGACGCGGACTCAGCCGCCGCGCGCCGCCGCCCGCAGCACCAAGTCGCAGCGGCGTACGGCGAAGGCGGTGCATTAACGTGCGCGGTCACATTTTTGCCGCGCGCGTAAGAAACGGATGCCGGCGCGAGCAGGTTCGCGGAGGGGTGAATGATCCGCAGCGATTGGACGGCGGCCGGGGTGGCGGTAGCGTGCCTGCTTGTCTGCGCGCCGGTTGAGGCGCATAGCGCCAAACAGATAGCCGGCGTCGCCGCCTACTACAGCAAGGGCTATCACGGGCTGACCGCCTCGGGCGAACGCTACGATCCGAGCAAGTTCACCGCCGCCCACCGTACCCTGCCCTTCGGCACGCGCGTGCTTGTCACTGATGCCAGAACCCATCGCAGCGTGATGGTCACCGTCAACGACCGCGGACCGTTCAACAAAGGCCGCGTCATCGATCTGTCGATGGCCGCCGCCAAGGCGCTGCACATGACCGACCGCGGCCTGATCCGCGTGACGGCGGTGGTGCAATAGCCGGGCGCCACGACGCCGCCGATGCGCCGTGCCGCGAAAACGCGCATAATGCGGCGATGACGCCGACGCTCGATGTCTGGTTCGATTTCGCCTCGACCTATTCCTATCCGGCGATGATGCGCATCGCGCCGCTCGCGCGCGCGGCGGGCGTCGGCGTGCGTCTGCGTCCGTTTCTGCTCGGACCGCTGTTCAAGGCGCAAGGCTGGGAGACCTCGCCGTTCAATCTCTATGCCGCCAAGGGACGCAACATGTGGCGCGACCTCGAGCGGCTATGCGGCGATCTCGGTCTGCCGTTCCGGCGGCCCGAGCCGTTTCCGCAAAACAGCTTACTCGCCGCGCGCGTTGCGCTGGTGGGGTTGAACGCGGCCTGGGGTGACGAGTTCTGCCGCGCGGTGTTTGCGGCGGAGTTCGGCGAGGGCCGCGCGATCGACGATGCTGCGGTGATCGGCGACATTCTTGCGCGGCTTGATGTCAAAGCCGCTCCCGTCTTCGAGGCCGCGCGCAGCGACGACAACAAAGCCGCGCTGCGCCGGCAGACGGACGAGGCGCAGCGCTTGGGCATTTTCGGCGCGCCCAGTTTCACGACCGCGGACGGTGAATTGTTCTGGGGCAACGACCGGCTCGAACGCGCGCTCGCCTGGGCGACGAACAGGCGCTGAAGCGCCGGATGCGAGCCGCAGTCTGTCTTGTTATTGCAACCCCGCTCAAACATAATCGCGCGCGCTTCAACCACCTCGAGGGGAGAACATCATGCCGACATTCATGCTATCGATGAAGTTCACCGACCAGGGCATCCGCACCATCAAGGACGCGCCGAAGCGGACGCAGGCGGCGCGCGAGCTTGCCAAGAAGCTCGGCGTCGAGATCAAGCAAGTCTATCTCACCGCCGGCGAAAACGATCTCGTCGTCTTCGTCGAGACGCCGAATGGCGACAACATCGCCAAATTTGCGCTGACACTCGGCTCGATGGGCAACGTGCACACCCGCACCGGCCGCGCCTGGACCGAGGCGGAATTCATGAAGCTGGTTTCCGAGTTGCCGTAAGCGTCGCGACCTTCTAATGGACTCAAACAGGAGGGCGGTACCGTGCCGCTCTCCTTTCGTTGCCTGCCTGACAAGGACCCTGCCATGCCCGCCAAGCGCCCGGCGCCCCGCCTCCCCGTCCTCGACGAAGCACAGATGAACGAGGCCCAGCGCTCGCTCTTGGAAGCGATCCGTTCCGGGCCGCGCGGCAAGTCGATCACCCCGCGCGGGCCCTTCGCGGTCTGGCTGCACGCGCCCGAGTTCGGCCATCTGGCGCAGGCGCTCGGCGGCCATTGCCGCTACAAGACCGCGCTGCCGCCGCGCCTTTCCGAATTCGCGATTTTGTGCACCGCGCGGCTATGGCGCGCGCAATACGAATGGTTCGCGCACGCGCCGATGGCGGAGAAAGCCGGCGTTTCGCCGAAGACCATCCGCGACCTGCGCGCCGGGCGCGAGCCTCAGTCCGCGCCGAAGGACGAGCGCGCGATCTATGCGTTCGTGCGCGAGCTGTACAAGACCAACCGCGTGAGCGACCGCACCTATAAGCGCCTGCACGCCTTCCTCGGCGACGCGGCCATGGTCGAACTGGTCGGCATCCTCGGCTATTACGCGCTGATCTCGATGACGCTCAACGTGTTCCGCATGATGCCGCCGGCGGACGCCGAATTGGCGTTCGCCGAGCGGTAATTACGGCTGTCACTTCATCTGCATGCCGCCCATGCCCGGCATCGCGTGATCGCCGCCCGGCGCCTTGGCGCCGATGCCCTCGACCGTAAAGTCGACGTCGACCTTGCCGGCTTTGGCGAAATCGAGTGTGGCCTTGAAGTGGCTGCCCTGCTTGAGTTGTTCCTTCAGCCTGATGAACATCACGTGATAGCCGCTGGGGTCGAGCGTGACCGTCTGCCCCGGCTTGATCTCGATGCCGCCGGCGACGGGCCGCATCTTCATCACGCCGCCGTCCATCTTCATCTCGTGCACCTCGAAGCCCTTCGAGATATCGGTCGAGCCACCGACGAGACGGTCGGGCTCGCTGCCGGTGTTGGTGATGCTCATATAGCCGCCGCCGACGCTGGCGCCTTTCGGCGTGGCGCGCGCCCAGGGCGAGGAAATCTTCAGGCTGCCAACGGTGAAGTCTTCCGCTTGCGCCGGTAACGCCAATGCGGCGAGCAGGGCCGCGATCATGAAACTAGTCCGGGTCATTGCGCTCTCCTAGCGAGGCAGCGCGCGCATCGTGAGGCGCGGCGTGCCGATGGATTTTTGAACGTTGAACTTTGAAAAATCAGGCACCCGGCGGCGCGCGCGGATTAAGCGGGCTCCGCTCCGGCGAGCGGGCGACGCCCTCGGACTTGAGCGCCGGCGCGATGGCGACGAAACGGGTGAGATCACGCGCGATGGTCGTTTGCGACGGGCCGAAAAACGCCTGCACGCAGCATTGGGTGCCGCAGCCGGCGGCGCAGGGACAACCATTATCCCGTTTGACCGGCGCGTTATCGGCCGAGGCGCTGCACAGGCTCGCCTGCAATGGCCCACCGGCGGCGACCGACAGCGGCAGCAGCAAAGCTTGCAACGCGACCACATAGGCCGCGAGCAGGGCGACGACGCGCCGGGCTGGCAAGGGTTTGCTCATCGCGCGAAGTTTATGCGGTCCTTTCCGGGCCGTCCAATTCAAGTTCCAGCACCGAGCGACCGTCGAATGCCGGCAAACGGCGTGTTATATTGTTTTTAATGGCCGGCGATCGACCATCCGACAGCGAATCGCGCGTGGTGATGTTTCCGCGCGGGCGACGCAGCGTGCGCTTGCGCCCGACCATGCCGTCGCCGGTGAACGATCTGACCAAATTCGCGGGCAGCGAAGGCGCGGACGACTATCGCCACCGCATGAAGGTCAATATCGCCGCTTTCGTGTTTGTGCTCGCCTTGATCGGGGCCGGCCTTTGGCTGGCGGAGAGCATGGCGGAGCTGCGCAAGAACGAGGATTGCCTGCTGTCCGGCCGGCACGGTTGTGCGCCGGTCGAGATCAACACGCGCCGCTAATGCGGCCGGCGCCGCCGCGCAAGCCGCAGGCGTCCGGGCGGTATGCCCTATTTTCCAGTAAATACCCGCCGCCATTGAACTTAAGGCGGCGCTTCGCTATACGGGCTGCCAACCGCATGCCGGCGGATGGCGGTGTCTTGAAGGATAGCGCGCGGGACTGGGCACCTGGGCCGTCCGATCTCCAGAACTTTAAATGAATCAGAGAGTTACAGATGTCTTCGACGTTTGACACCATCGCCAATATTATCGCCGAGACCTGCGATATTCCCCGCGACACGATTACGCCCGAGAGCCACGCCATTAACGATCTCGGCATCGACAGCCTGGACTTCCTCGACATTGCATTCGCCATCGACAAAGCCTTCGGAATTAAGATGCCGCTCGAGCAATGGACGCAGGAAGTCAACGAGGGCAAGGCCACCACCGACCAGTATTTCGTGCTCAAGAACTTAGCCGCCCGCATCGACGAGCTTGTCGCTGCCAAGGGCACATGAGCCGCGACGCCGATGCGCCTCGAGTATTTTCTGCTGATCGACCGGGTCGTCAGCCTCGATCTTAAAGCCGGCACGATCGTTTGCGAATCGACCGTGCCGACCGAGAGCCCGGTATTCGAAGGGCACTTCCCCCGCTATCCGTTGCTGCCCGGCGTCATGATGATCGAAACCATGGCGCAATGCGCGGGCTGGTTTCTGGTGGCGATGAATCGTTTTCAACGCATGCCGTTCCTGGCGGCAGTGCGCGACGCCAAATTCCGCAGTTTCGTCAAGCCCGGCAAGACGCTCATCGCCGAGGCCAAGCGCACGCATGACGGCTCCGGCTACGCGATGATGGAGACGACGCTGAGTTGCGAGGGCCGCATCGTCTGCAACGGCACAATCACCTTCCACGTCGCGCCGTTCCCCAGCCCCGACTTCGAAACCGAGATGCGCGAGCGCGCAGCCTCGATCGGCCTCCTCGGCCATGAGGCGCTGGCCGATGGCTGAGGCCGCCCGCGAAGTCTGGATTACCGGCATCGGCATTATCTCCTGCCTCGGCGAAGGGCCGGAGACGCACTGGCAGAAATTGATGCAGGCGCATCCGGGCGCCGATACGACAACGCTGGCGCCGTTCGTCGTGCATCCCTTGGCGCCGGTGAATTTCGACGCGCAGATTCCGAAAAAAGGCGACCAGCGGCAAATGGAACCCTGGCAGCGCATCGGCGTTTATGCCGCCGGCCTCGCGCTCGACTCGGCCGGCGTCAAAGGCAAGACCGACATTCTCTCGCACATGGACATGATCGTCGCCGCCGGCGGCGGTGAGCGCGATCTTGCCGTCGACAGCACAATTCTCAGCGGCATTCGCAGTGCGGCCAATGCCGGCGCCTATCTCAACGAGCGGCTGATGAGCGACCTGCGGCCGACGCTGTTCCTGGCGCAGCTCTCCAACCTGCTCGCCGGCAACATCTCGATCGTGCATGGCGTCACCGGCTCCTCGCGCACCTTCATGGGCGAGGAATCGGCAGGCGTTGATGCCGTGCGCGTCGCTTTTGCGCGCATCGTGGCGGGACAAAGCGACATTGCGCTGGTCGGCGGCTCCTACAACGGGGAGAGGGCCGACTCCTTGATGTTCTTCGAGTTCGCAAACATGGCGCTGAAGGATCGGCTGGTGCCAATCTGGGAGCGCAGCGGCCACGGCGGCGTCGCGCTCGGCTCGATCGGCGCCTTTCTGGTGATCGAAGCGCGCGAATATGCCGAGGCACGCCGCGCCAAGCCGCTGGCGCGGCTCGCCGCCGTCGTGTCTGACCGCAGCAAGCGCGCGCCCGGCGATGTAACCGCGGCGCTGACGCGGCTGTGGGACAAGATCAAGGACAAGATCAGCGCCGGCCACGTCGCTGTACTATCAGGCGCGGCCGGCGGCGCGCCGGCGACCAGCGAAGAGCGCGCCTTTCTGGAAGCGCATCCCGATCTTGCCGTGCGTGCCACCGGTTCCTATCTCGGGCATGGGCCGGAGCCGCAATTCGCCATGAATATCGCGCTGGCCGTTCTCGCGCTCGGCCATGCTAGTCTGTTCCCGCCTTGCGACGCGACCGGGCTGGAGCGGCCGATGAACGGCGAGCTGACCCAGGTCGTGGTCACCGGCGTCGGGCATTGGCGGGGTGAAGGCCTCGCGCTGGTTGAGAGGGTCGGCTGAGGGAGGGCACAGATGGCGGGCACCAAAGACAAAATGGGGCGGCCGATCGTGGTGGTGAGCGGCCTCGGCGTAGTCACCTCGCTCGGCGCCGGCAAGACCGACAACTGGGCCAGACTCACCGCCGGCGAATCCGGCATCCACACCATTACGCGCTTTCCGACCGAGGGCCTGCGCACGCGCATTGCCGGCACCATCGATTTCCTGAAGCCGCTGCCCTCGAATGCCGATTTCACCGAGAACTTCGCCGGGCTCGCCGCCGAGGAAGCGATCGCCGAATCCGGCATCGGTTCGGCCGGCGATTTTCCCGGGCCGCTGTTCATCGCCGTGCCGCCGATCGAGGTGGAATGGCCGCAGCGCATCGAGATCGCCGCCAAGTCCGGCGCCAACGACAAGGTCGGCTATAGCGACCTGCTGCGCGCCTGCTCCCAGTTTCCGGCCTATCATGAGCGCTTCCTGATCGGCTCTGTGGCCGAGCATCTCGCCGACAAGTTCGGCACCAAAGGCGCGCCGATCTCGCTGTCGACCGCGTGCGCCTCGGGCGCGACCGCCATCCAGCTCGGAGTCGAGGCGATTCGCCGCGGCGAAGCCGACGCGGCGCTGTGCATCGGCAGCGATGGCTCGATCAATCAGGAAGCGGTGATCCGCTTCTCGCTGCTGTCGGCCCTTTCCACCAGCAACGATCCGCCGCAGGGCGCCGCCAAGCCCTTCAGCAAGAACCGCGACGGCTTCGTCATGGCGGAAGGCGCCGGCGCGCTGGTGCTGGAAAGCCTCGAATCGGCAAAAGCGCGCGGCGCCAAGATCCTCGGCGTGCTGGAAGGCTGCGGCGAGATGGCGGATTCGTTCCACCGCACCCGTTCAAGCCCGGACGGCAAGCCGATCATCGGCGCCATCGTCAACGCGATCAGGGATGCCGGCTTGACGCCCGACGACATCGACTATGTCAACGCGCACGGCACCGGCACGCCGGAAAACGACAAGATGGAGCACCTCGGCGTCTCGACCGTCTTCGGCGAGCGCATGAAGAGCGTCCCGATCTCCTCCAACAAATCGATGATCGGGCACACGCTGTCGGCCGCCGGCGCGGTCGAGGCGGTGGTCACGCTGCTGACGCTGCAGCATCAGCGCATTCCGCCCACCATCAATTACAACGTGCCGGACCCGGCGATCCCGCTCGACGTGGTGCCGAACAAGGCGCGCGACGCGCGCGTCAAGCACGCGATTTCCAATTCCTTCGGTTTCGGCGGACAGAACGTCTCGCTGGTGATGGGCCTCGAGCCGGCGTAAGCCGCCCTGCCCCATGATGCGCATGCATCGCCGGATCAGTTTCTGTTGTCATTCCGGGGGGCGGTCTAAAGGCCGCGCCCCGGAATGACAGAAAGTAATGCGAATGCGCGCCCTGCAACTCATCGCCGACCGCAAGCTTGAGCTTTCCGACGTGCCGGCGCCGCCCGCGCCCAGCGCCGGCGAGGTGCAGATCCGCATCAAGGCTGTCGCGATCAACCATATCGACCTGTGGGGCTACCGCGGCATGGCGTTCGCCAAGCGTAAATTGCCGCTGGTGGTCGGCGCCGAAGCCTCTGGTGAGGTCGCCGCGGCCGGCTCCGGCGTCGCGAATTTCAAGATAGGCGACAAGGTCGTCATGTACGGCGCCATGACCTGCGGGCAATGCACCGCCTGCCGCGAGGGCCGCGACAATTTGTGCGAGAACGTCGGCGGCATCATGGGCTTTCACATCGACGGCTTCGCCCGCGATCTGATCAATCTGCCGGCGCGACTAGTGATCCCGGTGCCGGACGGCGTGTCGCTGCGCGACGCCGCCTGCGCGCCGATCGCCTTCGGCACCGTCGAGCACATGCTGTTCGACAACGCCAAGCTCAAGCCGGGCGAGACCATTCTGGTGCATGCCGGCGGCTCCGGCATCGGCTCGGTGGCGATCAAGATGGCGAAGGCGATCGGCTGCACCGTCATCACCACCGTCGGCGACCATGCCAAGGCGGAGAAGGCGAAGGCGCTCGGCGCCGATCACGTCATCAACTACAAGAGCGAACGCTTCGAAGGGGTGACCCGCAAGCTCACTGCCAAGAAAGGCGTCGACGTGGTGTTCGAACACGTCGGCGGCGAAGCCTTCAATGCCTCCCTGCTCTGCTTGAAGCGCGGCGGACGTCTCGTGACCTGCGGCTCGACCGCCGGCCCGAGCGTGACCATCAATCTGATGCAGCTGTTCCAGCAACAGTACAAGATTTTCGGCTCCTTCGGCGCCGCCATGCGCAATATCCGCGACAGCCTGTCGAAGATGGCGGCGGGCATAACGCCGGTCATCGATAGCGAATTCGCGCTCGCCGACTTCGAACAAGGGCTGGCGCGCATCGAAAGCCGACAGGTGTTCGGCAAAGTGATCGTGCATTTCTGATGCCTAATCCGCTGAGGCGCATGATTCTGCGGGCGCGGCGCGCCGCAAAGGCCATGAGCGATGCCGCGATCGGTACGCTGGCGATCGCGCTGATCAAATCGTTGCGCCGGGTCGATCCCGATCGCTTGGCGGACGCCGCCGGCTGGACATTGCGCAAAGTTGGCCCGCTGCTGCGTGAAAACCGTATCGCCCGCGAGCAGCTCACCGCCGCGTTTCCCGAGAAGTCCGCTGCGGACATCGAGGCGATCTTAACTGGCACCTGGGACAATCTCGGCCGCATGGGCGCCGAATTCGTCCATCTCGACCGGCTCTGGGATTATCAGTCGCCCGAGCAACCCGGCCGTTTCGACATCGCGCCCGAAGACCTCGCGCGCTTTCTGCGGCTTGCCGAGGACGACAAGCCGGCACTGGTGTTCGCCGCCCATCTCGGCAATTGGGAGCTGCCGGCGATTTCCGCGCACGGTTACGGGCTCGACAGCGCGGTGCTGTACCGCAGGCCGAATGTCGCTGCGATCGATCGCTGGATCACCGAGACCCGCTCCGCCCTCATGGGCACGCTGATCCCGACCGGCCTCGGCGCGCCGGTCAAGCTGGCCGAAGCGCTCGAACGCGGCGGCCATGTCGGGATGCTGGTCGACCAATATTACGTGCGCGGCGTGCCGGTGACTTTCTTCGGACGGCCGACGCGCGCCAACCCGTTGCTGGCGCGGCTCGCCCGCCATTTCGACTGCCCAATCCATGGTGTGCGGCTCGTTCGGCTGCCGGGCCACCGCTACCGCGGCGATATCACCGACGCGATCCAGCCCGCGCGCGATGCCGAAGGCAAGGTCGATGTTGCCGGCACCATGCAGATCGTCATGAACGTGATCGAGGGTTGGATCCGCGACAATCCGGAGCAATGGCTCTGGCAGCACCGGCGTTGGCGGCCGGAGGACGAGCCGAACCGTTCAGCAACGTAGCCGAGCGTAAGGGCGTTCAGGGGACCAGGATGCGGCCGTCAACCGCCACGGCGCCGGCAGCGTCGATATGCACGACCGCCATCTCGCCCGACGACAGGTTCGCGCCGGCAATCGCCTGAATATTGGTGACGTGCGACACCAGAACCGTGAGCTGTTTGGCGGGGATCGTCTTCAGGAATTTTGCGGTCTTTTCCGCCGTCTCGTGCATGCCGCTCGCGTCGGTGAGAAACACTTGATTGAGCGCCGGCAATTCGGCGACCGGGCCGAGGCCGGTCAGCCGGGCGGTTTCCAGCGCGCGGCAGAACTGGCTGGAGACGAGGCGCGCATGCGCGATGCCGTGCTTGCGGAACGCATCGCCGACACGGCGCGCTTGCGCGCGCCCGGCATCATCCAGCGAGCGCTGGATGGCGCAGTTCTTGAGATCGATGCCGTAGGGCTCCGGCGTTGCGCCGGGCGCATTGGAATGCCGCAGCAGCACGAAATGCCCGGGCTTTTTGAGCAAAGCCCACGTCGCATCGTCGGCGGCGCGCGCGCCTTGGACCGGCAGCAGCACAAGCGCGAGCAGTGCCGCTCCGAGACAAGCGATGAGGTACTCGATCGATCGAGACCGTTGCATGGTTTAACCGGCGTCGGTTGGAAGCCCAGCGGCTTTCCAGGCGATGATGCCGCCGGCCAGGTGCGATTTGTAGGGATAGCCCGCGTCCTGGGCGGCGAGCGAGGCGGTTACCGAACGGCGGCCGGAGCGGCAGGCGAACACCACCTGCCTGCCTTGCGGGTCGGGAATATCGGCCGGATCGAAGCACGACAGCGGCACGATCGCCGCGCCGGGATAGCGCTCCACCGCGGTCTCGTTCGGCTCGCGCACGTCGACCAGCAGCATGCGGCCGGCTTTAAGGCCCGCCGTCACCTGCTCGGGCGTCAGATTTTCCACTTCGTTGGCGCGCGGTATCTCGTCGGCCATGCACATCGCTCCGGGTATTTAGGCCGCGGTTTTACCCGGATTTTTTCAGACGGTCACCTGGGTTCCGACCTCCACCACCCGGCCGGTCGGGATCTGGAAATAGTCGGTGGCGTCGTTGGCGACGCGGGTCAGCCCGATGAACAGCCGGTCCTGCCAGCGCGGCATGCCGGAATGGGCGGCCGGCTTGAGCGAACGGCGCGACAGGAAGAACGACGTCGACATGATGTCGAACTGCCAGCCAAGCTTGCGGGCGATGGCGAGCGCCTTCGGCACGTTGGGCGTCTCCATGAAACCGAAGCGCAGATTGACGCGCGTGAACGTCTGGCCGACCGGCTCGATGCGGACGCGGTCGGCCGGGTCGACGCGCGGGGTATCCGCGGTCTCAATGGTGAGGACGACGTTCTTCTCGTGCAGCACCTTGTAATGCTTGAGGCTGTGCAGCAGCGCGGTGGGTGCGCTGAACGGGTCGCTGGTGAAGAAAACCGCGGTGCCGGGCACGCGCGTCGGCGGCTTCTTTTCCAGACTTGCGACCAGGCCCTCGAGCGGGATTTCCTGCCGCCGCGTCTTCTCGAACAACAGCCGGCTGCCGCGCCGCCACGTATACATGATCGTCATGACCACGGCGCCGAGCGCGAGCGGCATCCAGCCGCCCTCCACCACCTTGAGCAGATTGGCGGACAGGAAGGTGAGATCGATGAACAGGAACGGCATCATCAAGCTCAGCGCGCCGAGCAGCGGCCAGCCCCAGACGCGCCTGATGACAATAACCGCCATCATTCCGGTGACCACCATGGTGCCGGTCACGGCAATGCCGTAGGCGGAGGCAAGCGCGCTGGACGAGCGGAACAATGCGACCAGCAGCAATACGCCGATCAGCAGCAGCGTGTTCACGCGCGGCATGTAGATCTGCCCGAACAGCGCCTCCGAGGTATGGCGGATCTCCAGGCGCGGCAGGAGGCCGAGCTGGATCGCCTGCTGCGTCAGCGAATAGGCGCCGGTGATCACCGCCTGACTCGCGATCACGGTCGCGGCAGTCGCCAGCGCCACCATCGGCAACAGCGCCCAATCCGGGTAGAGCAGGAAAAATGGATTTTCGATGGCCTTCGGATTGGCGAGCACCAGCGCGCCCTGTCCGAGATAGTTGATGAGGAGCGCCGGCAACACGACGATCAGCCAGGCAAAGCGGATCGGCCCATCGCCGAAATGACCGAGATCGGCATACAGCGCTTCCGCGCCGGTCACCACCAGGAATACCGCGCCGAGCGTAAAGAAGGCGATGATGCCGTGACGCAGCAGAAAGTGGATGCCGTAATACGGATTGAACGAGTAAAGCACATTGAGATTTTTCCCGATGTGCCACAGGCCGCCGACCGCGATGGCGATGAACCAGATCACCATGATCGGGCCGAACAGCGCCGCCACTTTTGCCGTGCCGCGCGACTGCCCGGCGAAAAGCCCCAACAGGATGAGGACGGTGAACGGCACGACGTATTCGTCGAAAGCCGGCGTGACGACCTTCAAGCCTTCGATCGCCGATAGAACCGACAGCGCCGGTGTGATGATGGCGTCGCCGTAAAACAGCGCCCCGCTGATGATGCCCAAGAGAATAACGACGGCGCCGCCGCGGCTGCCGCCGAGGGCGCGCGAGGCGAGCGCCATCAGCGCCAAGGTGCCGCCCTCCCCGTTATTGTCGGCGCGCAACAGGATGAGGACGTATTTCGCCGTCACCACCAACAGCAGCGCCCAGATGATCAGCGAGAGAATGCCGAGCACCACCGGTTCGTCGACGACGTGGCCGGAGCCGGACGCGGCGAGCACCGATTCGCGCAAGGCATAGAGCGGGCTGGTGCCGATATCGCCATAAACGACGCCGATGCAGCCGAGCGTGATCGCCCAGAAACCTGGGTTTGTGGACGAATGGTCGCCATCACCGTTGGCCGCCGGCGAGCCGCCGCGGGCCGCGGCAATGGTTTTCGACATGGGGGATTGGCCTAGGCCTGTGCAATGCAAAATTATGGGCCGCGGGCTTATAACGCCGGCAGCGTGAGCTCAGCACCGCCAATTATGCAGTGCATCGGCCGTCGTCATGCACAATATGCAGGCCTCGCGCTACGTTTTTCAAGGAGTTAAAAGATTCATGCCGGCGCGCCTCGAAATGGCCAGCGGGGATCGGCGCCCACGTTTACGGGGTTAAATCTGGCGGTATCGGCGGCTCTTCGCGCATCAACGTGATGGTCACGCGGCGGTTGGGTGACAGGTACGGATTGTCGGGGAAAAGCGGGTCGGTATCGGCTTTGCCCGCCACCATGAAAATGTGGCCGGGCGGCAGCCCTTCGGCGGCCAGTATCTCGCGCACGGCGTTGGCGCGGTCGGCGGACAGTTCCCAGGCCCCGTAACCCGGCTTGTCC
Organism: Pseudolabrys sp.; assembly: GCA_035501975.1. Taxonomy (GTDB): domain Bacteria; phylum Pseudomonadota; class Alphaproteobacteria; order Rhizobiales; family Xanthobacteraceae; genus Pseudolabrys. Next base: position 14,834 of record DATJVE010000090.1, read on the forward strand.
GGCACTTTGCTCGAAGCGGTATGGCCGGTGATGGACACGCGGTACGGCATCGCCTTGAGCGCCGGCGCGATCTTCTGGACGATCTTGCGGGTGCGCTCGTAGGGCTCTTTGGCGCCATCGGGGAACATCGAGCGGCCATCCTGGTCGACGATCTCGATGTTCAGGCCCTGCTTGGTCTCCTCGACCATGATGTGCTTGGAGGCCTCGGTAATCTCCGGCATGTCCTGCAAAGCTTGCCGCAGTGAGGCCGAGGCGAGCGCGAATTTCTGATCTTTCTTGAAGCGGACGCCGTAGTTGCGTTCGCGGTCGCGTTCGTCGGGCGTCGGCGTCGCCGAGGCGTCCTTCGGGTCGATCTGGGCGGCGTTCTTCAGGCGCGGCCGCGTCGGCAGCCCGAGCACCTCGATGATGCCGGAATAGCGCACGTTTTCCTGCACGCCGAAGGCGTCGCGCATCGAGCCGGCGACGATTTTCAGCTTCTGCTGGTCCTGCGTGGAAAAGGCGACCAGCATCACGAAGAAGCTGACCAGCAATCCCATCAGGTCGGCAAAGGTTACGAACCAACCGTGGCCGCCGCCGTGCCCACCGTCTTTGCGTCTCGCCATACTCGCCGTCCCCGACCCAACGCGTTACGCGGGTACCGACTCCGCCGCTTTTTCTTCTTCCTCGTCGCTGTGGCGATGCTTCTCGGGCAGGTAGGCGAGCAGCATTTCACGCACGAGGGTCGGGCTCTTGGCTTCGCGGATCATCAGCACGCCGTCGATGATCAAGGTGCGATTGACCTCCTCGTCGACCAGCTTGAGATGCAGCTTGTCGGCGATCGGCAGGCAGAACAGATTGGCCAGTGCCGCGCCGTAAAAAGTCGCGAGCAGCGCGCCGGCCATGAACGGACCGAGCTTGGACGGGTCGGTCATGTTGGCGAACATCTGCACCATGCCGATGAGAGTTCCGATCATACCGAAGGCGGGCGCGCAGTCGCCGACCGCGCGGTAGATCTTCTGGCCCTCATCGAGATGGGTGAGGAAGTTGTCGCGATCGCGCTCGAGATTGTCGCGGATGAAATTGGTGTCGTAGCCGTCGGCGACGTAGCGGATGCCTTTGGCCAGGAACGGGTCCTCGATCTCGACTTTTTCGAGCCCCATGGGACCGGATTTGCGGGCAATTTCGGCAATGCCGGCGATTTCGTCGACCAGCTCGCGCTGGGTCATTCGGCGCATGGTGAAGGCGAATTTCGCGCCCAGCGGCAGGCCATGCAGCATCGAGGAGAGCGGGAAGCGGATGAAGGTGGCGGCGAACGAACCGCCGAAAATGACGATGAACGCGTGCTCGCTGACGAACATATGCAAGTCGCCGCCCATCAGGATCACCAGGGTAACGACGGCGACGCCTGACAACAGACCGAGACTCGTTGCGATATCCATGACGACCTGACCCCGAACGCGCACGAGCGGCCGTTGCGTGCTGCGCCGACCGCTAAGGAGGACCCTAGACTGGCGCTGTTAAGAGGCAGTAAAGGCTAACCGTTGGTGAAAGAAAAACGCCCAGGCTTGCAGGGGCATCCCCGTAACCGGCCCGCGGAAAACTACAAAATTCGCTAGAATTAGGTTTTTCGGGCGTCGGAGACCGTCAGAACTGGAGGAAAGCGACCCATGCGTGAAATCGACCATTTCATCGGCGGCAAGGCCGTCAAAGGTACCTCCGGACGCTTCGGCGACGTGTTTAATCCCAACACCGGCGAAATCCAGGCCAAGGTGGCGCTCGCCAAGCACTCCGAGGTCGAGCACGCAATCGCGGTCGCGGAAGCGGCGCAGCCGGCCTGGGCGGCGACCAATCCGCAGCGGCGCGCGCGCGTGATGTTCAAGTTTCTTGAGCTGGTGCAGAAGGAATACGACAGCCTCGCCAAGCTGCTCTCCTCCGAGCATGGCAAGACGCTGCCCGATGCGCGCGGCGACATCCAGCGCGGGCTCGAGGTGGTCGAATTCGCCTGCGGCATTCCGCATCTCCTGAAGGGCGACTACAGCGAAGGCGCCGGCCCCGGCATCGACCTTTATTCGGTGCGCCAGCCGCTCGGCGTGGTCACCGGTATCACGCCGTTCAATTTTCCGGCCATGATTCCGCTGTGGAAGGCGGCGCCGGCGCTTGCCTGCGGCAACGCCTTCATCCTCAAGCCGTCGGAGCGCGACCCCTCGGTGCCGATGCGCATCGCCGAACTGTTTCTCGAAGCCGGCCTGCCGGAAGGCGTGCTCAACGTCGTCAACGGCGACAAGGAAGCGGTCGACACGCTGCTCAACGATGCGCGCATCAAAGCGATCGGCTTCGTCGGCTCCTCGGCGATCGCCGAGTACATCTATTCAACCGGCTGCGCCAACGGCAAGCGCGTGCAGTGCTTCGGTGGCGCCAAGAACCACATGATCGTCATGCCGGACGCCGACATGGACCAGGCGGTCGACGCGCTAATCGGTGCCGGCTACGGCTCGGCCGGCGAACGCTGCATGGCGGTGTCGGTGGCGGTGCCGGTCGGCAAGAAGACCGCCGACACCCTGCTCGGCAAGCTGATCCCGCGCGTCGAAGGCTTGAAGATCGGACCCTCGAGCGACGACAAGGCCGACTACGGCCCGATGGTGACGCGCGAGCTGCTCAACAAAGTGCGCGGCTACATCGACAGCGGCATCAAGGAAGGCGCCAAGCTCGTGGTCGACGGCCGCGGATTCAGGCTGCAGGGCTACGAGAACGGCAATTTCATCGGCGGCTGCTTGTTCGACGAGGTGCAGCCACACATGAAAATCTACAAGGAAGAAATCTTCGGGCCGGTACTCTCGGTGGTGCGCGCGAAAGATTACGAGGAGGCGGTGCGGTTGCCGTCCGACCACGAATACGGCAACGGCGTCGCTATCTTCACGCGCGACGGCGACACTGCGCGCGATTTCGTCAACCGCGTGCAAGTCGGCATGGTGGGGGTGAATTTCGCGATCCCCGTGCCTCTCGCCTATTACACCTTCGGCGGCTGGAAGCGCTCCGGCTTCGGCGATCTCAACCAGCATGGGCCGGATTCGGTCCGCTTTTACACCAAAACCAAGACGATCACCTCGCGCTGGCCGACCGGCACCAAGGAAGGCGCGGAATTCGTGATCCCGACCATGAAATAGGAACGCCTTCGCATGCCGACGCTTCGGGTCGCGGCGAGCGCGCTTGGCGCATTATTGCTGGCCGGTTGCGCCGGCAATCCGCTCAGCGGCGTGGCGCCTGCGACGGCTCCCGCGCCGAACGTGGGGATGACAGGCCACTGGATTCTGGCGGCGCCCAATGCACCATCCTGCGGCATGAATTTCGTGGGCGCGGCGGGCGGCCAGGAGGGCACCATCGAGCCGGAAGGCGGCTGCCCGGGCAATTTCTTTACCAGCCGGCACTGGACGCTGGCCGCCGGCACGCTCACGATCAACGACCACGAAAACCAGCCGCTGGCTAATCTCACCTTTGCCGACGGCCGCTTCCAAGGCCAAGCGACCGCCGGGACGGCGGTGACGCTGAGCCGCCAACCGTCGGCGCAATAGTCGGAACCGTCATGACCGAATATCAGCTCTACTGCTTCGCCCAGTCCGGCAATGCCTACCGCGCCGCGCTGATGCTCAATCTGATCGGCGCCAAGTGGGAGCCGGTCTGGTACGACTTCTTCGGCGCGGCGCCGCAGCGCACGCCGGAGTTTCGCGAGACGATCAATGAAATGGGCGAAGCGCCGGTGCTGGTGCACGGCAAGAAGAAGCTCAGCCAGTCGGGCGTGATCCTCACCTATCTCGCGCGCAAATCCGGAAAGTTCTTGCCGCAAGGCGAGGACGAGGAGTTGGAATCGCTGCGTTGGATCATCTTCGACAATCAGAAGGTCAGCGGCTTTCTCGGGCCCTTCCGCTTTCTCAAGAATTTCGCCAAGCCGGCCGGCGACCCGGCGGTGACGGCGTTCTTACACGGACGCGCGCAAGCCGCTCTCGCCATCGTCAACAAGCGGTTGACCGGGCGGCAATTCCTGGTGAGCGGCAAGCCGACCATCGCCGACGTTTCGATGACCGGCTATTTGTACTATCCCGCCGAAGAATTCGGCTTCGACGTCGCCAAGGACTATCCGGCGATCGGCGCCTGGCTCGAGCGCATGAAGGCCCTGCCCGGCTGGGGCCACCCCTACGATCTGATGCCCGGCTATCCGTTCGGCACGCAGGGCTATCGCAATAAATGAGCCTGCGGCGCGTGCATGGATTGAAGGCGCGTTCGATCAGTTCAAGCGCGCTGGGCGCTCGTGATCGTCCTCGCCCGCGGTCAGATGACCGGCCACCGTCATTGATGTTTCGGCGGCAGCGGCTGCTGCCTCGACGTCCTTGCGTTGGTAGTTGCGATAGGACAGCCAGCCGAACGGCAGGCAGGCGAGATAGGCAAGTGTGCCAATGGTGAGCACTTCCCATGGATAGCTGATGAGCAGCGCGAAGAACAATACCACCACGACGAAGACCGGCAGCACCATATCCGGCGGTACGCGCTTGCCCACGCGCTTGCCGGAGAACACCGGAAGCCGCGACACCATGAGGAGGGCGATCGCCAGGGTATAGAAGAACGTCAGCCACACCGTGACCAGCCCGTTGGAGACGCCGAGGAAGTAGAGATAGATCGGCAACAGCACCGTGATGGCGCCGGCCGGCGCCGGGATGCCGGTGAAAAAATTCCCCGCCCAAGCAGGCTGGTTGGGATCGTCGATCATCACATTGAAGCGCGCAAGCCTTAAGCCGGCGCAGATCGCAAACACCAGCGCGGCGATCCAGCCCGCTGATTTGAGCTCGTACAGGCCCCAGAAATAGAGGATCAGCGCCGGCGCCACGCCGAAGTTGACGAAGTCGGCGAGGCTGTCGAGTTCGGCGCCGAAGCGCGAGGTGCCCTTGAGCATGCGCGCGATGCGCCCGTCGATGCCGTCGAGCGTCGCCGCCAAGACGATGGCGGCCAGCGCCAGATCGAGCCGGCTCTCGACCGCCATGCGAATGGCGGTGAGCCCCGCGCAGAGCGCCAAGAGCGTGATCAGATTGGGCAGCAGCGTGCGCACCGGAATCGGCTTGAACCGGCGGCGGCGCGGCGGCGGCGCAGGATCGATGGGCTGAAAAACCATGGCGCCAATATAGTCGCTTCCCGGCGCCGGCGCCACGGCGCGGCGGACCCGTTTGCCGGTCTCGTTAACGATTTACCCGCTGCGGAACGCGCGGCCGGGGTCGTTGTTGCGCAAATCGGCGAGTACCGTTTCACCGGCAAGCGAGGTCTGCCCCACCGCCACCAGCGGCAACGTGCCGTCCGGCAGATAGACGTCGAGGCGCGAGCCGAAGCGGATCATGCCGAAGCGCTCGCCGGCGCCGAGCGGCTGGCCCTCGCGCACGAAGCAGACGATGCGCCTTGCGATCAAGCCGGCGATCTGCACGACCGCGACGCGCGCGCCCGCGGCCGCGATCACCAGCGAATTGCGCTCGTTGTCGGCGCTCGCCTTGTCGAGATCGGCATTGAAGAACTTGCCCGGCTGATAGACGATCTTCTCAATGCGGCCGGCCACCGGACTGCGGTTTACGTGGCAATCGAACACGCTCATGAAGATCGAGATGCGCAGTTGCGGCGTATCGCCGAGGCCGAGCTCGTGCGGTGGCGGCGCCGTGGTGATCTGGCTGATGCGGCCATCGGCGGGCGCCACCACCAGCCCGTCGCGCACCGGCGTCACCCGCGGCGGATCGCGGAAGAAATAAGCGCACCAGATCGTCGCCAGCGTGCCGAGCCAGCCGAGCGGGCTCCACAGCCAGAACAAAACCAGGCTCGCCAGCGCAAAGGCGCCGATGAACGGGTAGCCCTCGGGGGTGATGGGCACCATTTGCGCGCGGATCGAATCGTAGATCGACATGCCCTATCCTACTCCGCGGCGTCGGCTTGCGCCTCGACCGGCGCGCCAGCGGCGGCCGAGAGGACGTCCTCGACCGGGGGCGGGTTGCGGTTTGGCGCGGCCTCGTCTTCCGCAACGCGGGCGAGCCTCTCGCGCGCTTCCTCGGCCTCACGCTGGCGGTTCCACATGCTGGCGTAAAGCCCGTCGGCGGCGAGCAGCGCGAAATGCGTACCGCGCTCGACGATCTCGCCCTGGTCAAGCACGATGATCTCGTCGGCGCCGACGATGGTGGAGAGCCGGTGCGCGATCACCAGCGTGGTGCGCCCCTTCGATACGCGCTCGAGCGCGTCCTGGATTTCCTTCTCGGTGTGGCTGTCGAGTGCCGAGGTCGCCTCGTCCAAGAGCAGGATCGGCGGCGCCTTCAGGATGGTTCGCGCAATCGCCACGCGCTGCTTTTCGCCGCCGGAAAGTTTCAAGCCGCGTTCGCCGACTTCGGTGTCGTAGCCTTTCGGCGCAATGCGGATCAGAGGATCAATCTGCGCGAGTTTTGCCGCTTCTTCCACTTCGGCGTCGCTCGCTTCCCAGCGGCCGTAGCGGATGTTGTAGCGGATGGTGTCGTTGAACAGCACGGTGTCCTGCGGCACCATGCCGATGGCGTGGCGCAGCGAAGCCTGCGTGACCCTGGCGATGTCCTGGCCGTCGATCAGGATGCGGCCGCCGGCGAGGTCGTAGAAGCGGAACAGCAGCCGCGAGATCGTCGACTTGCCGGCGCCGGAGGGACCGACCACCGCCACCGTCTTCCCCGCCGGCACCTCGAAGTTGATGCCTTTGAGGATGCGGCGTTGCGGCTCGTAGGCGAAGCGCACATCCTCGAAGCGGACGGTGCCGTTGGTCACTTGCAGCGGCGGCGCGCCGGGGACATCCTTGATCTCCGGCTCGCGCGAAAGGATCGAGAACATGAGCTCGATGTCGGTCACCGCCTGCTTGATCTCGCGATAGACCATGCCCATGAAATTGAGCGGCTGGTAAAGCTGGATCATCATGGCGTTGATCAGCACGAAATCGCCGACCGTCTTGGTGCCGGCGCGCACCTCATAGGCGCACATCACCATGGCGGCGGCGAGCCCGAAGGTGAAGATCACCGCCTGCCCGGCGTTGAGGATGGCGAGCGAGGTATAGGCGCGCGTGCTCGCCTCCTCGTAGCGCGCCATCGATTTGTCGTAACGATCGGCTTCCCGCCTCTCGGCGCCGAAATATTTCACCGTCTCGTAATTGAGCAGTGAGTCGATTGCCTTGACGTTGGCGTCGGTGTCGCTGTCATTCATCTTGCGGCGGATGCCGATGCGCCACTCGGTGGCGTGATAGGTGTAGGTCATGTAGACGGCGACGGTGATTATGATCGCCAGCACGTAGCGCCAATCGAATTTCCACATCAGCACGCCGACGATCAGCAGCAATTCGATGATGGTCGGCGAGAGCTGCAGGATCACCATCCGTACGATGGTCTCGATGGCGTTGCGCCCGCGCTCGAGCACGCGGGTGAGGCCGCCGGTCTTGCGTTCGAGATGAAAGCGCAGCGACAATTCGTGCATATGCACGAAAGTGCGGTAGGCGAGCCGGCGCACCGCGTGCATCGCCACCTTGGCGAAGACGCCGTCGCGCAATTGCGTGAGCGCCGCCATCAGGATGCGCATGCCGCCGTAGGCGATGGTCATGGCAACCGGCGCGGCCAGCGCCCAGACCAGCCAATCGGAGGCGGCCACCGGCGCCGAGCCGTGGCCGGCGAGCGCATCGGTCGCCCATTTGTAGGTGAAGGGCACCGCGATGGTCGCGAGCTTGGCGGCAAGCAGCAGCAGCACGGCGCCGAGGACGCGCAGCTTCAGGTCGGCGCGGTCGGAGGGCCAGATATAGGGCCACAGATGCACCACGGTGCGCAGCAGCGCGCCGCGGTCGCCGGAGACCGGGGCGCCACCCTGGCTGGTACGATGATGGTGGTGGTCGCTCATGCAGGGCCTTCATATAGGGGGATTCTCAGGCGTAATCACCCTGTCATGTGACGATAAATGACCGCCGGCCGCTGCCTTGACGCTGCCGCATGCGCGGCGCACATGCAGGGACATGAAGCGACCCGAGAACCCTGCGAAAATTCGAAAAATCTGCGTCTATTGCGGCTCCGGACCGGGTGCCGACCCGGCCTTTGTGGAAGCTGCCCGTGCTTTCGGCGCGATCCTCGCCAAACACGGCGTCGGCCTGGTCTATGGCGGCGGCCACGTCGGCATGATGGGGGAGCTCGCAAGCGCCGTACTGGACCATGGCGGCGAGGTCACCGGCATCATCCCCGACTTCCTGGTGGCACGTGAGCACGCCATCAAAGGGGAACACGGGCTGATCGTCACCCGCGACATGCATGAGCGCAAACGCAAGATGTTTGAGCTCGCCGACGCCTTTGTCGCGCTGCCCGGCGGCGTCGGCACGCTGGAGGAGATCGTCGAACAGATGACCTGGGCGCAGCTCGGCCGCCACAAGAAGCCGATCCTGCTCGCCAATATCGAGGGCTTCTGGCAGCCGCTCTGCGCGCTGCTCGATCACATGAAAGCGCTGGAATTCATCCGCGGCGATCTCAGCTTCGACCTGCTGGTCGCGGACAAGGTCGATGACATCCTGCCGATGCTGCAAAAGGCCGCGCAGGCCCTGCCAGAAGCCGCCAAGAAAATGACCACGGCCGACGCCGATCGGCTGTAATCACACTTTGGCGACGAACGTCACGGCCTCGATGCGGTTGCCGTCGGGATCGCGGATGAAGGCCGCGTAGTAGCCCTCGCCGTGCTGCGGGCGTAAGCCCGGCCTGCCGTCGTCGGTGCCGCCGATGGCGAGCGCCGCGGCGTGAAAGGCGTCGACCATGGCGGCGGTGCGCGCGCGAAAACAGACATGCGCGCCGCTCGGCGCTTCCACGGCGCCGCGAAGGTTGATCCAAAATTCGGGATAGCCCTTGCCAAAACCGACGGTCGCCGACCGCGTTTCCAACTGGGCAAAGCCGAGCGTCGCCAGCACGCTATCATAGAACCGCGCGGCGGCCGCGAGGTCACGCACCGCAACGGAAACGTGGTCGATCATGGCATGCTGCCTTCGCTGCCGTCCCCGCGAAGGCGAGGATGACTGCTTTCCATGTCACGCCGGCGCACCGGACTTTACCAGCTTGTAGACGATCGAATCCATCAGCGCCTGGAACGAGGCGTCGATGATATTGGGCGACACGCCGATCGTCGTCCAATGATCGCCGGTCTCGTCCTCGCTCTCGATCAACACGCGGGTGACCGCTTCGGTGCCGGAATTGAGAATGCGCACGCGGTAATCGGTGAGCTTGAGGCCCTTGATATAATCCTGATACTTGCCGAGGTCCTTGCGCAGCGCGTGGTCGAGCGCGTTGACCGGGCCGTTGCCCTCGGCCGCCGAGATCATTTCGTCGTTGCCGACCTTGACCTTGACCACGGCCATCGACACCGTCACCGGATGGCCGACGGCGTTGATGCGATGCTCGACGCTGACATCGAATTTCTCGACGTCGAAAAAATCCGGCACGGTGCCGAGGGTGCGCCGCGCCAGCATTTCGAACGAGGCGTCGGCCGCCTCGTAGGCGTAGCCCGCCGTCTCGCGCTCCTTGACGATCTCCAGGAGGCGGCCGATGCGTGGATCGTCCTTGTCGGCTTTGATGCCGATGCGCTCGAGTTCGGCCAGAATGTTGGATTTTCCGGCCTGCTCGGACACCAGCACCTTGCGCTTGTTGCCGACGCTGCCGGGCGCCACGTGCTCGTAGGTCGCCGGGTCCTTCAGGATGGCGGAGGCGTGAATGCCCGCCTTGGTGGCAAACGCGCTCTCGCCGACGTAAGGCGCATGCCGGTTGGAGCCGCGGTTGAGCCGCTCGTCGAGCGCGTGCGAGACATGCGCCAGTTTTTTCAAAGCGGCATTGCTGACGCCGATCTCGAAGGCGTCGGAAAATTCCTTCTTCAATTTCAGCGTCGGGATGATCGACACCAGATTGGCGTTGCCGCACCGCTCACCCAACCCGTTGAGCGTGCCCTGGATCTGCCGCGCCCCGGCGCGCACGGCGGCAAAGGAATTGGCCACCGCCTGCTCGGTGTCGTTATGCGCGTGGATGCCGACATGGTCGCCGGGGATCGCCTTGCACACCGCGGCGACGATCTCCTCGACCTCGTGCGGCAGCGTGCCGCCATTGGTGTCGCACAGCACCACCCAGCGCGCGCCCGCGTCATAGGCCGCCTTGGCGCAGGAAAGCGCATATTTGGGGTTGGCCTTGTAGCCGTCGAAGAAATGCTCGCAGTCGAGCAGCACTTCGCGCCCCTTGGCTTTGGCGGCTTTGACGCTGTCGCTGATCGAGGCGAGGTTCTCCTCCTCCGTCGTCTCCAGCGCGACGCGCACGTGATAGTCCCAGCTCTTGGCAACGAAACAGACGGCGTCGGCCTTGGCCTCGAGCAGCGCGGCAAGCCCCGGATCGTTCGACGCCGAGCGGCCCGGCCTTCGCGTCATGCCGAAGGCGGTGAAGGTCGTATCGAGCTTGCGGTCGGCGCCGAACAGTTCGGTATCGGTCGGGTTGGCGCCCGGATAGCCGCCTTCGACATAATCGATGCCGAGCTCGTCCAACATCTGCGCGATCGCCAGCTTGTCGGCCAGCGTGAAATCGACGCCATTCGTCTGCGCGCCGTCGCGCAAAGTCGTGTCGAACAAATAGAGGCGCTCTTTGCTCATGGCCATCCTCAGATCACATGAAAGATGTAGAGCGCGAGCAGGATCGCGGCGGCGAGCACCGCGAACTTGAGGACGATGTAATAGAGCCAATGCCGGGGGAACGGGGTGTCGGGCTTGCTCATGAGGCCTCCCGTTTGACCAGTTGCTTGGCGAGCGTGGTGTTGGCGAGCCATTCGTCGCCGACCGACACCGAATTGCGCTGCTGGGCGACATAGCCACGCTTCTCGAAGAAGCCGCGCGCCGTATCGCTGGCGTCGACCACGAGCTTCGCCGCGCCGCGCGCGCCGGCAAGTTTTTCCAACGCGTCGATCAGCATGGCGCCGACGCCCTGCCCGGCCGCCGCGGGATGCACGTAGAGCATGTCGATCTTGTCCTTGCCTTCCAGGGAGGCAAAGCCGACCGGCGAGCCACCGAGCGTCGCCACCAGCGTCAATTCGCCGGCGAGCTTCTTGCCGAAGGCGGCCTCGTCATCGGCGGAAGACGCCCAGGCCTTCTGCTGCGCCTCGCTGTAATCGTCGGCGGTCAATTCCTCGATGGAATCGCGGAAGATTTCGCGCAACAGCGAGACATCGGCCGGCAGCATCGGCCGCAGCGCCAGTTTGGGATGCGCCATGGCCATCATCGCGCGATCTCCCAGGTGGTGCCGTCCTTGGAATCCTTGAGCACCACGCCCATGGCGGCGAGCTCGTCGCGGATGCGGTCAGATTCCTTGAAGTCCTTGGCCTTGCGCGCGGCAGCGCGCGCGTCGATCAGACTCACGATCTTGCTCTCGTCGACCGCTAGCGACGCGGGACGGAATGCCGCCCAGGCGGCGGCCGGCATCTGCAAGAGACCGAGCAACTGCGCGCTCGCCTTGAGGCAAGCGGCGGCGGGCTTGGCGCCCTTGGCGGCTTCACCACGCAATTCGTGCAGCGCGGCAAAAGCCTTCGGCGTATTGAGATCGTCGAGCAGTGCATCGAGCGCATCGGCGCACAAATAGCCGGGCGTCGCATCGGCGGTTAGCGCGTACCAGTGATCAAGGACTTTCTGCGCTTCGCGCAGGCCCGCAACCGTCCAATTGATCGGCTGCCGATAATGCGTTTGTAGCATGGTGAAGCGCACCACCTCCCCCGGCCAATCCTTGAGCAATTCGTGAATGGTCACGAAGTTGCCGAGGCTCTTCGACATCTTCTCGCCTTCGACCTGCAAGAAGCCGTTGTGCATCCAATAATTCGCCATCACCGGCGTATGGAAGGCGCAGCGCGATTGCGCGATCTCGTTCTCGTGGTGCGGAAACACGAGATCGATGCCGCCACCGTGGATGTCGAAGGTTTTGCCGAGCAGCGCCGCCGACATGGCCGAGCATTCGATATGCCAGCCTGGGCGGCCGCGGCCCCACGGGCTGTCCCAGCCCGGCAATTCCAGCGGCGACGGCTTCCACAGCACAAAGTCCATCGGATTGCGCTTGTAGGGCGCCACCTCGACGCGTGCGCCTGCTTCCATCTCGTCAAGCGAACGCTTCGACAGCTTGCCGTAATCCGGCATGGTCGACACGGCAAACAATACATGACCTTCGGCCACGTAGGCATTGCCGTTGGCGACCAGCCGCTCGATCAGGCGGATCATATCCACGCTGGCAGCCGGATTGCAGACGTACTCGGTCGCGCGCGGTTCGACGGTCGGCGGCAGGCAGCCGAGCGCTTTGACGTCTTCGCTGAAATTCTTATAGGTCTCTTCGGTCAGTTCGCGGATCGAGACGCCGCACTCCGCTGCGCGCGCGTTGATTTTGTCGTCCACGTCGGTGACGTTGCGCACGTAGGTGACGTGTTCGGCTCCGTGGAGATGACGCAGCAAGCGGAACAGCACGTCGAACACGATCACCGGCCGCGCGTTGCCGATATGGGCAAAGTCGTAGACCGTCGGCCCGCACACATACATGCGCACGCGCGCGGGATCGATCGGGGCGAACACCCGCTTCTCCCGTGTCAGCGTATCGTAGAGCTTAAGCTCCATGGTCTACCCGAAAGCCTCGCGTTCCCGCTGGCCGGGGCGTCCTGAACTCTCGAACTTGAGAAAAGACGGCCGCAGCCAGCGTTTTGCGCTAGCGAATAATCTCGCGGCTAATGCCGCAGATATGGTTAAGGCCGGTCATCGGCGCGCACAATGCTGCCTCGCGCGCACAGCGTCAAGGCCCGAAGCAGGCTGCGCCGGCAAGGTTAAGCGGCTCTTAACGATTTTGTCCGCATTGTAAGGACCGGCGCCGGGGGCTGGCGCCTCCAAAAACAGCGGGCTTTGTCATGCGTACACTGCTGGCCGGTCTTGCCGCCGCTCTGTTCATTTGCCTCGCGAGCACTGCGCAGGCCGAACGACGGATGTTCATCATCGCCAATGACGGTGACGGCTACGGCATCGACAGGTGCCTGGCGTCCGGCGACAAATGCGGCGCCGCGGCGGCCAACGCCTATTGCCGCACGCACCAGTTCGCGTCGGCTGCGTCCTATCGGCACGTCGACCGCGACGACATCACCGGCGCGATTCCCGAAGGCGGCTCGGGCGGCTGCCGCAGCAGCGACTGCAACGTGGTCGCCATCGTCTGCACGCGCTGAGCCTCTACCCCTGTAGGGCAGCCCACATTTCGCGGTCGCGCTCGACCGTCCAGATCACCGGCCAATCGACGCCGCGCGCCTCGTCATAGGCGCGCACCACGTTGAACGGCAGGCAGGACTCGTAGAGCGCGAAGCTCTTGAATTTCGGGTCCATGAGGAGCCGCACCAAATCGAAGGCTTCCTTCAGTGAGCGGCCCTTGGCCACGCTCTCGCTCACCGAGCCGTAGAGCGTCGACAGGAAGTCGCTGGTGAGCGCCAGGCCCTCCGCCACTTGGTCCGCGGTGGTGAGCGCGGGGCCGCGGCCGGGCAGCAGCGCGAGCGGCTGCATTTCGGCGACGTGGTCGATCGCGGCAAGCCATTCGCTGAAATGCGCGTCGCCGCAGTCACAGGCGGATTTGTATTCGACCAGAGCGCCGGCGAACACTACCCCGGCATCGGGCACCACCGCGATCACGTCGCCGGCGGTGTGGCCGCGCCCGATGTGCATGAGGCGCACCTCGCGCCGGCCGAGCCAGACCGAGATCTGATCGGGGAAAGTGACGGCCGGCCAGGTCAGGCCGGGGATCGTGTCGGCGGCGCGGAACAGACGCGGGAAGCGGCCGATCTCGGAATCCATGTCCTGCTTGCCGCGTTCTGCGATGAGCCCGCGCGTGACGTCGCAGGCAAGGATTTCGGCGCCCTTGAACGCCGAGGCGCCAAGCGCGCGTACCGCGTGAAAATTCGTAAGTAGGACGTATTTGATCGGCTTGTCGGTGATCTTGGCAACGCGTGCAATCAGTTCTTCCGCCATAGCCGGCGTCGGCTGCGCATCGATGACCATGACGCCGTCGTCGCCGACGACGATGCCGGAATTGGGATCGCCTTCGGCGGTCAGGGCATAAAGCCCGGCGCCGATCTGATCGATCGCGATTTTTCGTTCCGCCGTATCGTCGGTGGACACAAAAGCCTTGCCGGTCATGGCATCACAGTTCCCGGCCGATCAGCGCGTCGAGCGACCACGGCCCGCCGCCGCGCACCAGGAAATGCAATACTACAATCGACCAGAACAGCGGGTATTCGATGCCGCGGCCCTCCCATGCGAATCCGAATTGCCAGTGATAGGTGACAATCGCGACGACGAGGAAGCCGATGATCGGGCCGGCGACCAGACGCGTCAGAA
>DATJVE010000091.1:0-15370 GCA_035501975.1 Pseudolabrys sp.
CAGCACTTCGACGACGCCTTCGCCGATGATGTCGATCTCCTGCGTCGCCAGCTGCTTGAGGATGGCGAACAGCAGCTCCTGCTTGCGCATGGTGCTGGCGTTCTCGACTTTGTTTTCTTCGGCGAATTGCACCAGCTCGGCCGGTGTTTTGGACTTGAGGTCCTGGAGTTTCATTTCCCGCATGGGGGGCATTGATCCTTGGGAGATTGGCCGGCCGAGTCCTGGAAAAATACGGAGACTCTGGACCGATGGACTTAGAGGAGAGATCGCAGGTCTGGGGTAACGGGGAAGTTTTGGAAAGGTGCCCGGGGAACCCGATGCTGCGACCGGCCCGAACGTCTGGAGCCGGAACGCGACTGCATCCGCCTGCGTTCGGTGGGATGCAAACAACATATGGCGGGCGCGTTATTCGCGCAAGAGGCGGCGGCCCGCTGTGAATGATTTTTCGCTTTGCCTAGAATGGCTTGACGGTTGCCAGCACGACGATCGCGATCATCAGCACCGTTGGTATCTCATTGACAATACGATAGAATTTTGCCGAATGCGGGTTGCGGTCGGCGGCGAAGGCCTTGACCCAGCGCGCGAGCATGCCGTGCATCGCGCTCATGGCGAGAACCAGCGCGAATTTGATTTGAAACCAAGGCGCGGCGAACCAGTGGCCGTCCACCGCCAGGGCGATACCGGCGAGCCAGGTCACGATCATTGCCGGGTTGACGATCGCCCTGAGCAGCCGGCGCTCCATCACCTTGAAGGTTTCCGACTGTACCGAGCCTGCCGCGGCGGCGCAGTGATAGACGAACAGCCGCGGCAGATAGAGCATCCCGGCCATCCAGGAGATGACGGCGACGATGTGCAGGGCTTTGAGCCAGAGGTACATGCCGGCGCGGCAGCCTCGACTATCTGCCGGGCGGCGGGGCGATCAGATTGCCATCGCCGTCACGCCACGTCCCGGGAACGTTGGGCCCGGCGAACTGTGTCACTTTCTGTGTCGGTGCAGCGATGGTGTTGCCGTCGCCATCCCGCCAAGTCCCATCGGACGCCAAGGGCAAGGCCACGCGCGCGGCGTCGGATGCGGTGGCGCCGAGAATTGCGATGTCCATGCCGTGTGGCGTCGAGCGGATAACGTAATTTTCGCCGCTCAGCAGGCGCCCGATCACGGCGTGCAGCGAGCCCGAATACCTGCCCGTGATCTTTTGCTCGAGACCCGCACTCCCGCGATAGCCGACGTGGAACGATTTGCCAAACGTATCCAGTATCTCGCGCAGCGGCGCGTCCCGTGCTTCGAGCACCATGGAATCCGTGTTGCCGGAAATGCGCACTTCGGCGTTGGCGCCGGCGCTCGCAAGTAACGACAGCACGACCGTCAAGCCGGCGATACCGAACCGGGCACGCATGCGAAGCATCGAGATGGCGGGCATGCATCGATCTTTCAGCGGTCGAGTGCGAGACGGCGACCGATTCCGGCGCCGATCGCGCCAGCATACAGGAAACCCGGCCGGGGTTCGAGTCACCGCCGGCGCACCCTTTCGAGCATCCGCTCCACATGCGCGATCGGCGTTTCGGGCAGGATGCCGTGACCCAAATTGAAAATGTGCGGACCGGACGACAACGTGTTCATCACGTCGTCCACTTCGCGGTCGAGCGCAGCCCCGCCGGCCAGCAGCGCCAGCGGGTCGACATTGCCCTGCACGGCGACACGCGGCTGCAGCGCGTCGCGCGCGGTCTTGCGGTCGAAGATCCAATCGATGCCCACAGCGTTGACGCCGGTCTTTTCCGCATAGGGCAGAGCCATGCCGCTCGCGCCGCGCGGGAAGCCGATGACCTTGGCGTTCGCAATCTGCGCCCGCACGCCGCTGACAATCTTGCGCGTCGGCTCGATGCACCAGCGCGCGAATTGCTCGGGTCCCAGGACGCCGGCCCAGGTATCGAAGATCTGCACGCATTCGGCGCCGGCCTTGAGCTGACCAACGAGATAATCGATCGAGCCTTGCACCAGCCGGTCGATGAGCTTCTGGAAATTGTCCGGATCGCGATAGGCAAAGAGCCGCGCCGGCGCCTGATCCGGGGTCGCTTCGCCTGCCACCATGTAAGTCGCAACCGTCCAGGGCGCGCCGCAAAAACCGATCAGCGCCGTCTTGCTGTCCAAAGCCGCTTTGGCCTTGGCCACCGTCCCATAAATGGGCGCCAGTACCGTCTGATCGACGCCATCGCGTAAGCCAGCCACGGCCTTGGCGTCCGCCAGCGGCTCGAGCTTAGGGCCTTCGCCAGCCTGGAACTCCACTTTGCGCCCGAGCGCCAGTGGAATCACCAGAATATCGGAAAACAGGATCGCCGCGTCGAAACCGAAGCGGCGTATCGGTTGCAACGTGACCTCTGCCGCGAGTTCCGGATTGAAACAAAGATTGAGAAAACTGCCCGCTTTCTCCCGCACCGCACGATATTCCGGCAGATACCGACCGGCCTGCCGCATCATCCAAACCGGCGGTTTGGCCTGTCGCTCTCCGTTGAGCACGCTTAAGAGACACTTTGTCCCCAGCGCACCTGTTTTGCCGGCTTCTTCCATAAAGACTCTTATAAGTTTCTTTGTAGTGGTTGTTGGAGCGTGGATTGGACTCATGCCTGCCGATCAACAGTCTGTCCACTGCGTTGCAGGTCTGGATTCAGATTCTGGCATAATCCAAGAGACATCTCTCCACAGCGATAAGGGCGCTTTTATCGGCTATTCGACGAGCTATCCCCGGCTGTCCCCAACCGCCCGTCCACATGGCGCTATCGATCCCGAACGGTTCTCCCCGGTTCGTCCCGCCGGCAGTGCTGTGGATGGAAATTGAACGATTGGCCAGGCTGTGCTTGCGCGGCGCATAAAGGCGTGGCCTTCTCCCGTGCAATCCACACGCGGTCCTATAGCTATACAGATGCCAGACACCGGCTACTTCCATCTCCATCTGGTTTCCGACGCGACCGGCGAAACGCTGATTACGGTGGCGCGCGCCGCTGCGGCGCAATACGCCAATGTGCAGCCGGTCGAGCATCTCTACCCGATGGTGCGCTCGAAGAAGCAACTCGACCATGCGCTGGCGGAGATCGCCGAGGCCCCGGGGTTGGTGCTCTACACGCTGCTCGAGGAAGACCTGATCGCGAGCCTGGAAAAGAAATGCCGCGATCTGGCGCTGCCCTGCATGTCGGTGCTGGGGCCGGTTTTGCGCCTGTTCCAGTCCTACCTCGGCGCCGAGACCATCCATCGCGTCGGCGCCCAGCACGTGCTCAACGCCGAATATTTCCAGCGCATCGACGCGCTCAACTACACGATGTTCCATGACGACGGCCAGCACGTCGAAGGCCTGCAGGAGGCCGACGTGGTGCTGGTCGGCGTCTCGCGCACGTCGAAGACGCCGACCTCGATCTATCTCGCCAACCGCGGCGTCAAGACCGCCAATGTGCCGCTGGTGCCGGGCGTGCCGCTGGCGCCGGAAGTCGAGAAGCTGACGCGCCCGCTGGTGATCGGACTTTATGCGAGTCCCGAGCGCATCGTGCAGATCCGCGAAAACCGGCTGTTGGGCCTCAAAGCGCATCGCAACGACGACCGCTATATCGACAAGGCGGCGGTGGCGGAGGAGGTGGCGTTCTCGCGCCGGCTCTGCGCCAAGTACAATTGGCCGTCGATCGACGTCACCCGCCGCTCGATCGAGGAGACCGCGGCGGCGGTGATGAAGCTGTTGAGCGAGCGCCGGCGGCAACCGGCAGGGTGAGGGCGTGCGCGGACGCTGGCCGGGTCGAGTGGTGTTTTTGTCGGTGCCGCTTCAGGGATAAGGATAATTCATGCCGCTTTGGCTCAGTCCGCAGCCGTTGGTGCTCGCCTCGAAAAGCGACGTGCGCGGCAAGATGCTGGCGGCGGTCGGCCTGCGCTTTGAGATCCGCCCGGCGCAGCTCGACGAGCGCGCGGTCGAGGCCGAGGCCGGCACCGCCGATGCGGCGGCGGCCGCGCGGCTGCTCGCGCGCGCCAAGGCGACAGCGGTGGCGCGCACCCTGCCCGGACGCCTGGTGCTCGGCGCCGACCAGACGCTGGCGCGCGGCGCGAAACGCTTCAGCAAGCCGGCGAGCCGCGAACAGGCGGCCGAGCAGTTGCGGGCGCTCCGCGGGCGCACGCACGAATTGCATTCGGCGCTGGCGCTGGTGCGCGACGGCAACGTGCTGTTCGATTGCGTCGACGGCGCACGGCTGACCATGCGCGATATTTCCGACCGCTTCCTCGAGGATTATCTCGACATGGTGGGCGACGCGGCGCTGGCGAGCGTCGGCGCCTATCAGCTTGAGGGCATCGGCGTGCATCTGTTCGAGCGTGTGGACGGCGATTTTTTCACCATTCTCGGGCTGCCGCTGTTGCCGCTGCTCGCCTATCTGCGGCAGAACAAGCTGATCGATGGCTGATTTGCAATGTTCATCCTCGGCCTGACCGGCTCGCTCGCCATGGGCAAATCCGCCACGGCGAAGATGTTCGTCGAGGAAGGCGTGCCCGTGCACGACGCCGATGCAGTGGTGCATCGGCTCTACGACGGCGAGGCGACGGACGCCATCGAGGCGGCGTTTCCCGGCACCACCGCGAACGGCAAGGTCGACCGCGACAAGCTCGGCCAGCGCGTGCTCGGCGATGCCGCCGCCATCAAGCGGCTCGAGAGCATTGTGCATCCTATGGTCCACGCCGCCGCGGCCAGGTTTCTCGCCGAGGCCGAGCGCACCGGGACGGCCGTTGCCGTACTCGACGTGCCGCTGCTGTTCGAGACCGGCGGCGACAAGCGCTGCGACGCGGTGGTGGTGGTCTCAGCGCCGGCCGAGCTGCAGCGCCAGCGCGCGCGCGAACGCCCTGGCATGACCGAGGACAAGCTCGCCGCCATCCTCGGCAAGCAGATGCCGGACGCGGAAAAGCGCCGCCGCGCCGATTTCGTGGTGGATACGTCGCAAGGTTTCGAGCACGCCCGCGCCCAGGTGCGTGATATTCTCAAGGCGGTCGCTAAGATGCCGAAGCGGCGACTATGAGTCGTCTCGTCATTCCGGGTTCGCTCGCCATAGCGCGTCGAAGACGCGCGTGAACGCGCTTATGGCTCGCGCCGCGGAATGACAAAGTAGGGAAAAATGCGCGAGATCGTCCTCGATACCGAAACCACAGGGCTCGATCCCAGCCAAGGGCATCGTCTGGTCGAGCTCGGCTGCATCGAGCTGCTCAACCGCATTCCGACCGGTGCCACCTTCCACCGCTACCTCAATCCCGAACGCGAGGTGCCGGCGGAGGCCTTCGCCATCCATGGGCTGGCGACCGAGTTCCTCAAGGACAAGCCGCTGTTCGGCGACATCGTCGACGATTTCCTGGAATTCATCGGCGACGCGCCGCTGGTGATCCACAACGCGAGCTTCGACCACGGCTTTCTCATCGCCGAGCTCAAGCGCGCGGCGCGGCCGCCGATCGCGCGCGAGCGGCTGGTCGACACGCTGTTTCTGGCGCGGCGCAAGCATTCGGTGGGGCCGTACAGCCTCGACGCGCTCTGCGCGCGCTACGGCATCGACAACTCGCGGCGCAGCAAGCATGGCGCGCTGCTCGACGCCGAGATTTTGGCCGAGGTCTATCTCGAGCTGATCGGCGCACGGCAGGCACAGCTCGGCTTGGCCGAGAGCGTGCAACGGCGCGGGATCGGCGCCAATGGCGCGGTCGCACGGCGCGAGCGCGAGGTGGCGCTGGCGCCGCGCCTCACCGAGGCGGATCGCGCTGCCCACCGCGATTTCGTGGCGGGCTTGGGTGAAAATGCCGTCTGGCGGAATTACTTGCCGGACGCTCAACCGTAGCGTCAGCTCTGCGCTGCCGGCATGCCGGTCGGCTGCATCTCGCTCATGCGCTGGCGATAGAGGCCGACGAAATCCACCGGATCGAGCAGCAGCGGCGGGAAGCCGCCATTGCGCACCGTGGTGGCGATGATTTCGCGCGCGAACGGGAACAGCAGACGCGGGCACTCGATCAGCACGGCCGGGTTCAGGTTTTCCGGCGGGATGTTGAGGAGACGGAACACGCCGCAGAACTCGAGCTCAAAGCGGAACATCAGGCTGTTGTTTGATTCCGCCTTGCCGTCAAGCTTGAGCGTCACCTCGAAGTCGTTGTTCGCCAGCGGCTTGGCGCCGACATTGATCTGAATGCCGATCTGCGGCTGGGTCGCCGCCGGCGCCATTGATTGCGGCGCGTTCGGGTTCTCGAACGAGAAATCCTTGATGTATTGCGCCACCACGTTGATCTGCGGCGGCTGAGCCGGCGCCGGGCCGCCATTGGTCGTCGACATGAAAACTCCTTGCCGCCACGAACGATTAAATGCGGCGGTTGGCTAACACAGGGTCATCAGAGGGACAAGGACGCGCGGCCGCCGACCGCTAGCCGCGTCCGCGTTCGTCGTCGCGGCGCCGCGGCAGCACGGGATCGGGCACCCGATGCCACTGTTCGCGATCGAGATCGACCACGCCGTCCTCGCGCGTCGGCGCCGCGCTGAGACCCGCGAATGCGGCGAGCGCCCGGCGCAGCGGCGCGATGAGCAGCACGAGACCCAGCGCGTCGGTGATAAACCCCGGAATGAGCAGCAGAATCCCGGCGAAAAGAATGGCGAAACCGGGCCCGTCGGCCTGCAGCGCGGAAAGGGCGCCATCGCCCATGGCAACGCGCACGCGAGCGATGTGGTTGCCGCCGGCATGCCGCAGCACCATGGCGCCGGCGAGCGAGCCGCCAGCGATCAGCGTCAGCGCCCACATGAAGCCAATGGCCTGGGCGACCGCGATGAAGGCCGCCAGTTCCAGAAAAGGCAGCGCTAGTACGGCCAGAACCAGGTATTTTGCCACATTCATCAGTTGTTACTCGTCAAACGCTGAGGTTGGCGTCGCCGTCCCGATCGTTTAAGCTTTGTTCGCGAAGCACAATGGCGCCGAAAACCGGCGCTGGGCCTATGGATTCGTGCGGACACCGGCATAGATAGGTACGGTGAGCCCGTCCGCCACGCCGTCGATCGAGCTACGGGCCAAACTGCCGGTACGGTTACCGAAAGCATGCGAGACGTGTTCGATATCTACACCATCATTTTTCTGGCGCTGGCAGTGTTCATTTTCCTGCGCCTGCGCAGCGTGCTGGGCCAGCGCACCGGCCGGGAGCGGCCGCCTTACGACCCCTATGCCGCGGGCGAGCCGGCGCGGCCGGCGCCAGAGAAAGTCGTAGCATTGCCCAACCGCACGCCGGAAGCCGTGGCCGCCAAGCCGGCCGAACCGGCGCCGCCGCCGGGCGAGCGCTGGAAGGGCGTCGCCGAGGCGGGCACGCCGCTCGCCGCCGGGCTCGACGCCATCGTCGGCGCCGACCCGAATTTCGACGCAAAGCATTTCTTGACCGGCGCCCGCGCGGCCTACGAGATGATCGTCAACGCCTTTGCCGAAGGCGACCGCCGCACGCTGAAGAATCTCCTGTCGCGTGACGTCTACGACGGGTTCGAGAACGCCATCTCCGAACGCGAGAAGCGCGGCCAGACCATGGAGAACCGTTTCGTCTCCATCGACAATGCCGACATCACCGCCGCTGAATTGCGCAGCCGCGTCGCGCAACTCACCGTGCGCTTCCAGTCCAAGCTGGTGACGGCGACGCGCGACAAGGACGGCAACGTCATCGACGGCAACGCCGAGAAGGTTACCGACATCACCGACATCTGGACTTTCGCGCGCGACCTGTCGTCGCGCGATCCGAACTGGAAATTGGTCGCCACCGAAGCCGGGCAATGACCGCATGGCGGGGCAGCTCCGCTCCTTTCCTTTGTCATTCCGGGGCGCGCCCAAGGCGCGAACCCGGAATCCACAAACGGGCGCGGTGCAGGCATCTGGAGTCCGGGTTCGCCCGCTTCGCGAGCGCTCGGGAATGACGAGGCTCTTTTCCGCCAGCGCGCTTGCCTTGTTCGCGGCGTGCGGGCCGGCCTCGGCGCATGGGATGAAGTTCCGCAACGCGCAGGTCGAGCCGCTCAGCTTCGCCAAGCTCGGCGGCTGGAAGAACGACGACCACGCGCTTGCCTTCCGGGTCTTTCTGAAAAGCTGCAGCGCGATCCTGCAAGGCTCGCCGTCGGCGCGCAAGGCGCGGCCGGTCTATGCCGCGCTCTTCAAGGTGTGCGAACGCGCGCAGGTCGCGGCTCCGCTCGACCGCGACAAAGCACGCGCCTTCTTCGAGGCTAATTTCAAGCCGGTGCGCATCCTGCCGGAAGTTCACACCTACGGCTATTACACCGGCGCCGACGGCTTCTTCACCGGCTATTACGAGGCCGAGGTCACGGGCTCGCGCGTCAAGACCGGAGCCTACAACGTCCCGCTCTACCGCGTGCCGTCCCGGTTTGCCGGCAGGAAGAGCACGGTGTTTTCGCAATTCGATCGCACGGCCATCGAGGGCGGGGCGCTCGCCGGCAAGGGACTGGAGATCTGCTGGATCAAGAACCCGGTCGATGCCTTCTTCGCGCAGATCCAGGGCTCCACCCGCGTCAAGCTCGATGACGGCGAATTGCTGCGGCTCAACTACATTGCCAGCAACGGCAAGCCCTACACGCCGGTTGGCCGCATCATGATCGACCAGGGCCTGTGCACGCCCGAAGACATGTCGATGGACAAGATCCGCGAATACATGGAAGCCAATCCGGAAGCGGGCAAGGCGCTGCGCGACATGAACCGTTCCTTCGTGTTCTTCTCCGAGACGCGCCTCAAGCCCGACGACGAGCCGCTCGGCGCGCAAGGGATTCCGCTGACGCCGGGGCGGTCGCTCGCGGTCGATCCGCACGTCCACGTCTACGGCGAGCCGATCTGGATCGACGCCAAATTCCCGATCACCGGCGAGCAGCCGAACGACACCTTCCGGCATCTGATGTTCGCGCAGGACACCGGCTCTGCGATCCGCGGCGTGGCGCGCGCCGACATCTATTTCGGCCACGGCGAGGACATCCCGCACATTGCCGGCCGCATCAAGCAGTTCGGCAAATTCGTCATGCTGGTGCCGCAGAGCGTCCCGCTGAGCGGCGTCACGCCGCAGCCGGTCAAGGGCGTGCCGCTGCCGCGGCCACGGCCGAAGGACGTCTTCGCCGACAACGCGCCGGCGCCCAAGCCGAAGCCATGAGCGCGGGCAAGCGCCGCCGCGTTCTCACCAGCGAGGAACGCGTGCTGTGGGCGACTTTCACCAAGGCGATCGAACCGCTCAAGGCGAGCGCGCATTTCGACACCGGCGACGAGGCGATCGCGCAAAGCGCGGCGCCGGCGCCGCCGGCAAAAGCCGCGGCGGTCGCGCCGCCAAAATCCGCACCGCCGCCTTTGGCGCCGCTCGGCCGCCGCATGCGGACGCGCGTGGCGCGCGGCAAGGAGGCGATTGACGCGCGCATCGATCTGCATGGGCTCACCCAGGCGCAGGCGCATTCGACGCTGCTGCATTTCCTGCGCAACGCGCAGGCGCGCGACGCCCGCCTGGTGTTGGTGATCACCGGCAAGGGCGCCAAAGCATTGGGCGGGCGCGGCGACGGCGAACGCGAGCGCGGCGTGCTGCGCCGCCTGGCGCCGCAGTGGCTCGGCTTGCCCGAATTCCGCGCCTTCGTCGTCGGCTTCGAGGACGCGCATGTCGCCCATGGCGGTGAGGGCGCGCTTTATGTGCGGGTGCGGCGAACGCGCCCGCCTTGATCGGCGTTGTCGCAGCGTATGAGGGAGCAAGCCATGTCCAACAAGACGAAGGCCCCCGGCAAAGCGCGGGAATCCGACAAGAACGCGCTCGAGCGCGAACTCGAAGAAGGACTGGAGGAGACTTTCCCAGCCTCCGATGCGGTGGCGGTGACCGAACCGGCGCCGCACCACGACAGGCTGGGAAGAAAGAAGTAGGCTGGCGACCGACCTCGCGGGAGGGATCGTCATGGTGCGTGTGATCGCTGTACTGGCGGCAATGGCGATGGGCGCCGGCGCGGCTTTGGCGCAATCGGCGATGAAGCCGACCGCGCCGCAGAAAATGATGTCGCCCGAGGAACAGAAGAAGATGCAGGCCTGCGAGAAGCAGGCGGCCGATCAGAACATCGCGATGGACCGGCGCGCGAAATTCGTCATGGATTGCATGACGGCGAAGAAGCCCTAGTCGCAATCCTGATTGGCGGGCGGCCGATAGCCGCGGACGTGCATCTCTTTCCAGTTGACCTCGAAGGCGTAGGTCTCGCGCATATAGTCCGGGCCGTCCTTGGTCTCGGCGATGGCGCGGAAGGCGAAAGGTTCGCCCGGCTTGCCCTTCAGGGGCTTCTCGAAAAACACCTCGACGGTGGCGGTCTTGCCCTGCTTGGGCGCGATCACCGCATGGCCGCACCACTTCGTGCCGGCGTCGAGCGGATTAAGCCTGTTGACGAGCTGGCAGCGGCCGCCCGACCAGCGGATCGATCTTGCGCTGTCGCCGACGATGTCCTTGAGCCATTGTTCGACGCTGCGGCTGTCTCCGCATTGCCTGCGAAAGTCGTCGATCTGGTCGAGCCGGGCCGCTTGCGCGGCGCGCCTGAGCGCGTCATTCGACACGCCACGGTCGGCGGCAGAAGCAGCGATTGAAAAGCCCGCGAGGGCGAGCGCAATCGCCGAGACCAGCGTGCGGTTCACAGAATAAACCGGCTCAGATCCGCGTTCTTGGCGAGATCGCCGATATGCTGCTGCACGTAAGATGCGTCGATCTTCATCGTTTCGCCGGAGCGATCCGTGGCGGCAAAAGAAATCTCGTCGAGCACGCGCTCCATCACCGTCTGCAGGCGGCGCGCGCCGATGTTCTCGATCGCGGAATTCACCGATACCGCGATGTCGGCGATGGCGTCGATCGCGTCCTCGGTGAAATCGAGGGTGACACCTTCGGTCGCGAGCAGCGCGACGTATTGCTTGATCAGAGAGGCTTCCGGTTCGGTCAGAATGCGGCGGAAATCGTCGCGGGTGAGCGCCTTCAGCTCGACGCGGATCGGCAGCCGGCCCTGCAGTTCCGGCAACAGGTCCGACGGCTTGGAGATGTGGAAGGCGCCCGAGGCGATGAACAGCACGTGGTCGGTCTTCACGGGGCCGTGCTTGGTGTTGACCGTGGTGCCCTCGATCAGCGGCAGAAGATCGCGCTGCACGCCCTCGCGCGAGACGTCGGCGCCGCGCAGGCCTTCGCGGCCGGCAATCTTGTCGATCTCGTCGAGGAAGACGATGCCGTTCTGCTCGACCGCCTTGATCGATTCCTGGATGAGCTGCTCGTTGTCCAAGAGCTTGTCGGATTCCTCGTTGATCAGGATGCCGTGCGAGTCGTGCACGGTCACCTTGCGCGTCTTGGTGCGGCCGCCGCCGAGCTTGCCGAAGATGTCGCCGAGATTGATGGCGCCCATTTGCGCGCCCGGCATGCCGGGAATCTCGAACATCGGCATGCCGCCGCCGCCCGCCTGCACCTCGATCTCGATTTCCTTGTCGTTCAATTCGCCGGCGCGCAGCTTCTTGCGGAAGCTCTCGCGCGTCGACGGGCCGGAGCCGGGGCCGACCAGCGCGTCGAGCACGCGCTCTTCCGCCGCGAGCTCGGCCTTGGCCTGCACGTCCTTGCGTTTGCGCTCGCGGGTGAGCGCGATGGAGATCTCGACGAGATCGCGCACGATCTGCTCGACGTCGCGGCCGACATAGCCGACCTCGGTGAACTTGGTGGCTTCGACTTTCAAGAACGGCGCGCCGGCAAGCTTCGCCAAACGGCGCGAAATCTCGGTCTTGCCGACGCCGGTCGGCCCGATCATCAGGATATTCTTCGGCAGCACTTCCTCGCGCAGTCTGTCGTCGAGCTGCAGGCGGCGCCAGCGGTTGCGCAGCGCGATGGCGACCGCGCGCTTGGCGTCGTTCTGGCCGACGATGTAGCGGTCGAGTTCAGAAACGATTTCGCGGGGGGAGAAGTCGGTCATTGATCACTCACGAGGTGTCATCATCCGCGAAAGCGGATGATCCAGTAAACGCAAAGCTCTCAATTCATCTTTTTCGCCGGGGTTACGGGATGCCCGCCTTCGCGGGCATGACAGCTAGGTGGTTAGCTTCTCGATCGTCACATTGCGGTTGGTGTAGACGCAGATGTCGGCGGCGATGTCGAGCGACTTCTTGACGATCGCCTCGGCGTCGAGCGGGCCGTCGAGCAGCGCGCGGGCGGCGGCGAGCGCATAGTTGCCGCCGGAGCCGATGCCGGCGACGCCGGCCTCCGGCTCCAGCACGTCGCCGGTACCGGTCAAGACCAGCGACACCTGCTTGTCGGCGACGATCATCATGGCTTCGAGGCGGCGCAGATAGCGGTCGGTGCGCCAGTCCTTGGCGAGCTCGACGGCGGCGCGCAGCAATTGGCCGGGATACTGTTCGAGCTTGCTTTCCAGCCGTTCGAACAGGGTAAACGCGTCGGCGGTGGCGCCGGCGAAGCCGCCGATCACGTCGCCCAATCCTTGTGGGCCCTTGCCGAGCCGGCGCACCTTTTTGGCGTTAGCCTTGACGATGGTCTGCCCGATGGAGACCTGGCCGTCGCCGCCGATGACCACGCTGCCGCCCTTGCGGACGGTGAGAATGGTGGTGCCGTGCCAAAGAGGACTTGCGGGCAATTCGTTGGAGGACATACGCGTTAACCCCTGAGTGGCTGCACATGTAAGGGCGCCCGGCGGGGGATGCAAACGCATGAGCGCTGCCTCCCCCCGCCGGCGGGGGAGGGGACGCTGGAGCCGCAAGGCAGTACCGTTGTGGCAAACAGCACGAACCCCTGATAAAAGGCGCGCGACAAAGGGATATTCGCCAAGGATCCGCCATGCGCAAGGGCGCCGTGAAGCGCAAGACCAAGGAAACCGACGTCGAGGTCGAAGTCGATCTCGACGGGCAGGGCCGCTCGTCGGTTGCGACCGGCATCGGCTTTCTCGACCACATGCTCGATCTGTTGGCGCGGCACTCGCGCATCGACATCACCGTCAAGGCCAAGGGCGACCTGCACATCGACCACCACCACACCACCGAGGACGTCGGCATCGCGCTCGGAACGGCGGTGAAGCAGGCGCTCGGCGACATGAAGGGCATCACCCGCTACGCCGATGTGCACGTGCCGATGGACGAGGCGTTGACGCGCGTCGCGCTCGACATTTCCGGGCGGCCGTTTTTGGTGTTCAAGGCGGAGTTCGTGCGCGACAAGGTCGGCACCTTCGACACCGAGCTGGTGCAAGAGTGGTTCCAGGCCTTCGCCATAAACGCCGGCATCACGCTGCACGCCGAGACTTTATACGGCAGCAACGATCACCATATCGCCGAATCCTGCTTCAAAGGCCTGGCGCGGGCGCTGCGCGCGGCGGTGGCGATCGATCCGCGCGCCAAGGACGAAGTGCCGTCCACCAAGGGCTCGCTGGGCGGCTAAGCGTCATTCCGGGACGGCGCTTTAGCGCCGGACGCGGAATCCAGAGCGACAGGGATTGAGCGAGTGGCTCTGGATACCGGGTTCGCTCGCTTCGCTCGCGCCCCGGAATGACTAGATAGTGTTGAGAGTTGTCGTCATGCCCACTTACACCGTGCACGCACCGCCGCCGCGCAAAGGCGAAACCGCGAGCGCTCCCGAGCGCTTCGTGTTTGTGCGTGACGGATTCCACGTCTGGGCGTTGCTACTCACCCCGTTCTGGCTGCTGCGCTACCGGCTGTGGCTCGCCTTCGTCGTCTATCTCGCGGTCGGCATCGCGCTTGCGATTGTGGAGCGCCGGCTGGCGCTGCCGGCGGGTGTGCAATTCGCCGCCGGGTTTCTCGTCGCGCTACTGGTCGGTTTCGAGGCGGCGAGCATCCGCCGCCGCAAGCTGGCGTGGAAGCGCTGGACCATGCTCGGCTTCGTCGTCGGCGAGGACATCGAGACGGCGGAGCATCGTTTCTTCGCCGCCTGGACCAAGCGTGCCAACCAAGCGCCACCGCCGGCGCCGCCGGTCGCGCCGCCGAACAACATCGCGCTGCCGCCGCGCGAGGCGCCGCCCGACATCATCGGCTTATTCCCCGAAGCCGGGAGCGCGCGATGAGCGTCGCCATCGTCGACTACGGCTCGGGCAATCTGCACTCGGCGGCCAAGGCGTTCGAGCGCGCGGCGCGCGAGAGCGGGCACGATCAGCCGATCGCCGTCACCAGCAATCCGGACGAGATCGCGGCCGC
The DNA here is from genome assembly GCA_035501975.1 of Pseudolabrys sp. Taxonomy (GTDB): domain Bacteria; phylum Pseudomonadota; class Alphaproteobacteria; order Rhizobiales; family Xanthobacteraceae; genus Pseudolabrys. Next base: position 14,194 of record DATJVE010000091.1, read on the forward strand.
GTCGCGCGTGGTGCTGCCGGGCGTCGGCGCCTTTGCCGACTGCCGGCATGGGCTCGACGCCATCCCCGGCATGATCGATGCTTTGAATGAGAGTGTCGTGAAGCAGGGCAAGCCGTTTTTCGGTATTTGTGTCGGCATGCAGCTGATGGCCGAGCGCGGACGCGAGTATCAGGTCACGCCGGGCTTGGGCTGGATCGCCGGCGAGGTCGATCGCATTCAGCCTGCCGACGCCAGCCTGAAGATTCCGCACATGGGCTGGAATACGCTCAATATGCTGCAGCCGCACCCGCTGCTCGAGGATATCCCGCTCGGGCCGGACGGGCTGCATGCCTATTTCGTGCATTCCTATGAGCTCAAGCCGGCGCGGCGCGGCGACCTGGTGGCGCAGGCCGACTATGGCGGCCCGCTCACGGCGATCGTCGGCCGCGACAACATGGTCGGCACGCAGTTTCACCCGGAGAAGAGCCAGCGCCTCGGCTTGAAGCTGATCGCGAATTTCTTGCAGTGGAGCCCATGATCCTCTTCCCCGCCATCGACCTGAAGGACGGCCAGGCTGTTCGGCTGCAGCAGGGCGACATGGCGCGCGCGACCGTGTTCCATCGCGATCCGGCGGCGCAGGCGCATCTGTTCGAGCAGCAGGGCTTCCGCCATCTGCACGTCGTCGACCTCGATGGCGCCTTTGCCGGCAAGCCGATGAATGTCGCCGCGGTCGAGCGCATTCTCGACACCGTCGGCCTCTGCGTGCAACTCGGCGGCGGCATCCGTAACACGGCGACGGTCGAAGCCTGGCTGGAGAAAGGCATCAACCGCGTGATCATCGGCACTGCGGCGGTGCGCGATCCGCCGTTCGTCAAACAGGTTGCGCGCGACTATCCGGGCAAGATCGCGGTCGGGCTCGACGCGCGCGACGGCAAGGTGGCGGTGCAGGGCTGGGCGGAGACATCGGAGCTCACGGCGCTGGAGATTGCCAAACGCTTCGAGGACGCTGGCGTCGCCGCCATCGTCTATACCGACGTGTCGCGCGACGGCATGTTGCAGGGCTTGAACCTCGACGCCACCATCGCCCTCGCCGACGCGATTTCGATTCCGGTGATCGCCTCCGGCGGGCTCGCCTCGATCGACGACATCAAGGCGCTGCTCGCGCCGCGCGCGAAGAAGCTCGCTGGCGCCATTGCCG
>DATJVE010000092.1:0-14449 GCA_035501975.1 Pseudolabrys sp.
AGCGAGAACGACGGAATGCCGAGCACGGTGCCTTCCATGGCGCCGGCGACCGTGCCGGAATAGGTCACGTCCTCGGCGGCGTTGCGCCCGCGATTGACGCCGGACAGCACCAGGTCGGGCATCTCCTTCATCAGATGGCGCGCGCCCATGATCACGCAATCGGTCGGCGTGCCCTTGACCGCGAAATGCTTGTCGGCCACTTCGCGCAGGCGCAGCGGATCGTTGAGCGACAGCGAATGGGACACCCCGGACTGGTCGCTTTCCGGCGCCACGATCCACACCTCGTCCGCCAGCGCGCGGGCGATTTTCTCGCAGGCCTCGAGCCCCGGCGCGTGGATGCCGTCGTCATTGGTGATGAGAATCCGCATTACGCCCGCTCGATCTTGGTGATGCCGCCCATGTAGGGCTTGAGCGCGTCGGGCACGGCGATGGCGCCGTTCTCGTCCTGGTAATTCTCCATCACCGCGATCAGCGCGCGGCCGACGGCGACGCCGGAGCCGTTGAGCGTATGCACGTGACGCACGCCATCCTTGCCGCGATAGCGCGCGTTCATGCGCCGCGCCTGAAACTCGCCGCAGTTCGAGCAGGAGGAAATCTCGCGGTACATGCCCTGCCCCGGCAGCCAGACCTCGATGTCGTAGGTCTTTTGCGAAGCAAACCCCATGTCGCCGGTGCAGAGCGTCACGACGCGATAATGCAGGTCGAGCTTCTTCAGGACTTCCTCGGCGCAGGAGAGCATGCGCTCGTGCTCGTCTTTGGATTTGTCCGGCGTGGTGATGGAGACGAGTTCGACCTTGGTGAACTGGTGCTGGCGGATCATGCCGCGCGTGTCCTTGCCGGCGGCGCCGGCTTCGGCGCGGAAGCACGGCGTACAGGCGGTCAGCCGCATCGGCAATTTGTCTTCATCGACGATGGATTCGCGGACGAGATTGGTGAGCGGCACTTCGGCGGTGGGGATGAGCCAGAACGGCGTCCATAGCCCTTCGACATTCCCGACTTGCCCGCCTTGCTTAAGAAATTGAACAAATTTCTCGCCAGCCAATCCCGCTTGTACCGAAAATTGATCCTCAGAAAATTTTGGAAGCTGTGCAGTACCGAACATTGCTTGATCGCGCACCAAGATTGGCGGGTTCACTTCCGTGTAACCATGCTTCTCGGTGTGCATGTCGAGAAACAACTGCCCCAGTGCGCGTTCGAGGCGCGCGAGCCCCTTCTGCAACACCACGAAGCGTGCGCCGGAGAGTTTGGCCGCCAGCTCGAAATCCATCTGGCCCAGCGCTTCGCCCAGTTCGAAATGCTGCTTGGGCTTGAACGCATAGTCGCGCTTCTTGCCAGCCGCGTGACGCTCGACATTACCGCCGGCATCGGCGCCGTCCGGCACATCGTCGGCCGGCAGATTGGGAATTTGCGCCAGCTCCTTGTCAAGTTCGTCGGCGAGCGTCTTCTGCTGGGCTTCGAGCGCCGGCAGCGTCGTTTTCAATTCCCCAACTTCCGCCATCAGCGCGGTGGCGCGGAATTCATCCTTCGCTTTCTTCGCCTCGCCGATCTCCTTCGACGCCGCATTGCGCCGCGCCTGCGCCTGCTCGAATTTGGTGATCGCCGCCCGCCGCTTTTCGTCGAGCGCCAAGAGCTTGCCCGACAGCGGCTCCAGCCCACGCCGCTTGAGGCCGCGGTCGAAGGTGTCCGGATGCTCGCGAATCCATTTGATGTCGTACATGGCGGGGCTTTTAGTCGGAATCGGCGGGATCGTATAGCGGCGGTATGGCGCTTCTTTCTTATCCCTCCCCAGTTTACGGGGAGGGATAAGAGAGGCTACTCCGCCGGCTTGGCGGTGGCGGCGTCCGCCTCCGCCTTGGCGGCGGCCGCGGCCTTTTTCTCGACGATGCGCACCGACCAGATCGAGCCCTCGAACAACAGCATCAAGGGCACGGCGAGCGACATCTGGCTCAAGACATCCGGCGGGGTGAGCACCGCCGCGACGATGAAAGCGCCGACGATGAAATAGCGGCGCTTGGCCTTGAGCTGGTCCGAGGTGATGATGCCAACCCGGCCGAGCAGCGTCAGGATCACCGGCAGCTGGAATGCCACACCGAAGGCGAGCACCAGCGTCATCATCAGCGACAAGTATTCGCCGACCTTGGGCATCAGCGAGATGGTGGCGTCGTGCGCATCGCCCGGCTGCTGCATGTGCAGCGAAAAGCGCACCAGCATCGGGAACACCAGGAAGTAGACCACCAGCGCGCCGAGCGCGAAGAAGATCGGCGTCGCGATCAGATAGGGCAGAAAGGCCTTGCGCTCGTGACGGTAGAGGCCGGGCGCGACGAACATGTAGAGCTGCGCCGCCACCACCGGGAACGACAGGAAGGCGGCGCCGAACATCGCCAGCTTCAACTGCGTGATGAAATATTCGAGCAGCGCGGTGTAGATGAACTTGGAGTTCTCCGGCCCCGCCACCCAGACGAAGGGCCAAACCAGAACGTTATAGATGTCCTTGGCGAAGACGAAGCAGAGCGCGAACATCAGGCCGAAGGCGATCAGCGCCTTGATCAGGCGCGAGCGCAGTTCAATCAGATGATCGAGCAAGGGCGCCTTGCTCGCCTCGATCTCGGCTTCGTCCTGCTCGGTGGTCACGCGGAGCCCCCGGCTTTGGGCGCGGGCGATCCGGCGGCGGCAAAGTCCTCATGCTTGATCTCGGCCGGCAGCTCCGGCGGCGCCACCTCGATTTCCGGCAGCGGCGCCGAGGCGTCCGGCACGGCAGCGGGCGTCGCGGCGGTTTCGGCCGCGGGCTCGACCGGTGCATCGAGCGCCGGCGTCTCCGCGAAGGCGTGCTCGACGTCCTTCTGCACCTCGCCGATCGGATCGATCTGCCCGATCTCGCTCACCGAGGTCGAAATCTCGTCGGCATGTTTCTTGAGGTCGGCGAATTCGGCCTCGCGCAACGCTTCGTTGAATTGGTTCTGGAATTCGTTGGCCATGCGGCGGACTTTGCCCATCCACTGGCCGAACGTACGCAGGACAGTCGGCAGCTCCTTCGGGCCGATCGCGATCAGCGCGACGATGCCAATGACGAGAAACTCGCCCCAATTGAGACCGAACATGGATAGATCAACTCCCGGGCGTAAAGGCCACCCGCGCGCATCACGCCGCCGCCGGCAAGCGTCTTAGGAGTGCGCGCCCTCGGCGCGCCGCTCGGATTCCGTCTTCGGCGCCGCGCTCGCGGCCTCGATGCTCTTGGTCGGCTCGGGCTTGGCCTGCGCCGTATCGTCTTCCGACATGCCCTTCTTGAAAGCCTTGATGCCTTGAGCGAAGTCGCCCATCAGGTTGGAAAGCTTTCCGCGGCCGCCGAACAGAAGCATCACCACGACGATGACGATCATCCAGTGCCAGATACTTAAAGAACCCATTGGCTAACCCTCCGCAGCGGCGACTTTCGTGACGTGTGCCGTGTCCCGCCTGTGATTTGACCTCAAACTAGGCTTCGCAGGCGGCAAAAACAAGGACTTCGGGCCGTTGTAATGTGCCCGTAATGCCGCGGCCGGCGCTCGTTTTCGCTTTTAGTTCCGGGCCCTTAGGCCAAGATGGGCGTTAACCAGGCCGCTGCCCCATCCATCGAGACGCGCCCTGCGGGCGCTCCTCAGGATGAGGCGGATTTATGCCGTTAGCTCTCGCGCGAGGGCGGCGGCGCTAACCCTAAGTCGAGATCGCCCGGATCCAGCGGGTCCTCGTCGTCGCGCAGCGCGCTGTCGTCGGACGGTACCGGCACCGCAAAGCCCGCCGGCAGATTGCCTTCCAGCAGGCCGGCGCCCTTGAGCTCTTCGAGGCCGGGCAGATCGCCCACCTCCTCCAGCCCGAAATGGGTGAGGAACTCCTCGGTCGTGCCGTAGGTGATCGGCCGCCCCGGCGCCTTGCGCCGCCCGCGCGGACGGATCCAGCCGGTGCGCAGGAGCACGTCGAGCGTGCCGGCGGCCGCGACCACGCCGCGGATTTCCTCGATCTCGGCGCGCGTCACCGGCTGGTGATAGGCGATGATGGCCAGCGTCTCGATCGCCGCGCGCGAGAGCTTGCGCGTCTCCACCGTCTCCTTGGTGAGCAGCCAGGCGAGATCGTCGGCGGTGCGGAACATCCACTTCTTGCCGACCTTCACCAAGTTGACACCGCGCGTAGCGTATTCGGCCTTGAGCGCGGCCAACGCCTCTTTCACGTTCACGCCATCGGGCAGCCGGCGCGCCAGCGTCGCTTCGTCGAGCGGCTGGCCGGCGGCGAACAGCAGCGCTTCCAAGAGCCGCAGCTCTTCCGGCCGCGCGGCCACAGGCGCCGACGGTTCCGCCGCCGCGTCGTTGTTTTGCACAATAACGAGCTTCTTGGCCACGCTGGGCATCGACCCCTTCTCCTTATCCGTTTTCTTGCGCGTCATGCGTCGCAGCGCTTGCGTTCATGCCGACCCGCTTGCGCATGTAGATCGGCGCGAACGACTCTTTCTGGTGAATCTCGGCGACCCCTTCGCGCACCAGTTCGAGGGCCGACGCAAACGAGGACGCCATCACGGTCGCCGCCAGCGCCGGCTCGACCACGAAGGAAATCAAAAACGCGTCGATGCGCGACCAGTCGCTCGACGTACCGATCAGCCGCTCGAGCGCGGCGCGCGCCTCGGCAAGCGACCACACCGTGCGCTTCTTGAAGCGTACGCGCGAGAGCGCGCTTTTCGCGCGCTGCGTGGCATAGGCGCTGAGCAGGTCGTAGAGCGTCGCCGTCCATTCCGATTGCCTGATCTCCGCGATCGGCTCCGGCGCGCCGCGCGCGAAGACGTCGCGGGCAAGCTGCGGGCGGTCCATAAGCCGCGTCGCCACCTCGCGCAAAGCCTCGAGCCGGCGCAGGCGATGCGCCAGCGCCAGCGCCATTTCCTCCGCGCTCGGCCCCTCGCCCGGAGCGGATTCCGGCAGCAGCAGACGCGATTTGAGATAAGCGAGCCAGGCGGCCATGACGAGATAATCGGCGGCGAGCTCGAGCCGCAATTGCCGCGCCGCCTCGATGAAATTGAGGTACTGGTCGGCAAGCGCGAGGATCGAGATCTTAGCGAGATCGACCTTCTGCGTACGCGCGAGCGCGAGCAAGAGATCGAGCGGGCCTTCGAAGCCTTCCACGTCGACGATCATCGCCGGCTCGGTGGTGCCGCGATCGGTTTCCAGCGCGGTGTCGAATTCCTCAGGCGTCATCAACCGGTCTTCCGTTGCGGCGCTTCGCTCGCCACCATCTGCGTGAAAATCTTGCGCGCGGCGTCCACGTCGAACTCCTCCGGCGCCTTGCGCTGCACCAGCGCCGCCTCGGCGCGTTTGGCCGCCTCGCCTTCCAGCGTCGGCGCTTCGCCGGCGACCGCGGTCATCTCGGTCAGGTCGCCGTTGCAGTGGAGCACGACGTCGCAGCCGGCGGCAAACGCGGCGCGGCTGCGCTCCGCGATGGTGCCGGACAGCGCCTTCATCGAGACGTCGTCGCTCATCAACAGGCCCCGGAAGCCAATAAAACCGCGAATCACTTCGCGCACCATTGTGACCGAAGTCGTGGCCGGTGCATCGGGGTCGATGGCGGAAAACACAACATGTGCGGTCATGGCGAGCGGCAGTCCGGCGAGCGGCCGGAAGGCGGCAAAATCGGTCGCCTCCAGGGTGGCCCGGTCGGTGCCGACCACCGGCAGACTGAGGTGGCTGTCGGCGGTGGCGCGCCCGTGACCGGGCAGATGCTTGACCACCGGCAATACGCCGCCGGCAAGGAGGCCTTGCGCGATCGCGCCCGCGATGGCCGCGACCTTGCCCGGTTCGGACCCGTAGGCGCGGTCGCCGATCACCGGGTCGGCACCGGGCACCAGAACGTCGGCCAGAGGAAGACAGTCAACATCGACCCCAAGAAGATTGAGATCTGCGGCAATGAGGTGGCCTGCTAGCCGGGCAATCGACAACGCACGCGCCGCATCGCGGTCGTAAAGCGCGCCGTAGAAGGCGCCGGGCGGATAGGCCGGCCAATGCGGCGGCCCGAGCCGTTGCACGCGGCCACCTTCCTGGTCGACCAACACGGGTGCCGCCCAGCCGACGCTGTCACGAAAAGAAGTCACAAGATCAGTAATTTGCGTTGGCGTATTCACGTTCCGCTTGAAGATGATCAAGCCCCAGGGCCGAGCGTCGCGGAGAAACGCGCGCTCGCTGGCGGTGATCGAGAGCCCGCTCAAGCCGGTGATGAAGGCGCGCGTCATGACCGGCGCGGATTAGCCCGCACCCACGGTAACTGCAAGGAAGCGCGCGCTAATTTCGCTGGATAATGCACTGCCCGCCGGCCGCTCTGAGGCCGTTACACAGTTCCGTCGCCTCGTTGGCGCTGGCAAACGGGCCAACGAGCGTCCGGTAATAGGTGCCCTTGGCGCCCAACTCGACCTTATGAATTGAGGCCTGCCGCTTGCCCAAAATGTTCGGGTATTTGGCCTGCAGACCGCGGAAAGCCGCCTGCGCTTCGGCCTCACTGCGCTGCGAGGACACTTGGACGGCATAGCCGCCGCCCGAATGCGGGGCTTGCGCGGCTGGCGCAGCCGGTGCGGCAACCGCCGCGGTGCGCATCGGCCGCGGCACGGCTGGTGCGTTCGGGTTCAACGACAGCGGCGCATTCGCGGGGGCTGCCGCCGTGCGGCGCTCCGGCGCCGCAGCCCGCGGCTCGGGCCGACGTGGCGGAGCTGGATTGGCAACCGGGGGCGGGGCCACGGCGACTTGTGGCTGCGGTGCCGGTCTCACCGGAGCGGGCGCTGCGGCCGGTGCCGGCGGCGGAGCGGCCGGCGCCGCCGTCGCTTGCGGGCTATCGCCCATCTGGTCGGGGCGGATCGCGATGGTGTGGACCTTCTTCGGCTCGGTCGCAATCACCCCGCTGCCGGGCGCCGGCTGGGCGGCGGCCGGCGCTGCATTTGCTTGCGGCGGCGGGACCGCCGCCAGCGGTGGCGCGGTCTTGATGTCTGGCGCTTTGACCTCGACCGGCTTTTCCTCGCGCGAAACGAGCTTCTCGCCCTCGCCGTGATCGGCGACGCGATCGTAGATCAACTTGTTGGGCGCTTTGGCCGCGGCCGCCGGCACCACCTTGCTCGGCGTCGCATCGGCCTTGATGACGGGCGGCGGAGCGGAAGTGCGCGAGCCGAACATGGCGCGATAGCCGAAGGCGCCCGCCGTTCCGATCACCGCCAGGGCGAAGACGGCGGCGACTGCCAGAATGCCCATGCGTCGTTTCGGCGGCGGAGCATCCTCGTAGTAGTGCTCTCCTTCGGGTCCGAGCTCGGGATTGCTCAGATGATCCGGACCCGCTTCGTAGGCGGGCTGCGCGGCCGCGGCGTAAGGCTGGCGCATGCGCGGCGGCGGCGCGAAAGCCGGCGGCGGGAGCGGCGCGGGATCCGGCGGCGGCGCCGCGGGCGCGTCGAAATAGTCGGCGCCGCTGAAGCTCGGCGCAGTTGGCGGCGCCAGAGGCGGCGGCGGTGCCGGACGGCGCGCGTTCTCGCGACCGAATTCGCCGAACGGATCGGTCTGTCCGATCAGTCGGGCCAGCTCGGCGAGCGGATCGCTGCCGGAAACGGATGCGCTGGATGCTACGCCACGCGCGGGCGCTTCATTCGTACGGTAGGGTCGCTGGTTATCTGCCATTCGGTCCCCGGTTATCCCCTCGCCCGCTGGCTCACTGGTCCGGACGGCTTATGCCGAGTCCACCCAAAAATCTAACGCATTTCCTCGGGCGCTTCGACCCCGAGCAAAGCCAGGCCGGATGCGAGCACGGTCACGATCCCCTGCACCAAAGCAAGCCGCGCCGCGGTGATTTCTGGATCATTCTGGATAATGAAGCGTAAATGAGGCAAGTCAGTGCCCCGGTTCCATTGCGCGTGAAATTCGCTAGCTAATTCATAGAGATAGAATGCAACCCGGTGCGGCTCATGGGCCTGCGCGGCGGCCTCGACGAGGCGCGGGTAAAGCGCGATGCGTTTGAGGATCGCAAGCTCGCCGGAATCGCTGAGCCGGTCGCGAGGGGCGTCCTTCAGCCACGCCGCGCGCTCATTCGCCGCAGCCGGCAGGCCCGGGATCGCCCCGCGCGCGTTGCGCAGAACCGAGGACCCGCGCGCGTGGCCATATTGCACGTAGAATACCGGGTTTTCGCGCGAATGTTCGATCACCTTGGCGAGGTCGAAATCGAGCACCGCGTCGTTCTTGCGGAAGAGCATGTCGAAGCGCACGGCGTCCTTGCCGACCTCGTCGACCACTTCGCGCAGCGTGACGAATTCGCCGGCGCGCTTTGACATCTTCACCGGCTCGCCGGCACGCAGCAGGCGCACAAGCTGCACGAGCTTGACATCGAGCAGCGCCTTGCCGCCGCTCACCGCCTTCACCGCCGCCTGCATGCGCTTGATGTAGCCGCCGTGATCGGCGCCCCAGACGTCGATCAGGTTGCGGAAGCCGCGTTCGACCTTGGATTTGTGGTAGGCGATGTCGGCGGCGAAATAGGTGTAGCTGCCATCCGACTTCTTCAGCGGCCGGTCGACGTCGTCGCCGAAATCGGTGGAGCGGAACAGCGTCTGCTCGCGGTCTTCCCAATCCTCGAGATTGCCGCCCTTCGGCGGCGGCAGGCGGCCCTCATAGACTTCGCCGCTCGCGCGCAGCGAGGCGATGGTGGTGCCGACCTGGTCGTTGCCGCCTTCAATCAGCGAGCGCTCGGAGAAGAATACGTCGTGCCGCACATTGAGCGCGGCGAGATCGTCGCGGATCGTGTCCATCATCATGGCGATGGCTTTGGCGCGCACCACTGGCAGCCATTCGGCTTCCGGCTTCGCGCTCAACGCGGCGCCGTATTCCGCCGCAAGCTCGCCGCCGACCGGCTTGAGATAGTCACCGGGATAAAGCCCCTCGGGGATCGGCCCGATGTCCTCGCCCAGCGCCTCGCGGTAACGAAGGAACGCGGAGCGCGCGAGCACGTCGACCTGCGCGCCGGCATCGTTGATGTAATATTCGCGCGTGACGTCATAGCCGGCAAAGGCGAGCAGATTGGCCAGCGCATCGCCGAACACCGCGCCGCGGCCGTGCCCGACATGCATCGGCCCGGTCGGATTGGCCGAGACGTATTCGACATTGACCTTCCCGTTTTGTCCAATGTCGCTGCGGCCATAGTCGAGGCCGCTCGCCAGCACGACGCGCAGCTCCTCGCCCCAGACATGCGGCTTGAGCGCGAGGTTGATGAAACCGGGTCCGGCGACGTCCACTTTGGCGACGAGATCGTCGGCGCGCAGCCGTTCGGCGATTTTCTCGGCCAGCTCGCGCGGCTTTAAGCCCGCATCCTTGGCGAGCGCCATGGCCGCATTGGTCGCCATGTCGCCGTGGCTCGGATCGCGCGGCGGCTCGACCACGATGCGCGAGAGATCGGCGTTGGCGCCGAGGAGTGGCGCGGCCGCTGCGCGCACGCGGGCGAGCATGGCAGCAAAGAGATGCTGGGGCGTGGTGGCGGGCATTGTGGCGCTGCGGGTAATGGAATTTCCGAGGGGAGTCAAAAACTCATGGCAGGACGCGTCTAAACAACCGTCGCGCCGCTATCGACCGAGAGAACCTGCCCCGTGGTGATGACGGATTCGTCGGACGCCAGATAAAGCGCCATGTCGGCGATGTGCTCCGGCAGGCCGAGACCGAGCAGATTGCTCGCGGCGAGCTTGGAAATATCCTTGGAGCCTTCCATCAGCTTTTTCACCCGCTCCGACAGCACAACGCCGGGCGCAATCGCGTTCACCCGGATCTTGTGCGGGGCATATTCGACCGCCATCGAGCGCGTGAGCGCGGCGATCGCGCCCTTGGCCGCGGTATAGCAGTCGCGGCCCGGCAGCGCCTTGAGCGCGACGATCGAGGACATGTTGATGATCGAACCGCCGCCGGCCTTGATCAGATGCGGGATGCCGAGCTTGCAGCACAGGAACGTGCCGAACAGATCGAGCTTGATGGCGCGCCAGAATTCCTCCTCCGGCGCCTCGGTGACCGGCCCGTCCGCCGGCGTCGCGCCGCCGGCATTGTTGTGCAGGATATCGAGCCGGCCGTAGCGCTTGATCGTCTCGGCGAAGGCGGCCTCGACGCTGGCGCGGTCGGAGACGTTGCAGTGCACGAACAGCGCGTCACCGCCCGAGTTGCCGCCGCGCACGCGAGCCGATTGCGCGGCGACTTGCCCGCGCGCCGCGTCGATTTCGGCGATGACGACTTTGGCGCCCTCATCGGCAAAACGCTCGGCGGTGGCGCGGCCGATGCCGGCGCCTCCGCCCGTGATGAATGCGACTTTCCCAGCCAATCGCGCCATAGCGGCAGGATAGCATGCGCGCGCGGGCGTGCCACCTCACCGCAGCTCCGGCGTCGTCTTGAAATATTTGGCGTGCTCGACGAGCGCGTAGCGGTCGGTCATGCCGGCGATGTAGTCGCCGATGCGGCGCGTGCGCGTGCTCTCGCCGGCGAGCGCGAAGCCGTCCGACCATTCCATCGGCAGATCCGCCGGCGTCGCGACATAATGCGCGAACAAATCGCGCACGACGTTTTCCGCCTCGTGCATCACGCGCATGACGCGGTCGTGCCGGTACATGCGCGGATACAGGAAACCCTTGATGGCCGTGTCGGCCTTTTTCATCGGCGGGGAAAATTCAACCAGCGGCCCCTTGGCCTTGCGCACCTCGCCGGCCGAGGGTTTGTGCACGGCCACGCGCCGCTCCGTTTCGGCGATGACGTCCTCGATCATGCGGGTGATCAACCGGCGCATGGTTTCGTGCCCGCGCCGCGCCGCCTCGAGCGCGGGCCATTGCCGGTCGATTTCGGCGACGATGTCGCCGACGAGCGGCACTGCGGCGATGTCGTCGAGCGTGAACAGCTCGGCGCGCAGGCCGTCGTCGATGTCATGCGCGTCGTAGGCGATGTCGTCGGACAATGCGGCGATCTGCGCCTCGACGCTCGGCTGCGACCATAGCTCCAGGTCCTGGATTTTCGCGTAGGCGAGGATCGGCGCTGGCACGCCGCGTTCGCGATAACGCGCGACCGGTCGGCCCTCACGGTCGGTGAGCGGGCCGTTGTGTTTGACCAGGCCCTCCAGCGTCTCCCAGGTGAGATTGAGGCCGTCGAAGGCGGCGTAGCGGCGCTCGAGCTCGGTGACAATGCGCAGTGCCTGCGCGTTATGATCGAAGCCGCCGAAACGCGCGAGCGCCTCGTCGAGCGCGCGCTCGCCGGCATGGCCGAACGGCGGGTGGCCGAGATCGTGCGCCAGCGCCAGGCCCTCGGCGAGGTCCTCGTCGCAGCCGAGCGCGCGGGCGAGCGAACGGGCGATCTGCGCGACTTCCAGCGTATGGGTGAGCCGGGTGCGGTAGTGGTCGCCCTCGTGGTAGACGAAGACTTGCGTCTTGTGCGCCAGGCGGCGAAACGCGGTCGAATGGATGATGCGGTCGCAGTCGCGGCGGAACGCGTTACGGGTGGCGCTCGCCGGTTCGGCGAAGCGGCGACCGCGGCTTTGCGCCGGATCGGCGGCGAAAACAGCCCGCTTGCGCCCAGTTTCGATCGCCATGGCCGCATTGACCTTGTTGTCTGGCGCACTTAACTATCGCTTAGGCCGTCTGCCAATAGGATAGCCCTTCGATGAGCGAAAGCGTCACAGTCAGCGAGCGCGCGGCGCGCCGGATCGGCGAGATCCTCAAGAGCGAGCCGGCCGGCGCCATGCTGCGCGTTTCGGTGGAAGGCGGCGGCTGCTCCGGGTTTCAGTACAAGTTCGGTGTCGAGACGACGCGCGCCGACGACGACCTCGTCATCGCCCGCGAAGGCGCCGTGGTGCTGATCGACCCGGTGTCGGTGAATTATATGACCGGCTCGGAGATCGACTTCGTCGACGATCTGATCGGCGCCTCGTTCAAGGTGAAGAACCCGAAAGCCACCGCCTCCTGCGGCTGCGGCACCAGCTTCGCGCTGTAATTCAAGATATTTCGAGCCTATCCCGGCCTCATGGTGAAGAGCGCCGCGCAGCAGCGTGTCTCGAACACACAAGTCGGCTTTAGCCGACTTGTGCATTAATCGTCCGATCTCGGGTAAACCCGAGATCGGCTGGCCGCCCCATCCTTCGAGAGGCATCGCCGTACGATGCTCCTCAAGATGAGGCGGATAACTACTCCGCCGCGACCGCCGGCGGCGCTTCCTCGACTTCCTCGAGCTGCGGTTCGAGCCGGCGCTTGATGCGGCGATCAAGCCGGTCGAGATAGAGATAGATCACCGGCGTGATGTAGAGAGTGAGCAGCTGCGATAAGCAGAGGCCGCCGACCACCGCGACGCCGAGCGGCTGGCGCAGTTCGGCGCCGGCGCCGGTGCCGAGCGCGATCGGCAGCGAACCGAAAATGGCGGCGAAGGTCGTCATCATGATCGGCCGGAAGCGCAAGCTCGCGGCTTCGCGGATCGCGGCCTCCGCGGAGAGGCCGACGCGGCGGCGCTCGATGGCGAAGTCGATCATCATGATCGCGTTCTTCTTCACGATGCCGACCAGCATGACGATGCCGATCATGGCGATCACCGACAGGTCCATCTTGAACAGCATCAAAGTCAGGATGGCGCCGATGCCAGCCGACGGCAGGCCGGAGATGATGGTGATCGGATGGATGAAGCTCTCGTAGAGAATGCCGAGCACCACATAGGCAGCGAAGATCGCCGCCAGGATCAGGATGCCCTGCCCACGCAATGAATCCTGAAACACCTGCGCGGTTCCCTGGAAACCGGTCGTGATCGAGGCCGGCAGCCGCTCCTCGCGCTCCAGGTTTTGGATAGCGTCCACTGCCTGGCCAAGCGAGTAATTGGGCGCAAGATTGAACGAGATGGTCACCGAGGGCTGCTGGCCCTGGTGATTGACCTGCAGCGGCCCGACCGACGGCACGAAGCGGGTGACCGCCGAAAGCGGCACGACCGTGCCGGCGGAGGTCTTCACATAGATGTTGTCGAGGTTGTTCGGGCTCCCCTGGAATTCAGGCTTGGTCTCCAAGATGACTTCGTAGTCGTTCGCCGGCGTATAGATGGTCGCGACCTGACGATCGCCGAATGCATCGTACAGCGTCTGGCGCACCTGGTCGACGGTAACGCCGTAGACGGCCGACTTCTCGCGGTCGACCTCGATCGTCACCTGCGGATTCTTGATGTAGAGGTCGGTGGTGACGTCGCGCAGCGCCTCAAGCTTCGCCATCTTATCGCGCATTTCGGGCGCGATGCGGTAAAGGGCGTCGGTGTCGTTGGACTGCAGCGTGTACTGATATTGGCTCTTCTGCAGCTTGCCGCCCAGGTTGATGTTCTGGATCGGCTGGAAGAAGATTTCGATGCCGGCAACGACGTTCGCGTTCTTGCGCAGCCGCGCCAGCACGGTCTGCAGCTTGCCGCGCTCGCTCTGCGGTTTGAGCGCAACCAACATGCGGCCGCTGTTGGGCAATGAATTGGGTCCGCCGGCGCCGACCGTGGAATTGACGTAGGCCACCGCCGGATCCTTGCGCACCAGATCTGCGATCTGGCGCTGCAATTTGCCCATGGCCGGGAACGCGATGTCGGTATTGGCCTCGGTAATGCCGATGACGTAACCGGTGTCTTCGGTCGGGAAGAAGCCTTTCGGCACCACGACGTAGAGCAAGATCGTGCCGGCAATGGTCGACAACGTCACCAGCAGCATGATCGACTTGTGGCGCAGCACCCAATCGAGCGACCACTGGTAGACGCCCGCCATGCGCTCGAACAGCGCTTCGAACCAGCGCAGCACGAAGTTCTGTTTTTCCTCGCCGTGGTGGCCCTTGAGCACGCGCGCGCACAACATCGGCGTCAACGTCAGCGAGACGAAGCCCGAGGTGATGATGGCGACCGCAATGGTCACGGCGAACTCGCGGAACACGCGGCCGACCATGCCGCCCATCAACAGCACCGGGATGAACACGGCGATCAACGAGAAGGTGATCGACACGATGGTGAAGCCGATCTCGCGTGAACCCTTCAGCGCCGCCTCGAACGGGCGCATGCCGCCTTCGATGTGGCGAACGATATTTTCCAGCATGACGATGGCGTCGTCGACCACAAAGCCGACCGACAGCGTTAGCGCGAGCAGCGTCATGTTGTTGATGGAGAAACCGAAAGCGTACATCGCCGCGCAGGTGCCGATCAGCGATACCGGCACCGCCAGCGCCGGAATGATGGTCGCCGACACTTTGCGCAGAAACAGAAAGATCACCATGATCACCAGCGAGACCGCGATCGTCAGCGTCTCCTGCACGTCGACAACGGCGGCACGGATCGAGATCGAGCGGTCGAACAGCGGCTGCATCTGGATCGAGGGCGGGACCTGCGCGCGCATCGCCGGCAGGGCATTGCGCACCTCGTCCACCACCTCGACGGTATTGGCGTCGGGCTGGCGCTGGATCGCCAGCACG
>DATJVE010000093.1:0-29163 GCA_035501975.1 Pseudolabrys sp.
CGCCGGCGGCGACCAGCGCGCGCATCTTGTTGACGCTGTCGGGCGCGCCGCGGAATTCGTCGCGCCGGTGCACCAGCGTGAGCCGCTTGGCGACCGGCTGCAGATTGAGCGTCCAATCGAGCGCCGAGTCGCCGCCGCCGACGATGAGCAGGTTCTTGTCGCGGAAGGCGTCCATCTTGCGCACGGCGTAGTGCACGGACTTGTTCTCAAAGGGCTCGATGCCGGGGATCGGCGGGCGCTTGGGCTGGAACGAGCCGCCACCGGCGCCGATCACCACCACCTTCGCCTCGAATACCTTGCCGCGGTCGGTGCCGACGCGAAACAGCGGCTCGCCGATCTTCTCGACCGTGGTCACCATCTCGTTGAGGTGGAAGGTCGGCTTGAACGGCTTGATCTGCTCCATCAGGGCTTCGGTCAGGCCGTGCCCGGTGATGTAGGGGATGCCGGGGATGTCGTAGATCGGCTTTTCCGGATAGAGCTCGGCGCATTGCCCGCCGACCTTGTCGAGAATGTCGATGAGATGCGCCTTGATGTCGAGCAGCCCGAGCTCGAACACCGCGAACAGGCCGACCGGCCCCGCGCCGATGATGACAACATCGGTCTTGATCGTCTCGCTCATGGTCACGCTGTCCGGGCTTGGCCGGTCCTCAGATTGAATTGCCGGATTATGGGATTGATCATGCGGATATGCGGGCAATGCCCATAGTTGGAACTTCGAGCAGGCGCAACAGTTCCGTCAGATTCTGCTGGGGCGTCCTCCCGGTCGTAACGAGCACGGCTTCCGCCTTGGCGTAGAGCGGTTCGCGGCTCTTGAGAATGGATACCAGGTCCTCCATGGCGCGGACATTGTTGGCCATCGGCCGCATGTCGCCCTGCGCCATCACCCGCCTCATGTGCTCGTCCGGCTCGGCGCGGACCCAGACCGTGAAGCATGAGGACAACAGCAATTCAAGCGTGCCCGGCTCGGTGACGATGCTGCCGCTGGTGGCGATCACAAAATGCTTATGCCGGCGCAGCACGTCGTCAAGCGCCTCGCGCTCGGCGCGGCGGAAAGTCTCCTGGCCGAACATGTCGAAGATTTCGCTCAGGGAGGCGCCGCTGCGCCGCTCGATCTCGCGGTCGAGCTCGATGAACGGCACATCGATTCGCTCCGCCAGCATGCGGCCGAGCGTGGACTTGCCGCCACCGCGCAGGCCGATGAGCGCGATGCGGCGGCGATCCTCGGCCGGCGAAGAGAAATGCTCGGTCACGAGCTTGCGGGCTTCTACGAGCTTTTCCGGCGGCAGGCGCTCGAGAAATTGCGTCAGCAGCACCAGATCGAGCGGCGGCTCGGCGCCTTCGTGCACCAGCTGGGTGACCGGCAGGCCGATGGCGCGGGCGATCCGCCGCAGCAGCACAATCGAGATATTCCCGCGCCCGACCTCAAGCTGAGCGAGGTAGCGTTCGGAAACTTTTGCATGCTGCGCCAAGGCTTTGCGCGTGATGCCGCGCTGGTGGCGCAGGTTGCGCACGCGCTCGCCCATCCGGTGCAGATAGGCATCGGCGGCGTGGTTTGGCGCAGGCTTGGCGCGGCTCGGTTTCATTGCTATCGGCTAACATGCATTATAATGCGAGGCAAGGGGGTTTGCGCGGCGGAATCTGTTGATGTCTAGCAGGCGCCAGAAACCCGCAGAAATTCCTTGTTTTATTGGTCTTCATTGCATATGTGCCGGCCGCCTGTGGAACCGAGGGCCAGTTTCCCAGTTTCGCTGTTGTGATGCTGCTGCGCTCATGCTAGTGAGATGCAAAATAATGCATACAGGGAGAAGGGCGCCGCGCTGCTGTAAGCGGGCGCCGATTTGGGCATGAAAACCATCGATTTTCAGACCGAGCCGTCGCGCTATCGGCATTGGCGCATCGAATGCGACGGCGACGTCGCCTATCTGATTATGGACGTCGATCAGTCTGGCGGGCTGTTCGACGGCTACGAGCTCAAGCTCAACTCCTACGACCTTGGCGTTGACATCGAATTGAACGACGCGGTGCAGCGGCTGCGCTTCGAGCATCCGGAGGTGCGCTGTGTGGTCATCAAGTCCGGCAAGGACAATGTGTTCTGCGCCGGCGCCAATATCCGCATGCTCGGCAAGTCGACGCATGGGCAGAAGGTCAATTTCTGCAAGTTCACCAACGAGACGCGGCTGGCCATCGAAGACGCCTCCGACAATTCGAAACAGATCTACGTTTGCGCCATCAACGGCAACGCCGCGGGCGGCGGCTACGAACTGGCGCTCGCTGCCGACCACATCATGCTGGTGGACGACCGCCGCTCGGCGGTGGCGCTGCCGGAGACGCCACTGCTTGCCGTGCTGCCGGGCACCGGCGGGCTCACCCGCGTCACCGACAAACGAAAAGTTCGGCGCGACCGCGCCGACGTGTTCTGCTCGATCGAAGAAGGCATCCGCGGCACCAAGGCAGTCGACTGGCGGCTGGTCGACGAGGTGGTTCCCAATTCGAAGTGGAAGGACGCAGTCGCCGCCCGCGCCAAGGAAATCGCCGCGCGCTCCGACCGCCCGAAGGATGCCAAGGGCATCGCGCTCACCCCGCTCGACCGCAAGATCGAGGCTGATCGTGTGACTTATTCGCATGTCGAGGTCGATCTCGACCGCGCGCGCGGGCTTGCCACGATCACCGTGCGTGGTCCCTCGAACGACGTGCCGGCCTCGGTCGAAGCCGCACATGCCTTGGGCGCCAAGTTCTGGCCGCTCACGGCGGCGCGGGAGCTGGAAGACGCCATCCTGCATCTGCGCGCCAATGAGCAGGCGGTTGGCGTCTGGTTATTGCGCACCGACGGCAGTGCGCAAAACGTGCTCGATCACGATGATTTCCTCGGCAAGGCCAATGGCGACTGGCTGATGCGCGAGATCCGCCATTACCTCAAGCGCGTGCTCAAGCGTCTCGACGTGACCTCGCGCAGCATGATCGCGCTGATCGAGCCGGGCTCCTGCTTTGCCGGCACGCTGGCCGAGCTTGCCTTTGCCGCCGACCGCTCGCTGATGCTGATCGGCACGCGTGAGGGCGACAACCGCAAGGCCGCGGCCATCATGCTCGGCCAAGCCAACTTCGGTGCCTATCCGATGGGCAACGGGCTAACGCGGCTGGCGACGCGTTTCCTCGGCGAGCCGCAGACACTCGACACCGTCAAAGCCAAAATCGGCCAATCGATCGAAGCCGAGGAAGCCGCCGAGCTCGGCCTCGTGACCGTGGCTTACGAAGACTTCGACTGGGACGACGAGCTCCGTATTTTGCTCGAAGAGCGCACCAGCTTCTCGCCCGACGCCATGACCGGCATGGAAGCGAACCTGCGCTTCGCCGGTCCGGAAACGATGGAAACCAAGATCTTCGGACGGCTGACCGCCTGGCAGAACTGGATCTTCCAGCGGCCCAACGCCATCGGCGAACAGGGCGCGCTCAAGCTCTACGGCTCGGGCGTGTCGCCGACGTTTAATAAGGAAAGGGTGTGACCATGAACATCGCACAGGTCGACTACGACGGCTTGATCCCCAACAATGTCGGGCTAGGCCAGGACCCGCGCGTCAAGCGCGCGCTGGAGAAATGGCACCCCGGTTACATCGACTGGTGGAAGGAAATGGGGCCGGAAGGCTTCCAGGAATCGCTAGTTTATCTGCGCACCGCGGTCAGCGTCGATCCCAAAGGCTGGGCCAAGTTCGATTACGTGCGCATGCCGGAATATCGCTGGGGCGTGCTGCTAGCGCCGCAGCACGAGGGTCGCAAGATTCCGTTCGGGGTGCACAAAGGCGAAGACGCCTGGCAGGAGGTGCCGGGCGAATACCGCGCCATGCTGCGCCGCCTGATCGTGATCCAGGGCGATACCGAACCGGCCTCGGTCGAGCAGCAACGCCATCTCGGCAAGACCGCGCCCTCGCTCTACGACCTGCGCAACCTGTTCCAGGTCAACGTCGAGGAAGGCCGCCACCTCTGGGCCATGGTCTATCTGCTGCAGAAATATTTCGGCGCCGACGGCCGCGAAGAGGCCGAGGCGCTCTTGCAGCGCCGCTCCGGCCATGCCGACACGCCGCGCATGCTCGGCGCCTTCAACGAGAAGACACCGGACTGGCTGTCGTTTTTCATGTTCACCTACTTCACCGACCGCGACGGCAAGATGCAGCTTGAGGCGCTGGCGCAATCCGGCTTCGATCCGCTGTCGCGCACCTGCCGCTTCATGTTGACCGAGGAAGCCCACCACATGTTCGTCGGCGAAACCGGCGTCACCCGCGTCGTGCAACGGACCTGCGAGGCGATGAAAGAAGCGGGCATCACCGATCCCAACAATATCGAGGCGGTGCGCAAGCTCGGCGTCATCGATCTGCCGACCATCCAGAAGAAGGCGAACATGCATTTCTCGCTGACGCTCGATCTGTTCGGCAACGAAATCTCGACCAACGCGGCAAACGCCTTCCACGCCGGCCTGAAAGGCCGCTATCGCGAGGACCGGCTCAAGGACGATCATCAGTTGGAGGGCGCCACCTATCCGGTGCTGCGGCTGATCGACGGCAAGATTCAGAACGCGGACACTCCGGCTCTCTCTGCGCTCAACATGCGGTTGCGCGACGATTATGTCGTTGACGCCAATATCGGCGTCGGCCGCTGGAACAAGGTGATCGCCGAATACGGCATCCCGTTCGAGATCAAGCTGCCGCACGTCGCCTTCCACCGCCACATCGGCGAGTTCGCCTCGATCAAGGCGGACGTCAACGGCAATCTGCTGAGCGAGGCGGAATGGGAGAAGCGCCGCGGCGAATTCCTGCCGTCGGACAGCGACCGCGAATTCATCGAGGGGCTGATGCAGCCGCAGTTCGAGCCGGCCAAGTTCGCCAGCTGGATCGCGCCGCCGCGTGTCGGCATCGACAACAAGCCGGGCGATTTCGAATACGTGAAGATCGCCGACGCTTAGTCGCTTGGCGCCGTTCGCATATCTTCGTCGCGCAGCTTGAAGCGCTGGATCTTGCCCGTCGCGGTGTGCGGCAGGTCGGTACGCACGTCGATCCAGCGCGGATATTTCCATGCGCCCGCCGTCTCCTTGACGTGCAGCTTCAGCATTTCCAGCAGGGTTTCATCGGCGACGTAGCCATTCTTGAGCACGATGAAGGCCTTCGGCTTGATCAGTCCGTCGGCGTCCTCTTTGCCGATGACGGCGGCTTCCAGCACCGCTTCGTGCGATGTCAGAGCTGCCTCGACGTCGAACGGCGACACCCACATGCCGGAGACCTTGAACATGTCGTCGGTGCGGCCGCAGTAATAGTAATAGCCGTCGGCGTCGCGGCGGAACTTGTCGCCAGTATGGACCCACTCGCCACAGAAGGTGCGCCGATTCTTCGCGCGCTGGTTCCAGTAGCCTTCGGCCGCCGATGGTCCGCGCACGATTAGTTCGCCGATCTCGTTGGCCGGAAGTTCGCGGCTGTTCTCGTCGACGATCCGCGTCTCGTAGCCGGGCACCGGTTTGCCGGTCGAACCGTAGCGGATGTCGCCGGGTCGATTGCTGAGGAAGGTCTGCAGTAATTCGGTCGAGCCGATGCCGTCGAGCACGTCGACGCCGACCACGTCGCGCCAGCGTTCGCCGATATGCGCGGGCAGCGCCTCGCCGGCCGAAACGCAGAGCCGCAGCCGGTCGGAGCCCATGCGCTTGCCGATCTCCGGATGCGCCAGCAGCGCGGTGTAGAGCGACGGCACGCCGTAGAAAATGCTCGGGCGATGCTGCCGCAGGATCGCAAGCACGCCGTCCGGGGTCGGCCGTTGCGGCCAAAACACTGCGGTGGCGCCGACCGACAATGGAAAGGTCATGGCATTGCCGAGGCCGTAGGCGAAGAACAATTTCGCCGCCGAATGCACGACATCGGTCTCGTTGATGCCGAGGACGCCCTGACCAAACAGCCGCGCCGTCGCCATCAGATTGGAATGGACGTGCTTGACGCCTTTCGGATCGCCGGTCGAACCGGAGGTGTAGAGCCAGAAGGCAACTTCGTCCGACACGGTGTGGGCTGTGAACGGCGTTGCATCTCCCGCTGCGAGAACATCCTCGAATAGATGCACCTCACGGCCGGGGAACGTTGCCTTGTCGCCTTCCGCGGCGCCGACCAGGATCACCGTCCTCAAGTAAGGTAGCCGCCCGATGATCGGCACGAGCGCTCGCGCCAGCGGCGCGGCGGCGACCAGCGCGCTGACGCGGCTGTCGGCGAGAATATAGGCGTATTGTGCGACGCTGAGGAACGTGTTGAGCGGGAGCGCGACATTGCCGGCGCGGATCGTGCCCCAAAACGCAACCGGATAGTCGACAGTGTCGTGCAACAGCAGCGCGACACGTTCCTCCTGGCGAATGCCGAGCGCCTGCAGCGCATGGGCGAAGTGGATCGAGCCCAACTGCAACTCGCCGTAAGTCAGCGACCGCTCGGGATCGATGAACGCAATTTTTTCGCCAAGCCCGCGCGCCGCATTGGCATCGACGAAATCAGAAACGGCGTTGTAGGGCCTGCGTTCGGAGTAGTCGTCCACACTGGCCCCCACGCTCAACTTTCGAATAGTCGCGTCAGCAGCCGCCGTGCCAGCACGCCGGCCACGCGCCGCCGGTAGTGGCCGGGCGTGAAGGTCGTCTTCATTGGCATGATCTGGTCGCGCACCAGCGCGTCGAGGCCCTTGAACACGCGGGAGTCGAGCGGGCCACCGCAGAGAGTGTCGGTGCCATCGAGCAGCACCGGCCGCGGATTGGTGCCAGTGAAAGCGATGCGCAACTCAGCGAGCGTGTCGCCGACGCGCTTGAGCGCCACCGCCACGCCGGCGACCGGATATTCGATCGAGCGGCGGATGCGGATCTTGTCGTAGCCCGAGCGCAGACCGGAGGAATTCTTCGCCCGCACCGCGGTGACGATCTCGCCTGGGCGCAGCGAGAGATAATATTTGCCGTCGCCTTGCGTCTCGCTCACCGGCGCGTCCTGCCGCGCGAAGCCGATATAGAGTTTGTTGAGCGGAATCGTGCGCTTGCCCATCGGCCCGGCGATATCGACCTCGGCATTGAGCGTCAGCAGCGCGGGCGCGAGATCGCCGGCGAAGGTGGCGAAACAGACGCCGCGGCTCTTCGGCGCCACATGGCACATGCTGCCGGTGGTCTTCAGGCAATGATTGTTCGCGTCGCGCCACCATTCGCTCTGATTGTAGAAGATGCAGCGGGTGTCGAGGCAGAGATTGCCGCCGATGGTGCCCATATTGCGTTGGGTTGGCCCGGCGATGTGCGCCGCCGCCTGCGCCAGCACCGGGTAATGCGCGATGATGGCCGGATGCGCGGCGACCTCGCTCAGGCGCACCGAGGCGCCGATCTCCAGTGAATTCGCGTCCGCATGAATCGCGCATAGCTCCGCCACGCCGTTCATGTCGATCAGCACCGGCGGCGCGACGATGCCGCGGCGGATGTTGACGACCAGATCGGTGCCGCCGCCGAGCGGCTTTGAGTCGGGATATTGGGCGCGCGCGGCAAGCGCTCCGTCGAGCGTCACCGGACTGAGCACGCGGAAGTCGGGCAGGGCGTCCATCAGGTACTCCCGCCTTTACGCCGCCGCTTCTCAATCGCCTCGAACACGCGGTCGGGCGTCACCGGCAGATCGTTGAAGCGGATGCCGATCGCGTCGGCGATCGCATTGGTCAGCGCCGGCAGGAAAGCGGCGAGCGAACCTTCGCCCGCCTCCTTGGCGCCGAACGGCCCGTGCGGATCGTTGCTCTCGACGATGCCGACTTCGATCGGCGGCGAGTCCTGGATGGTCGGCACTCGGTAGTCGAGCATGTTGGCGGTGAGCATCAGGCCGTCGTGGTAGGCCGCTTCCTCGCTCATCGCCTGGCCCGTGCCCATCCACACCGAGCCCTGCACCTGGCCTTCGACCGTCAAGCGATTGAGCGCCTTGCCGCAGTCATGCGCGACCCAGACCTTGTCGACGGTGACCACGCCGGTGTCCTCGTCGACCGTCACTTCGACCACTTGCGCGGAGTAGCTGTAGCCCATGGTGCCGCCGATCGCGGCACCGCGATATTTCTTGCCGCCGTGCGATTCCGGGATGGTCGAGTAATTGCCGGTGACCGTGATGGTGCCTGAGTCCTTCAGCGCCTCGGTCACCACCTCGTCGAAGGTTGCGCCCTTGTCCTGTCTGCCTGCGCGATAGACCTCGCCGAGACATTCGATGTCCTCGGGTCGCGCCTCCAGCTTGCGCGCGGCGGCGTTCACCAGCACGCTTTTAAGATTGCGCGCGGCGTCGAGCGCGGCATTGCCGACCATGAAGGTGACGCGCGACGAATAGGAGCCGTTGTCCTTGGGCACCACCTCGCTGTCGCCGGTGACGACGCGCACGCGCGCGAGGTCGAGGCCGAGCACCTCGGCGACGGTCTGCGCGAGAATGGTGGTCGAACCCTGGCCGATATCGGCGGCGCCCGAGAGCACCACGATCGAGCCGTCGAAATCGAGCTTGATCTTGACGGTGGCATGCGGCTCGCCGGTCCAGTTCACCGGCTTGGAAGCGCCGGAGATGTAATGCGAGCAGGCCATGCCAAGGCCTTTACCCTTTGGCATTTGCCCTTTACGCTTCGTCCATCCGCTTTCGCGCTCGACCCAGTCGAGACACTCCGGGAGACCGTAGGAATTCACCATCAGGTCGTTGTCGGTGAAGGTCGGCGCGCTCAAGAGGTTGGCGCGCCGCACTGCAAACGGATCGAGCCCCAGTTCTACCGCCATCTGATCGACCAGGCTCTCGAAGGCGAAACGGATATCGACCGTGCCGTGGCCGCGGAAGGCGCCGCAGGGTGGCGTGTTCGTGAGAACGCGGCGGCCGACATATTTGACGTTGTGCAGGTCGTAGATGGCGTAGAGCATCGACCCGGCATACAGAATCGTGACCACGCCGTAGCCGGAATGGGCGCCGCCGCGCTGGTCGCAGTCGCATTCGACCGCGGTGATGCGGCCGTCCTTGCGCATGCCGATTTTGAGTTTGATATCGGTCTCCGGCCGGCCGCGATGAGTGATGAAGGTTTCCTCGCGGTTGGTGACGATGCGCACGGTGCCGTTGCATTTGCGCGCGAGCAGCGCAGCGATCAGCTCGATATTGAGCGTTTCGGTGCGGCAGCCGAAGCCGCCGCCGACATGCGGCTTGATCACGCGGATGCGCGACATGTCCATGCCGAGGATCTGCGCCAGCATCAGGTGCACGTAGTAGGGCACTTGCGTCGAGGCGTGCACCGTCATGCGTTCGCGCAGCGCGTCGTATTCAGCGACCGCCGCGTGCATCTCCATCTGGTTCTGGCAGACCTCGGCGCAATTGTAGGTGCCCTCGCGCACCAGGTCGGCCTCGGCGAAGCCTTGTTCGGTCGAGCCCAATTCGAACAACACGTCGCGTTCGATGTTGCCGGGCTTCTTCTCGTGCAATTGCGCGGCGCCCGGTGCCAGCGCGTCTTTCGACGTGAAATAGGCCGGCAACTCGCGCACCGTGAGCTTGATGCGACGCAACGCTTCGCGTGCGGTGGCGTCGTCGACCGCGGCGACCGCCGCCACCGGCTCGCCGCGATAGCGCACTCTGTCGCGCGCCAGCGGATATTCGGTGCGTGCGATCGGCAATACGCCGAAGCCCCGGTCGCAATCGGCGCCGGTGACGATGGCCATCACCCCGGGGAGCTTCGCCGCTTCCGACACGTCGACGCTGACAATCTCAGCGTGCGAGTAAGGACTGCGATAGATGCGCCCGGCCAATTGCCCCGGCTGGATAACGTCGGCGGTGTATTTGGCGCGGCCGGACACCTTCTCCGGCCCGTCGATCATCGGCACATAGCCGCCGATATTGTGCGCCGGCATGGGCTTGTTCACGGGCTCACTCCCTGCGCGCCGAGCGCGGCGGCGTACTTCACCGCCTCGATGATCTTCACGTAGCCGGTGCAGCGGCAGATGTTGCTGCCGAGCGCCTCGAGAATTTCGTCGTCGCTCGGATTGGGATTTTTCCGCAGCAGGCCCGCCGAGGCCATGATGAAGCCGGGCGTGCAATAGCCGCATTGCGAGCCGAGCTTCTCGTGGAAGCCGCGCTGCACCGCCGAGAGTTGTCCGTCGTGGCCGAGCGACTCGATGGTATCGACGCGCTTGCCGGCGACCGTCACCGCCAGCGTGAGGCAGGACAGCGTCGGCTTGTCGTCGATCAGCACCGTGCAGGCGCCGCATTCGCCGCCGTCGCAGCCGGTCTTGGTGCCAGTCAGGCCGATCTTCTCGCGCAGGAAATCGAGCAGCAGGATGTTGTCGGCGACCGCATCGGCGCGGTCACGCCCGTTGAGCGTGAACTCCAGAAGCCGGGTCAAACTGTTTCGTCCCTGGTCAGCGCGTGTTGCCCGCGATTCGCGCTTTGTCTGGTTATGTCATGACGACACACCAGCGCGCTTGAGCCCTCCAGACCCAATATCGGGAATGGCTGGGACGATTGCCCTAGCCAAAGCGGGCGACGACATCGGCTGGAATCGCGACGGCGTGAATCTTGTCGAGATTGGCCTTGTCACGCGTCGCCCAGACGCGGGTCTCGCTGCCGTCCACCGCCAATTCGCCGCCGACGGTGAGCCGGTGTTCGACGTCGAAGCTGGAGCGGCGGAACTCGCTCACGCGCGAGGCGATCTCCACCACGTCGCCGAATTTCGCGGGTTTCAGGAAATTGGCGCGGGCATCGACCAACGGAATGCCGATGATGTCGAAGGTCTCCGCCAATTCATGCGCGGTGACGCCGAGCGCGGCCTCGAACAGCATCCAGGTGCTGATGTCGAACATCTCGAAAAAACGGGCGTTGAACACGATGCCGGCGGGATCGCATTGGCCCCATTCGACGGTCAATTGCCTGCGGAAGGTGAACACTGCCACGCGTGAAGTCCCCGGTTCTTTCTCAAATCATAGCATTACTTCGTCGGCGGGATCCGATGTTTCGGCGGCACCGGCCATTCGGTGACATCCTGCGATTTGAGTTCGACACGGCTCATGCGCCGTCGTTTGCGCAGCGCGTGCCGCGGCGCTACCGGCAGATGCGGCGACTCGTCGAGCGCCTCGAGCAGCCAGTCGAGTTCGTCGGTCGCGGTGACCCAGCGCTGCGGCGCGTAGCGTGTGAGCGAGAACGGCCGGGAAAAGGCCAGCATCGATTTCTTGCCGCCCGGTAGGCAGTACTCGTGCGCGTAGCTCATCGCCACCTCGCGCGCGCTCACATAGATCGGATCGCGCCAGCGCAGCACCGCATGGTTGGTCTTGCTGATCGCACCCCATAGGCCCCGCTCCTGGAATAGCGTCACCACGTGATCCTGGTCGCTCGGCAGGGCCTGGATATCCATCAGCCAAGCCGGCTTGCCGTGATAGATGAAGGCGGCGACGGCGAGGATCGCCGCCTCCGAGCAATGCGCGGTGCGCGCCTTCAGCACGCGGCGCGGCGACATGGTGGTGTCGCCGTCGAGCTCGTAATTCGGCGGCAGTCTGTCGATAAAGGTTTGGACGATCTGCGGCGTCCTCAGGCGCGCGAAGACCCGATGTTCGGCGGGCGATAGCAGCGCGCGGAGGCGGTTACGGTAGGCGGTGGTGATCATGTGCGCGGCGACTTTATCCGGGCGGCGCGCGCGGCGGGCCTCTCGCGCCCGGGGCTCCACAGCTAAGTTGCCGCCCATTTTCTGCGAAAACGGGCAGCAGCGGCGTTCTCCGCATAGCTCACGGCAAAGCAAAATGTTGCCGACGCGGCGGCCGGAAAAAGCAAATATCTTCTTATTTTCCGTCACTTATTGCGATTGCGCAGAATAAGCTTCTATTTAAGGGCTCCTGTCGAAGGAGCCTGCAGCGGTGACCGATTTCCCCCAAGACGAGCGACGCGTCCTGGCGCCAACGGCGCCGGAGGACTGGCTTATCGCGGTCGCCACGGCGCTGCTGGCCTTGGTGCTGCTCGGCATCCTGCCGCGCTTGTTCTGGTGAGGCCGCCAAATGTCAGGCCTCGCCACCATCCCGAAGACCGCGCCCTTCGCCGAGGAGGAGATCGACCTGCTCAATCGCGTGGTCGGCCCGGCGAACGCGATCCAACGCGCTTGGCTTGCCGGTTTCCTCGCCGGCGTCGAGTCGGTCACCGGGCAGGCGCAGCCGGCCGCTCCGACGCGCCCGGCCGAACCAATTACTATCGTCTACGCCAGCGAGTCCGGCAATTGCGAGAAGCTCGCCAGCGATTTCGCCAAGGCCGCGCGCAAGAACGGACTGAAGCCGGCCGTCATCGACATGGCCGATCTCGATCTCGCTGCGCTCACGAATGCGAAACGGCTGGTGTTCATCGCCGCGACCTGGGGCGAGGGCGAGCCGCCGGCGCGCGCGGTGCGCGCCTATAATGAGTTGATGGGCGAGGGTGCGCCGCGCCTCGACGGCGTCGAATTCGGCGTGCTGGCGCTCGGCGACACGGCTTACGCGGAATTCTGCGCGATCGGCAAAAAGATCGACGAACGCCTCGCCGCGCTCGGCGGCAAACGCGTGGTCGATCGCATCGATTGCGATCTCGATTTTTCTGCGCCCTCCTCGACGTGGATCGGCGACGCGCTCAAAGCTCTCACGCCGCCCGACGCCGATCGTGGCCGCGTCATCGCGGTCGATTTCGGCAAGCCGGCCGCCTCGCCGAACACCGACATCGTCGAGGCCGAAATCAGCGAGTACATCAATCTGAATTCTTCGCGCTCGGACAAGGAAACCATCCATCTCGCGCTCACCTTCGACGGCACGGCGCCGGCCTATGAGCCGGGCGACTCGCTCGATCTCTACGCCGAGAACAATCCGGCTTATGTTGACGAACTGCTGAAGCTCGCCGGCCTTGCCGGCGACGAGGCTTTGCGCAGCGAACTGATCAAATCGCGCGACGTGACCACGCTGTCGCTCAAGACAGTCGAAACCTACGCCACGCAGACCGGCCACCAATACGTCAAGGCGTTGATCGCGGACGGCCATGCAAAGAAGTGGATCGCCGGGCGCCAGCTCATCGATCTGATCGCCACGTACCCCATCGCGTTGACCGCCGAGCATCTGCGTGCACTGACGCGGCCGCTGGCGCCGCGCGCCTATTCGATCGCCTCGTCGCGCCGCGAGGTTGGCGACGAGGCGCATCTGTTGATTTCCGCCGTGCGCTACGCCAGCCATGGCCGCGCGCGCAAGGGCGTTGCTTCGAATTACGTCGCCGAGCGGCTCAAGCGCGGCGACCGCGTCCGCGTCAAGCTCAAGCCCAATAAGCATTTCGCCTTGCCGGCATCCGACAAGGACATCGTCATGGTCGGCCCGGGCACCGGCGTCGCGCCGTTCCGCGCCTTCATGCAGGAGCGCCGCGCCACCGCCGCCAAGGGCCGCAGCTGGCTGTTCTTCGGCGACCGCCAGTTCACTCACGATTTCCTTTACCAGCTCGACTGGCAGGAGGCGCTGAACGACGGCGCGCTCACCCGCATGGATGTCGCCTTCTCGCGCGACACGCCGAAGAAGGTCTACGTGCAGGACAAGATGTGGGAAAAGCGCCACGATCTGATCGAATGGCTCGACGGCGGCGCGAACTTTTATGTCTGCGGCGACGCCAAGGCCATGGCGAAAGACGTGCGCGCGACGCTGGTGCGCGCCTATGCCGACGTAAAGGCAATGTCCGCGGACGCCGCCGAGCAGGCTGTGGCGACCCTGGAGCGCGACAGGCGCTACCTGCAGGATACCTACTGATCCTGCCTCGACTGGAAAGCCAATGACCGACGAAGTTTCCCGCAACGAGCGCATCAAGGAAGCGAGCGATTACCTGCGCGGGACGCTCGCGGAAGGGCTGAAGGAGGAAATCACCGGCGCCATCGTCGAGGACGACCAGCAGCTGGTCAAATTCCACGGCATGTATCTGCAGGATGATCGAGATCTCAGGCCCGAGCGCACCCGCAAGAAAATGGAAAAGGCGTTCGCCTTCATGATCCGCGTGCGTATTCCCGGCGGCGTCCTCGCGCCGAAGCAGTGGCTCGCGCTTGATCAGGTGGCGCGCGATTACGGCAGCGGCACCATGCGGCTGACCACGCGGCAGACGGTGCAACTGCACGGCGTCATCAAGTCGAACCTGAAGGCGACGCTGAAAGAGATCGACGCCGTGCTGCTCAATTCGATCGCAGCCTGCGGCGACATCAACCGCAATGTGATGTGCAACGTGTTATCGGAGCAGTCGAAGGCGCACGCCGAGGCGCTCGATCTCGCTCGTGCCGTCTCCGAGCATCTGTTGCCGCGTACCCCGGCCTATCGCGAGATCTGGCTCGACGGCGAAAAGATTGTCGGCGGCGAAGAGGAGGTGGTCGAGCCGATCTACGGCAAGACTTACCTGCCGCGCAAATTCAAGGTTGCGGTGGCGGTGCCGCCGTCGAACGACGTCGACGTGTTCGCCCACGACCTCGGCTACATCGCCATCCTCGACGGCAAGGGCAATGTCGCCGGCTGGAACGTCACCGTCGGCGGCGGCATGGGCATGACACACGGCGAGGAGGATACCTATCCGCGCACCGCGGACGTGATGGGATTCTGCACGACCGAGAATGCAGTGAAGATCGCCGAAGCCGTGGTCACGGTGCAGCGCGACTGGGGCGACCGCGTGAACCGCAAGCACGCGCGTTTGAAATACACCATCGAGGACCGCGGATTTGATTTCTTCCGCGCCGAAGTGGTGCGCCGTTCGGGCATATTGCTGGAGCCGGGCAAGCCGTTCGCCTTCACCTCGACCGGCGACCGCTACGGCTGGAGCGACGGCGCAGGCGGCCGCAGCCATCTCACGCTGTTCGTGCAAAATGGCCGGCTGCGCGACAGCGCCGCCGCCAAGCAAATGTCTGTATTGCGCCAGATCGCGCAAAATCACGACGGCGAATTCCGCATCACGCCGAACCAAAACCTAATCGTCGCCAATATCCCGCCCGAGCGGCGCACCGAGATTCACTGGCTGGCGAATGAGGCGAGGCTACTGGCGCCCTGGTCAGGGTTGCGGCGCAATTCCATGGCTTGCGTCGCGCTGCCGACCTGCGGCCTCGCCCTCGCCGAGAGCGAACGTTATCTGCCGGAGCTCATGACGGCGCTCGACGAGCGGCTCGCCGCCCACAGGCTGTCCGCCGACGACATCGTCATCCGCATGACCGGCTGCCCGAACGGTTGCGCGCGGCCATACCTTGCGGAAATTGGCTTGGTCGGCAAAGGGCCCGGCCGCTACAACCTCTATCTCGGCGCCGCCTACGACGGCTCGCGCCTGAACAAGCTCTATGCCGAGGACCTCGATCACGCCGGCGTTATCGCCACGCTCGATCCGGTGTTTGCGGCCTATGCCGCCGAGCGGGAGAAAGGCGAACGCTTCGGCGACTTCACTATCCGCGCCGGCTTTGTCGCCGCGACCGGCAATGGCCGCGACTTCCACGCCCATGTGGGCGGGCAGGCCGGCCGCGCGGGCCGTTGACCGCCGTGCGGCACCTCGGCGATTCGCTGCACAGTTTTTCAACCGGCTTTGCTGCTTTGCCAGGCAAATCCTGCTGCCGAGTTCTATTCCGTAAAGATTCCATCGATATTCCAAGGCGTTCGACGCTGGCACAGTCCTTGCTGCTTTGCAGCATGAATAGAACTGCGGCCGGCCGGATTCTGTTGCGCACCGATCTCGGCGACCGCCAAATCAGGGAGTCGAGACATGGACTATGTGAAACCCGTCGACGTCGCCAGCGCGATGGTCGAAACCGGCCGGCGCAAGCTCTGTCTGTCGCCGCTCGACCTAGTGATCCGCGGCGCGCTCGCCGGCGGTATCCTGGCCGCGGCGACCAGCCTGGCGATTACCGGCACGGTGCAAACCGGCCAGCCGCTGGTCGGGGCGCTGATCTTTCCCGTGGGGCTCATTCTGATCGTGTTGCTCGGCCTCGACCTCGTGACTGGCGCCTTCGGCCTGGTGCCGCTGCCCTGGGTCGAGCGCGATGCCAGCGCGCCGAGCCTGCTCGCCAATTTCGGCTGGATCTTCCTCGGCAATCTGATCGGCAGCATCGCCTATGGCGCGTTGCTGGCGATCACGCTGACCAATTTCGGTACCGCGGCGCCGGCCGGCGTCGCCGCCAAGATCATCGCGATCTCGGAGGCCAAGACCGTCGCCTACGCGGCCATCGGCCACGCCGGTATGATCACCGTCTTCGTCAAGGCGATCCTGTGCAACTGGATGGTCTGCCTCGCCATCGTCGCGGCGATGACCACCAATTCGACCATCGGCAAGATCGCCTGCGCCTACATGCCGGTGTTCATTTTTTTCGCCCAGGGCTTCGAGCACTCGGTGGTGAACATGTTCATCATCCCGACCGGCATGATGATGGGTGCCAAGATCACCGTCGCCGATTGGTGGCTGTGGAATCAAATTCCGGTCACGCTCGGCAATCTGGTCGGCGGCTTCATCTTCACCGGCCTTGCGATCTATATTACGCACAGGCCGCGGACCGCTCCGGCGCCGCTGACGATGCCGTCGCAGGTCCCGGCAGAATGACGACGGAAGCCGCCCTGAAGCCGGCGGAGGCGGCGACCGGCGATTTCGAGCCCGAACAGAAGCGCTACCTGGAGGGCTTTGCCGCCGGTTTGCAGATCGCGCGGACGGCGAAAGGACTCGCCGGCTCGGCTGCCGCTCTGACTGGAGCGGCGGCCGCGCCAGCGCCCGAGCCGGTCGGCCCCGACGCCGCCGCGCTCAAGGCGCAGGATCGCGTGCTCGAGGCCGGCGGCAAGCTGTCCGATCCGGAGAAGTTCAAGCGCGAACAGCATCCGTTCGATACCTACGAACGGCTGAAGGAGCACGCCGCGAAGAACGTCTACCCGAAGCCGCCAGATAATTTCCGTTGGCGGTTCTTCGGACTGTTCTACGTGGCGCCGAACCAGAACTCGTTCATGTGCCGGCTGCGTATCCCCAACGGTATCCTCAAGGCGGCGCAGTTTGCCGGCGTCGCTGACTTGGCCGAGCGCTATGGCGGTGGCTACGCGCATGTGACCACCCGCGCCAATCTGCAGGTGCGCGAGATCGAGGCGAAGAATGCCGTTACCATGATCGAGGCGATCCAGGACCTCGGCCTGTGCTCGCGCGGCTCCGGCGCCGACAACATCCGCAACGTCACCGGCACGCCGACCGCCGGCATCGACCCGCAGGAATTGATCGACACGCGCCCTTACGCGCGCGAATGGCACTTCCACATCCTCAACGACCGCTCGCTCTACGGCTTGCCGCGCAAGTTCAATGTCGGCTTCGACGGCGCCGGCATCATTCCGGTGCTCGAGGATACCAACGACATCGGCTTCCAGGCGGTGCAGGTGAAAGAGGGCTTCGGCCTCGAGCCGGGAGTCTGGTTCCGGCTCTGCCTCGGCGGGCTCACCGGCCACCACAGCTTCGCCGGCGACACCGGCGTGCTGGTCAAGCCTGCCGACGCCACCATGGTGGCCGACGCGGTGGTGCGCGTGTTCATCGACACCGGCGACCGCACCGACCGCACCAAGGCGCGGCTCAAATACGTGCTCGACAAGATGGGCGTGGAGAAATTCCTCAGCCTGATGGAGGAGAAGCTCGGCCGCAAGCTCGACCGCGCCGTGCCCGGCGCGCTTGAGCCGCGCCCGCCTTTCTCACGCACCGCGCATCTCGGCATTCATGCGCAGAAGCAGGAGGGGCTCAGCTGGATCGGCGTGGTCGTGCCGGTCGGCCGCATGACCGTCGCGCAGATGAAAGGCCTCGCCGACGTTGCGCGCGAGGTGGGTGACGGCGATATCCGCCTCACCGTGTGGCAGAACCTGCTGATCTCCGGCGCGCCCACCGCCAAGTTGGACGAGGCGAAGGCGAAAATCGAAGCGCTCGGCCTCGCCATCGAGACGAACGCGATCCGCGCCGGCCTCGTCGCCTGCACCGGCAACACCGGCTGCAAATTCGCCGCCTCCGACACCAAGCGCCACGCCGAGGAAATCGCCGCCTGGTGCGAGACGCGGCTGGCGCTTGACACGCCGGTCAATATCCATCTCACCGGCTGCCATCATTCCTGCGCGCAGCATTTCGTGTCCGAAATCGGCTTACTCTCTTGCAAGGTGAAGGAGAACGAGGATGCCGATCCGATCGAAGGCTATCACATCCTGATCGGCGGCGGCTTCGGCCCTTACGCGGCGCTCGGTCGCGAGCTTTATCGCGACGTCAAGGCTGAGGACGCGCCGAAAACGATCGAGCGCGTGCTCAAGACCTATCTGCTGCACCGCGAATCCCCGCAGGAGAGCTTCATCGGCTTCGCCCGCCGCCACGAGATCGACGCGCTCAAGTCGATGGTCGAATTGGAGGCGGCCGAATGAGCATCACGCCGCGCCCGCCGATCCCGTCGCTGATCCCGGAGTCGGCGCCGTTCACGCCGGAGCAGCGTACCTGGCTCAACGGCCTTTTCGCCGGCATGATCTCGCTCGACGAGAGCGTGACGCCTCTGTCGAACGCCGAGGCGGCGAAGCTATTGCCCGACGTCGTGCTGGCGGCCGCGGAGGACGACGGCGCGCCTTGGCACGATCCGGCCATGCCGCTGCCGGACCGCATGAAGCTCGCCGAGGGCAAGCCGCTGCCGCTCCGCATGATGGCGGCGATGGCGCAGCAGGATTGCAGCCAGTGCGGCTATAACTGCAAGGACTACGCCGACGCCTTATTCACCAAGAAGGAGCTGCGGCTGAATCTCTGCGTGCCGGGCGGCAAAGACACCGCCCGCATGCTCAAAAATCTCTATGCCGAGCTTGGTGTGCCGCAGCCCGCTGGACCGGCGGAGACCGCGCCGGCGCCTGCTGTTTCAGCGCGCGGCCGTTCGCGTGACAACCCAGCCATTGCCACGTTCGTGTCGCGCCGTCGTCTCAACAAAGAAGGCTCGGCAAAGGAGACCTGGCACATCGAATTCGATCTCGCCGACAGCGGGCTCGATTACGTGGTTGGCGACAGTTTCGGCATCTATCCCATGAACGACGCCGTGCTGGTCGACGCGGTGATCGCCGCGCTCGAGGCGCCGGCGGATTTTCCCATCGGTGGGCGCACGCTGCGCGAGGTGCTCATCGACGGCGTCTCGCTGTCGCCGGCGCCGGACATGCTGTTCCAGTTCATTTCCTATCTCACCGGCGGTGACCGGAAACAGAAGGCCAAGGCACTGGCCGACGGCCAGGACCCGGATGGCGATGCCGCGACGCTTGACGTGCTGGCGGCCTTGCAGAAGTTCCCCGGCATAAGGCCCGATCCGGAGGCCTTCATCGAGGCGCTCGACCCCTTGCAGCCGCGGGTCTATTCGATCTCCTCGTCGCTCAAATGCAATCCCGGCCGCGTCTCGCTCACCGTCGATGCCGTGCGCTACCAGGTGGAGATGCGCACGCGGCTCGGCGTCGCCTCCACGTTCCTGGCTAGTCGCGTCAAACCCGGGGACAAGATTAAGGTCTATGTGCAGAAGGCGCAGCATTTCGCGCTGCCGGCCGATCCGAATAAGCCAATCATCATGGTGGGGCCCGGCACCGGCCTTGCGCCGTTCCGCGCCTTCCTGCAGGAGCGCCAAGCGATCAACGCGCCGGGTCCCAACTGGCTTTATTTCGGCCACCAGCGCAGCGACTACGATTTCTTCTACGAGGACGAGCTCAAGGCGATGCGCAAGAGCGGCCATCTCACGCGGCTGACGCTCGCCTGGTCGCGCGACGGCAAGGAAAAAATATACGTGCAGCACCGCATGCGCGACGACGGCCGCGATCTCTGGGACTGGATCAGCCGCGGCGCGCACATCTATGTCTGCGGCGATGCCCTGCGCATGGCGAAGGACGTGGAACGCGCGCTGGTCGACGTCGTCGCCGAACATGGCAAGCGTTCAGCGGAAGACGCCGCGCGATATGTTGCTGAGTTGAAGAAGAACGACCGCTATCAGGCGGATGTTTATTAGGCGGATGGTCCCGAAAAGTGGATGCCGGTTTTCGGATAAGGCCATGCGCAACTAAAAAGGAACAAGCCGTGGACATCGTACGCACGCCGTCCGAGACGCGTTCAGAGAAAATGGAGCCGCTGGCGCGCCTGCCGGTGTTCCTCGCTCTCGAAGGCAAGCGCGCGGTCATCGCCGGCGGCAGCGCTGCGGCCGCCTGGAAGGCCGAGTTGCTCTCGGCCGCCGGCGCGCGCGTCGATGTCTTTGCGGCGACGCCGTCCGACGAGCTCTTGCTCATCGCCAGCGACCCGCCGCGCGGCGGGATAACGATCCATCGGCGCGGCTGGACGGCGGACGACCTAACGGGCGCCGCGGTCGCCATCGGCGCTTTCGATGACGATCAGCGTGCCGCGGTTTTTGCTGCCGCCGCACGCGCCGCGGGCGTGCCAGTCAACGTCATCGACAAGCCGGCCTTCTGCGACTTCGCCTTCGGCGCCATCGTCAATCGCTCGCCGCTGGTGATCGGCATTTCCACCGACGGTGCGGCGCCGGTGTTCGCGCAGGCGATCCGCGCCAAGCTCGAAGCGCTCCTGCCCAAGGGCTTTGCCGCCTGGGCCGCCGCCGCGGCGCGCTGGCGCGCGGCGGTGAAGGCGACCGGCCTGCCGTTCGCCGGCCGCCGCAAGTTCTGGCAACTGTTCACCGCGCACGCGATCAAGAATCCCGGCAGCGAGCCGGCGCAGAGCGATTTCGACCGCTTCGTCGCCGAGGTGCAGGGGCTGGGCGCTGCCGTCGAGAACGGCTCGGTCACGCTGGTCGGCGCCGGCCCCGGCGATCCGGAATTGCTGACGCTGCGCGCGGTGCGCGCGCTGCAGTCGGCCGACGTCATCCTGTTCGACGATCTGGTCTCGCGCGACGTGCTCGACTTCGCCCGCCGCGAGGCGCGCAAGATGCTGGTCGGCAAGACCGGCTTTGGCCCGTCATGCAAGCAGGACGACATCAACGCGCTGATGGTCTCGCTCGCCAAGCAGGGCAAGCGCGTGGTGCGCCTGAAGGGCGGCGACCCGCTGATCTTCGGCCGTGCCGCCGAGGAGATCGCGGCCTGTGAGGCCGCAGCGATTCCGGTCGATGTCGTGCCGGGTATTACCGCGGCGCAGGGCGCGGCGAGCCGGCTCGGCATTCCCTTAACCGACCGCGCCCATGCGCGCCGGCTGCAATACGTCACCGGCCACGCCCATGACGGCGCGCTGCCGGCGGACTTCGATTGGCACGCTCTCGCCGATCCGGCGACGACGACCGCGATCTACATGCCGGTGCGCACGCTCACGGCGCTGGTCGCATGCGCGACGGCCGAAGGGCTCGATCCGCAGACTCCGGCGCTCGCCATCGCCAACGCCACGCGGCCGAATCAGGCGGTGGTGGAGGCGCCGATCGGTGAACTGCCGACGCGTCTTGCCGTTGCCGCGCTGTCGGGCCCGGTGCTGGTGATGCTGGGCCACGTCTTCGGCGACAGAGCCGTTGCCCAAACCGCGACACGGCCAGACCAGAAGGCCGGCTAAGCCTTAGCGGATATCGTAGCGGATCGGCACCTGGATCGCGATTTGCGCGCCGGCAAGCTCGGGTGGCGGCGCCGGCAGCGGCGCCGCGTGCTTCAGCAGTTCCAGTGTCGCCTCGTCGAGCAGGTTGGAACCCGAGCTGCGCACAATGCGGGCATTGTGCACGCCGCCGCTGCGGTCGACGCTGAAGGCGAGCTGCGCCACACCGTGCTCGCCGCGCGCTTGCGCTTGCGGCGGATATCGTTTGGCGCGTTCGAGCCGGGAAACCAATGCGGATTTCCAACTCGGCACAGCGTTAGGATTATGCGAGGCAGCGCCCGGCGCCGGCGCCGCCGCACGTTCCGCCATCTTTTCGGCGGCGCTTGGCGCGCTCGGCAGGCTGGCGTGCTTTTGCTCATGTTTCTTCTCGAGCGGTTTTTCGATTGGCTTTGGCGGCGGCAGGACCGCTTGCAGAGGCTCGGCCTGCGGCTCGGGCGGCAGCTCGACAGTCTTTTCGACTGGCTTCGGCAGTTCGGGTTCAGGCTCCGGCTGCGCTTGCGACTGCTGCGGGCCGGGCGGCAACTCGGTTTGCTTGGTATCCGGTGCGACCGGTACCGGTGCGAGCTCGATCATGATCACCGGCGCGTTCGCCACCAAATCGGCGTTCTCGTTCCATCGCGCCAGCAATGCCGCCGCGCCGGCAACGTGGATACCGAGCGCCAGCGCAAAGCAGGCGCCCCAGCGCATAGCGTCGGGCCAGCGGCGCAAGGCGGCGGCTTCGCGCGTGGGGTTCATTGTTGCAGCTTGTCTGCTTCGAGCCCGACCAGCGCCACATGTAGATAGCCGGCACTGCGCAGCTCGTTCATCAGCGTCATCAATTCTCCATACGGTACCGTCTTGTCGGCGCGCAGGAACACGCGTTGCTGCCTGTCCGCACCGGTCGCTTCGTCGAGCGCGGCGGCAAGACCCGCGCGGGCGACCGCATCGTTGCCGAGCGTTACGCTCAAGTCGGACTTGAGCGTCAGGAACAGCGGCTTGTCGGGGCGCGGGCTCGGCTCGGCATTGGCTGCCGGCAGGTTGACGGAAATATCGACGGTCGCCAGCGGCGCGGCGATCATGAAAATGATCAGCAACACCAAGATCACGTCGATGAACGGCGTGACATTGATCTCGTGGATCTCGCTCAACGTCTCGTCGCCGTGGTCGAGGCGGACGCTCATCGCTGCTTACTCGGCCGCTGACACCCGGCGGCGCTCCGCCGGACGATTGAAGACACCGCGATCGAGATCGCGGCTGATCAGACGTAATATGTCGGCGGCGGCATCGGCGTACAATGCCCGGTAACCGGCGATCCAGCGCGAGAACATATTGTACATCACCACCGCCGGAATCGCTGCCACCAGGCCGAGCGCGGTCGCCAGCAGTGCTTCGGCGATGCCGGGCGCCACCACAGCGAGATTGGTAGTCTGTACCTTGGAAATACCGATGAAGCTGTTCATGATGCCCCAGACCGTGCCGAACAGGCCGACGAAAGGCGCGGTGGCGCCGACGGTGGCGAGAATGCCGGTGCCGCGGATCATGGCCCGTCCGGCGGCTGCCTCGGCGCGCTCCAAACGCGAGGCGATGCGTTCCTTGATGCCTTCTGGCGACAAAACATCGGCTGACAGCCGCAGTTCGGCGTCGGCGGCGGCGATCAGCGTGGCCACGCCGTCGCGGCGTCCCGGGAGGGCGGCGGTTGCTTCGCTCCAGCTGCGCGCCTGTTCGAGCGCGCTGATGGCGGCGCGCAAGCGGCGGCGGGCCGCGAGGAGTTCAATCGCCTTGGCGAGCCAGATCGTCCAAGTCAGCACCGAGGCGAAGGCAAGCCCGATCATCACGGCTTTGACCACGGCGTCGGCGGCCATGAACATGCCCCAGGGCGACAGATCGCGCGGCAGCTTGAGCACCGCTTCTGGACCGGGAGCCAGCGCGGGGGGCGCAACGGGCTGGGCAATTGCGGAAGCCGCCGGCTCGGGCGGGGTTTGCGCGGTCGCGGGCGCGGCCACCAGCAGCGCCGCGGCCAGGAGCATGGCCAAGATCGCGGCAAGACGGAGCAACATATGGTGCAATTTCATCGCGTTTCGATCCTTGCGGCCAGGGCCAAAGCCGCTCCTGCAATCGTATAGCAGGTGCCGATGGCCGTATCAGGGCTCTCGCGGGCAGAGGAGCCCTTTCCCATCATAGTCCCGGCTTTCACAGCCTCTTCGATATTCCGACGAAATAGCCGCGCCGCTCGCCGTATTGCGGCGCGAATACGCCGATGCCGGAACCGTTCCTGATCTGGTACACCGTATCGAACACGTTCACGACGTCGAAGCGGACCGTGAGCGGCTTGCCGTCGGGCTGCTTGACCTCGTGGGAAATGCCGGCATTGACCGTCGCGTAAGGGGGGCATGGTCGCCGTTCGGGATGGATGTGCCGTTCGGCAGCATCAGATCGGCGCGCAGCCCGCTGCCGTAGACCATGCTCGCGCTGAACCGGGTGTCGTGCCAAAGGTAGGACGCCCCGGCCGAGCCGGTCCACTGCTGCGCGTGATCGGTGTTGATGTAATGGCTGGCGATATAGGCGAGATCGTCGGCACCGAACAGGTATTGGTTTGAGACGATATTGGTGGCGACCTGGCGCGCCCATGCGAGATTGCCGTAGGCGCTGAAATTGCCGTTCTTGTAAGTGGCGCTGAGTTCGACGCCGCTGTTATAGGCTTTCTCGTAGTTGAACCCGCTGAGGATCAGCGCCGAGCCGAATTGCCCATCGTCCAGCAAGTCGCGCGAAATCTTGTAGTAGGCATCGATGCCGACCTCGAGCTGCGGCGTAATTCTCTGCACGATACCGGCATCGAAGTAATGTGCGCGCTCTGGCAAGACCGGACTTTGCTGGAACGTATCCGGCTGCGCCGAAGTATTGGCGAAGGGCGCGATATTGGCCGGCGCGGCGATCGCCTGCGGCGGCGGCGTGAAGTAGCGGGCATAGCCGGCATGCAACGTCGTGCCGTCGAGCGGCTTGTATACGACGTTGAAGCGTGGGCTGAGCTGGTTGGCGTCGACAAATTGCCACATCTGATCGAAGCGCAGACCGAAATTCAGCGTCAATTCGTTCGTGACCTTCCATTCATCCTGGACATAGACGCCGGCGACCCATCCCAGCTTTGAAACATCGTCGGTAAACGAGAACGGCATGTCGGAGTAGGGGGCCAGAAACACCGTCGAAACGTTGCTGTTCAAAGTGCTCTCGCCGGTGACCGTGAAGCCGGTCCGCAGCGTATGCGCGTCGCTGAGCTTATAGGCGCCGTCACCTTGAAGACCATTGGCGAAACCGCGCCGGTAGACGTCCGAAGCGATGCCGTTAAACAGAAGGTCGCCGATCGTGTCGGGGACGAAATGCAGGGTGCTGTAGCGGGAGAAGGCGGCGACCTGAAAGTCCAGTCCGTTAACCGACTTCTGGAGCGCCAGGATGCCGAATGTATTCTGCTCGGCTTGGTGCTCATTGAGCATAGACGAGTCGAAATTACTGACCCCGTAGGCGCTGGTGACGCCGTCGGCGAAGGGCTGGCCTGGATTGTTCGGAATCTGGAAGCGGCTCGTGGTGTTGCCGAAGATGGTGCTGACGCGCGTGTGCGGGTCGAGCACCGTCGAGGTGTAGCTGAAGAAGTTGCCTTGGTAGGTGCGGTCGTGGATCGCTTCGTGGCTGTCGGTCGGATTTTGGATGCCGAGATTGCTGGTGAAGCCGCGGCCGGTGAAGAAATATTCGGTGTTGCCGCTGCGCCCGCCGTACTCGAAGCTCGGCGTCAGCGTACCGAAACTGTCGCCATAAATGCCGACCTGGCCGCCTTGCATCAAGGCATTGCCGCTCTTGGTCTGGATGTCGACAATGCCGGCGGTGCGCAGGCCGAATTGCGCCGGCAAAGCGCCGGTGATCAGCGCCAGGCTGCCGACGAAGCCAGTATCGAGCACGTGACCGAAGCCGGAAATGCCATCCGGCAAAATGACTCCGTTAATGCGGTACTGCACGTTGGCATGCTCATTGCGCACGTGGATGTCGCCATTGACGGCGCTATCCAGCGCGACGCCCGGCGCTTGCAGCAAGACCGAGTTTATCGGCGCGTTGGTGCCCTGCGGCAGGGTATCAATGAAGGCGCGGTTCATGTCGAATGAACTGGCGCCGAAGCGCGGCGACAGGTTGTCACGCGCAATATCGAATGTCGTATTGACGGAGGCGAGGTCGTTTTTCGGCTGCGCCGCCGGTGTTGCCGGCGCCGGTTTCGGTCGTGGCGGCGCCGACCGCTGCGCCTCAACGACGATTTCCGGAAGCACTTCTTGCGCCGCCGCGGCGCCGCTCAATGCGCCAGCAGGACAAACGGCGAAACCGCCCGCAGCAGGGCGTGACGAAATCTCAACGACATTGGGCCTCCCGAACGCAGCTACCAAAGAAATGTAATAATATAACATTACACTTTAGGCCAGAAGTCAAACCCGATTGGCCGCTGCGCCATTTGCATGCCATCGTCCGCCGCGCCGGCGATGCCGGTGCAATCATCCTGCAAGGACCCGACTCCCATGCCCTATTCAATGTCACAAACCGCTTTGCCGACCTTCGAGATCGGCCTGACCGCGCTCTCGGGCGTGCTCGACAAAGCCGCGGCTTTTGCTGCGGCGAAGAAAATCGATGCCGCGGTGCT
Source organism: Pseudolabrys sp. (assembly GCA_035501975.1). Classification (GTDB taxonomy): domain Bacteria; phylum Pseudomonadota; class Alphaproteobacteria; order Rhizobiales; family Xanthobacteraceae; genus Pseudolabrys. The sequence goes on from DATJVE010000093.1 coordinate 26,188, forward strand.
GCTCGGCTACCGCCTCGCGCCTGACATGTTCGCGCTCGCGCGCCAGGTCCAGGTCGCCTGCGACCAGGCCAAGAACGGCACGGCGCGGCTTGCCGGCGTCGAGCCGCCGAAATTCGAGGACACCGAAACGACCCTCGACCAGCTCAAGGAGCGCATTGCCAAGACGGTGGCCTTCCTCAAGACGCTCGATGCCAAGGCGATCGACGCCGCGGCCGACCGCGAGATCACCTTTCCGCTCGGGCCGAACAAAGGCCAGATGCGGGGCGGCGACTATCTCAATCACTTCGTGCTGCCGAATTTCTATTTCCACCTCACCGCCGCCTACGCCATCGTGCGCCATTGCGGCATCGAGGTCGGCAAGCGCGACTTCCTCGGCGCCATCCCGATCACGCGCATCTGATCGCGCCGAAACGCGGACAGCAAAAAGCCGCCCCGCCGGGAAACGGCCGGGGCGGCTTTGTCGTGTCCGGCCGTTATTTCAGACGCTTGGCCGCGTCGCGCACCAGGCTCAGATCGGCATACTTGGTAATGTCGATCTTGTTCTTGACGAAGCCCAACTCGCGCGTGGTGTCGACGTTGCGCTGCAGCGCCTCGAGGTTCGGGATCAAGTTCGGATCCTTGTAGGTGTCCTGTTTGGTGAACAGCCAGCCGAACCGCTCCGGCGGCGCCTTGGTGATCTTGGAGGCGATCTTCGCCACTTCGTCGTGATTCTTCGGGTCGAGATACCAGTGCACGATGCGCAGCATGTCCTCCATGTAATCGACCATGGCGGCGCGGTTCTTGTCGATGAACGATTTGCGCGCGACGAGCATGATCATCTGCGTCACGCCGAGGATGTCGCGCTGCTCGAACAGCACCTTGCCGTCGGCCCGAAGCTTGGGATTGAACGAGAACGGCAACACCGCGGGAATGAGATCGACCTTCTTCTCCAGCAGCATGGCGGGCATCGCCGGCAGCGGCCCTTCCAGCATGGTGTAGTCGCGTTTCTCCTCGAGGCCGTGCTTCTTCAGCATGGCGCGCTCGGCGACGTCGATGGCGCTGCCGCCGCCGTTGGTGCCGACCACCTTGCCTTTGAGCTGCTCGACCTTGTCGATGCCGGCGTCCTTGCGGACGTAATATTGCCCGCTGTAATAGCCGGGCACGCCGTCCTGGAATTCGTCGGCGATCACGCGCAAATCGTCGAGCCCAGCGTTTTCGATGGCGATGGCGAGCGAGGAATAGGCGAGGCTGGCGACTTCCAGTTCGTTGTTGGCGATCGCCGTGATGGTCTGCGGCGTGCCCTGGTAATGCACCGTCTCGAGCGTGTAGGACTTGCCCATGTGCTGGGCGAGGTCTTTCTTCTCCAGAACGATCGAGCCCCAGTTGGCGATCGGGGCCACCCACGACATGCGGATCTTCACCGGCTCCGCGCCCACCGCGGCGGTGCCGAACAGCCCGAGCGCACACACGCCGGCCAGCGCGAGTTTCGAAAGGCGCATTGTTCCCTCCTCGGTTCGCCGGGCTTGCGCTTCTGTGTGGCAAGCTTCACGCCGCGAACCGAAAGATTGTCGGAGTTCCAACTTATTTTGGCAAGCCTCCGCGACGGCGGATTTTACCCGGTATGTGGTACAGCTCACGCCGTGGTCGGCTCGCCGGTTTCCTGGTGCCAGATCAGCAGCCGCCGGCGGATCAGCGCCATCGCCTTGACCAGACAGTAGCCGACCACGGCGATCTCGACGATGCCGGCGAACACGCCGGTGGAATTGGCGAAGCGCGAGGCTGTCATCATGGCGCCGCCGAGGCCGTAGCCGCCCATCAGCATCTCGGCCACCACCGCCACGATCAGCGACAGCGGCAGCGCAACCTGAAGCCCGGTCATGATTTGCGGGCTGGCCGCCGGCAGCACGACCTGCGTCAGCAGTTCACGGCTGGTCGCCCCCATGTTGCGCGCCGACCAAATCAGCTCGCGGTCCACGCCCTGGATGGCGATGACGGTCGCCGCGATCACCGGGAAGATGGCGTCGACCACGACCATCGTGATTTTGGAGACGTCGTAAACGCCGAGCCACAGGATAATCACGGGGAGGAAGGCGATCTTCGGCATCGGGAAGCCGACGGAGACGATCGGATCGAAAAACCAGTCGGCGATGATCGAGCGCGACATCGCCATGCCGATCAGTACGCCGAGCACCGCGCAGATGGCGAATCCCACCAGCGCGCGATAAAGGGTGAGCGCGGCGTTGATCCACAGATCGCCGGCGCGCGCGTCGCTCCAGATGCGCACGACGACCTCGCTGAAGGCCGGCAACTGGTAATGCGTGAAGCTGCCGCTGCGTGCCAGGATTTCCCACAGCGCCAGCAGCAGCAGGATCGAAAACACGCGCCTGAAGGCGCGATACAGCCAATAAACCGCGCGGGCGGCTTTCTCCGGGATGCCGTCCGGCAACTCGCTCGGCATGGTTTGCGTCATTCGCGCCATGCCAGAGCCCGCCTGGTGATCATCAGGTAAATCCGGTCGGCGGCAAAGCCGAGGAAGGCGACGGTCAACACCACCGCATACATCGCATCGTAGGTGCCGTTGGCGCCGAGCGAGCCGATCAGATAGCCGAAGCCCTTCTGCGCCACGATCAGCTCGGACGACACCAGCAGGATGAAGGACAGCGCCAGCGCCGTGCGCACGCCGTTAAGCAATTCCGGCATGGCGCTCGGCACCACTACGTCCCACAGCATTCGCAGCCTGCTCGCGCCCATGCTGCGAGCCGACCAGACCAGCGCCTGTTCGCTCGCCCGCGCGCCGTTGTAGGCGCCGATGGTGACCGGCAGCATGCAGCCGAGGAAGATCAGCAGGATCTTGGAGCCGTCGCCGTAGCCGAGCCAGATCACGGTGACCGGGATCAGCGCCGATTTCGGCAGCGGGTAGAACATCTCGACCAGCGGCGACAGCAGCGTGTTCGCCGGCCGCCACCAGGCCATCGCGATGCCGAGGATGGCGCCGAC
>DATJVE010000094.1:0-25993 GCA_035501975.1 Pseudolabrys sp.
GCCGGCTTTCAGGCTCAGCACCGCCTCCTCCAGCATCTGCTGGTAAAGCTCGAAGCCCACCTCCTTGATGTGGCCGGACTGCTCGTCGCCGAGCAGGTTGCCGGCACCGCGGATGTCGAGGTCGTGCGAGGCGAGCTGGAAGCCGGCACCCAGCGTGTCGAGCGATTGCAATACGTTGAGCCGCCGCTCAGCCTGCGGTGTGATCGCGCGGTTGGCCGGGAGCGTCAGCAGCGCGTAGGCGCGCAGCTTGGCGCGTCCCACCCGTCCGCGCAGCTGATAAAGCTGCGCCAGGCCGAACATGTCGGCGCGATGCACGATCAGCGTGTTGGCGGTCGGAATGTCGAGTCCGGATTCGATGATGGTGGTCGACAACAGCACGTCGTACTTGCCGTCGTAGAAGGCCGACATGATGTCGTCGAGCACGGTCGGCGGCATCTGCCCGTGCGCGACGCCGACGCGCACTTCGGGCACGTTCTTGTCAAGGAAGTCCTTGGCGCCGGCTAAATCCTCGATGCGCGGACAGACATAGAAGGCCTGGCCGCCGCGGTATTTCTCGCGCAGCAGCGCCTCGCGCACGGTGATCGGATCGAACGGCGAGACGAAGGTGCGCACCGCCAGGCGATCGACCGGCGGCGAGGCGATGATCGAGAGGTCGCGCACGCCGGTGAGCGCCAGTTGCAAGGTGCGCGGGATCGGCGTCGCGGTCAGCGTGAGCACGTGCACTTCCGCGCGCAGCGTCTTGAGCTTTTCCTTGTGCGCGACGCCGAAATGCTGCTCCTCGTCGACCACCAAGAGCGCGAGGTCCTTGAAGCTGATGCCTTTGCCGAGAATGGCATGGGTGCCGATGACAATATCGACGCTGCCGTCCGCCAAGCCCGCCTTGACCTTGCTGAGTTCAGCGGCCGGCACCAGGCGCGAGGCCTGCGCGACGTTGACCGGGAAACCGCGGAACCGTTCGGAGAAGGTCTTGAAGTGCTGGCGCGCCAGCAGCGTGGTCGGCACCACCACGGCCACCTGCTTGCCGTTGATCGCCGCGATGAAGGCGGCGCGCAGCGCCACTTCGGTCTTGCCGAAGCCGACGTCGCCGCAGACCAGCCGGTCCATCGGCCGCCCGGAGTTCAAATCCTTGATGGTGGCGTCGATGGCGGAGAGCTGATCGTCGGTCTCCTCGTAAGGAAACCCCGCGCTGAATTCGTCGTAGGCGCCCGCCGTGACCGTGAAGCGCGGCGCCTCGCGCGTCATGCGCTCGGCCGCGACCTTGATCAATTCGCCGGCGATCTCGCGGATACGGCTCTTCATGCGCGCCTTGCGCGCCTGCCAGTTGCCGCCGCCCAAACGATCCAAATCGACCTGCGCCTGTTCGGCGCCGTAGCGCGACAGCAGATCGACGTTCTCGACGGGCAGATAGAGCTTGGCGCCCTCGGCGTAGTGGATTTCGAGACAATCGTGCGGCGCGCCGGCGACCTGGATCGGCTGCAGGCCGGCGAAACGGCCAATGCCGTGATCGACGTGCACGACCAGATCACCGGGCGCGAGGCTGGTCGCCTCGGCGATGAAATTGTCGGCGCGGCGCTGCGCCCGGCGCGGCCGCACCAGCCGGTCGCCGAGGATGTCCTGCTCGCTGATGATGGCGATATCGTCGGTTGCGAACCCGGACTCGATGCCAAGCACGGCAAGCGCGACGGCGGCCTTCGGCAAGGCCGCGGCCTCAGGCCAAGAGGCGACGGGCTTGAGGTTGAGCAGCTTGTGATCGGCGAGCACGTGGCTCATGCGCTCGCGGGCGCCGTCGCTCCACAGCGCGACGGCCACCCTTTTTCCTGCCGCCCGTAGCGTCAGCACGTGCTGGGTGACCGCCTCGAAGACGTTGCTGTTGGGCGCGGCCCGCTCCGCCGCGAAATTGTGGCCGGCGCGCGCGCCGACATCGATTGCATGCGCATCGGGCACGGCAAAAGGCGTCAGCTTGGCCAGTGCCGCGCCGTCGAGACGCGATTTCCATTCCACTTCGCGAAGATAAAGCCGGTCAATCGGCAGCGGCTTATAAGGCGGCGTCACGCCGTCTTTCAGCGCGTCCCGCCTGGCGTCGTAATAATCCGCGATCTGGGTGAAGCGTTCGTGCGCGGCGTCTTCCGCCAGATGCTCGAGCGCCAGCGGCGTGCCGGGCAGGTAATCGAACAGCGTCTCCAACGAATTGTGAAACAGCGGCAGCCAGTGCTCCATGCCGGGATAGCGGCGGCCTTCGCTCACCGCTTCGTACAGCAGATCGTCCGGCGCGGCGGCGCCGAACTCCTTCACATAGCCGGTGCGAAAGCGGCGGATGGTCTCGGTGACGAGCTGGAATTCGGCGACCGGCACCAAGTCGAGCCCGCGCAACGGCGTCTCGCTCCTTTGCGTCTGCGCGTCGAAGGTCTTGATCGTCTCCAGCGCGTCGCCGAAGAAGTCGAGGCGCACCGGCATGTCCATGCCCGGCGGGAACAGATCGAGGATGCCGCCGCGCACCGCGTAGTCGCCCGGCTCGCGCACGGTCGAGGCGCGCGTGAAGCCGTTGAGCTCGAGCCAGGTGACGATGCCGGCCATGCCGATGACGTTGCCGGGCGCGACCGACAGCGCGTGCGTCGCCACGAATTCGCGCGCCGGCACGCGCTGCAGCGCGGCGTTGATCGTGGTGAGCAGCACCGAGGGCTTGTCGCGCCCTTTCACCCGCGCCAGCCGCGACAGCGCGGTCATGCGCTGCGCCACCACGCCGGCATGCGGCGACACCCGGTCGTAGGGCAGGCAATCCCAAGCCGGGAATTCCATGGTCAGGACGTCGGGCCCGAAGAACGCCAGCGCCCGCGACAGCGCCGCCATGCGCTGGCCGTCGCGGCAGATCACGGCAAGTGAGATTGCCGGCGCATCGGCTCTCGCGGCGACAGCGCGCGCGAGGTCGGCCAGCACCAAGCCTTCGGCGCCGTCGGCGACCTGCGCCAGCGTCAGCGGCACGCCGGCCCTAAACAATGCGGCAGGAGACTTAGCCATGGTCGGCGCTGAGATGAAATTCGCGCAGGCGGCGGAACAGCGGAGTATCGACTTCGGCGGGCACCGCTTGCGCGCCGTTCACCCAGGCGAAAATGCGCTGGTCGGGGACGTCGAGCCAGGTTTCGACTTCGTCGAGTTCGCCATCGCTCAGCGCTCCGATCTGCGCGTCGGCGAAGCGGCCGAGCACAAGGTCCATCTCGCGAATGCCGCGGTGCCAGCAGCGGAACAAGAGCCGCCGCCGCCGCGGGTTCAATCCTTCGCTCGAAATCTGCGTGCCGCTCATCGCCTTGCTCCAACGCCAAAAACCCGGACGGGGCCGGGCGGGGGTTTATATAGAGGCCTTGCCGGCCGCTGTCAGCGGCTGTTCTCCCGCTCCCCGCTCTCGCGGGGTGAGGGGCAATGGCCGTTGAGACGCCCCCTCGCCCGGTTTTCTCGCTGACGCTCGAAAACCGACCTCTCCCCGCAAGCGGGTAGAGATGAGATAAGGGGCGATGCGCCCGCTCGTGCTCAATCCCCTGTTCGCCTCGCTTACCAGCCTGCCCGGCGTCGGGCCGAAGCTGGAGACGCTGTTTGCGCGGCTGCTCGACCGCGAGGCGCCGCGCGTTATCGACCTCCTGTTTCACCTGCCCTCCGGCGCGGTCGACCGCCGCGCGCGGCCGAAGCTCAACGAGGTGCAGGCCGGACAACTGGTCACTGTCGCCGTCACCGTCGATGAGCACCGGCCGGCGCCGCGCCATCGTCCACGGGCCCCCTATCGCATCATCACCAGCGACGACACCGGGCAGACGCTGACGCTCACGTATTTCAACGCGCGCGAGGATTACCTGCGCAAACTCTTGCCCGCGGGCGAAACCCGCTACATCTCCGGCACCGTCGAGCTTTACGACAATATACTGCAGATGGTGCACCCCGACCGCGTCGTCGACGAGCAAGGCTTTGCGAACTTGCCGCTGGTCGAGCCGGTCTATCCGCTCACCGAAGGACTTGCCGCTGGCAACGTCCGCCGCGCGATGGACGGCGCGCTTGCCCGTCTGCCCGACCTGCCGGAATGGCAGGACGAAGCCTGGGTCGCGCGCGAGCGCTTTCCCGCTTTCGCCGCGGCGCTTCGTCACCTGCATCGGCCGGGCGAGCCGCACGACATCGCGCCCGAGAGCCTTGCCTGGACGCGGCTTGCCTATGATGAATTGCTCGCCGGCCAGTTGGCGCTCGCGCTGGTGCGCGCGCATATGCGGCGTCAGGCCGGCCGCGGCTCGGCTAGCGAAGGCAGGTTACGCGCCCGCATCCTCAAGGCGCTGCCGTACGCCCTCACCCATTCGCAACAGAAAGCGGTCGACGACATCGTCGCCGATCTCGCCCGCCCGCAACGCATGCTTCGCCTGCTGCAGGGCGACGTCGGCTCGGGCAAGACCGTGGTGGCGCTGATCGCCGCGGCTTCGGTCATCGAGGCCGGGCGGCAGGCCGCGTTCATGGCGCCGACCGAAATCCTCGCCCGGCAGCATCTCAAGACCATTGCGCCGCTGGCGGAGGCGGCCGGCATCCGCGTCGCCATCCTCACCGGGCGCGAGCGCGGCGGCGAGCGCGAGAGTCTCCTCGACCGCCTGACTCTGGGCGACATCGATCTCCTCATCGGCACCCATGCTCTGTTCCAGGAGGACGTCGCGTTCCACGATCTCGCGCTCGCCATCGTCGACGAGCAGCATCGCTTCGGCGTGCACCAGCGGCTGGCGCTGGCGCAGAAGGGCGAAGCCGTCGACGTGCTGGTGCTCACGGCGACGCCGATCCCGCGCACCCTGGTGCTCACTTATTTCGGCGACATGGACGTGTCCGAGCTGCGCGAAAAGCCGCCCGGGCGCCAGCCGGTCGATACCCGCGCCATTCCGCTCGCGCGCATCGAGGAAGTCGAGGACGCGGTCGGCCGCGCGCTGCAATCGGGCCAGCGCGCCTACTGGGTTTGTCCGCTGGTCGAAGACTCCGAAAAGATCGATCTTGCCGCCGCCGAGGCGCGTTTCGAGGAACTGCGCGCGAAATTCGGCGAGAACGTCGATCTGGTGCACGGCCGCATGAAGGGCGCCGACAAGGACGCCGCCATGGCGCGCTTTGCTTCCGGCGAGACGCAGTTGCTTGTCGCCACCACGGTGATCGAGGTCGGCGTCGATGTGCCGGAAGCGACCATCATGGTGATCGAGCACGCCGAGCGCTTCGGCTTGGCGCAAATCCATCAGCTGCGCGGGCGGGTCGGCCGCGGCAGCGGTCATTCGACCTGTCTCCTGCTCTACAAAGCGCCGCTCGGCGAGACCGCCAAGGCGCGGCTCGCCGTGCTCCGCGACACCGAGGACGGCTTCCGCATTGCCGAGGAGGATTTGCGGCTGCGCGGCGAAGGCGACGTGCTCGGCACGCGGCAGAGCGGCCTGCCCGGCTTTCGCATCGCGCGCATCGAGACGCATGGCAAATATCTTGGCGCGGCGCGCGACGACGCGGCGCTGATCCTATCACGCGATGCATCGCTCTCGACTCCGCGGGGTGAAGCGCTGCGCCATTTGCTCTATCTGTTCGGCAAGGACGAGGCCATCAAGCTCATTCGGGCGGGCTGAAGTCAGGCGGCAAGACTCTTTAGCGGGTCGGAACCGTAGTCGTTGTCGCCGTTGGTACCCTTCACACAGTCCCAATAGATCAGCAGCACGATTCCAATCCCCGTCAGGGCGATGAGAAGCCAATACCCGGTTCGATTGATGTCATGCAGACGTCGGATCGCGACTGCCCAGCTTGGCAGGAACAGCGCAATATCCGTCAGAGTCTCGATGGGATTCCACGCAGTCGTCGGGAAGAGCAAGTAGTCAGCCGTGATTGCAACAAGCCCGACCAGAACGTTGAACAGCGTCCAATACCAAAATTCGGACCGGCTCGCGCGTCCACGCCCGCTGGCGTATTTCCTGAAGCAGGTCTCGACGGCTTCAAGGAAATTCATTGCGGCCTTCTAGTCCACCGCTTCCGTCTTCTTCGCCGCCTGCGCCGCCTTGGCGCTGGCCGCAAGCGCCGCGAGATTCTTCTGCGCCGCCTCGCCGCCGTCGGGCTGCACCATGCCGGCCGAGATCAACAGCGTCATCGCGTTCTCCACCGAGATGTCGAGCACGATGAGATCCTTGCGCGGCACATAGAAGAAGAAGCCGGTGGTCGGGTTCGGCGTGCACGGCAGGAAGGCGGAGACATGCTCGCCTTGCGGCAACTTGTCGGCGAGGTCGCCGCTCGGCGGCTGCGACAGGAACACCAGCGACCACATGCCGGGCGCGGGAAACTCCACCAGCGCCACCTGGCGGAAGCTCGAGCCGGTCTTGGAAAACAGCGTCTCGAATATCTGCTTCATCGTCCGGTAGATCGGCCGCACGATCGGCATGCGGCTGAGCATTTCCTCGCCCCAGCCGACCAGCGTGCGGCCGACCAAGTTGGCGGTGAGGAAGCCGAGCAGCGTGAGTGCGACGACGGCGATCACCAGGCCGGTGCCGGGGATCGGCCACGGCAGATAGGTCTCCGGCCTGTACGGCGGCGGGATGAACGGCCGCACGAAATCGTCGACCCAGTTGATGACCGACCAGATCAGCCAGACGGTCACCGCCAGCGGGCCGGCGACCACCAGGCCTGTCAAAAAATAATTGCGGATGCGGCCGGCAACGCTGGTCTGCGACGGCGCAGCGGTTGCCGCCGGCATGTCGCCAAGTTTCGGGTCGAAATCGGCCATCCGGCTATCTTATTCCACCGTGACCGATTTCGCGAGGTTGCGCGGTTGGTCGACGTCGGTGCCGATCGCCGCGGCCGTGTGATAGGCTATCAACTGCACGGGAATAGCGAAGACCAGCGGCGTCACCGTCGAGGCCATATCCGGCAGGACGATGATTTCCGTCGAATCGACAGGCGCTTCCTTGGCCCCCCGAGGGTCGGTCACCAGGATAATCTTGCCGCCGCGCGCCGCCACCTCCTCCATGTTCGACACGGTTTTCTCGAACACGCGGTCGAACGGCGCGATCACGATCACCGGCATGGTCTCGTCGATCAGCGCAATCGGTCCGTGCTTGAGCTCGCCGGCGGCATAGCCCTCGGCGTGGATGTAGGAGATTTCCTTGAGCTTGAGCGCGCCTTCGAGCGCGATCGGGAAGCTGGTGCCGCGGCCGAGATAGAGCACGTCGCGCACCTTGGCGAGCCCCTCGGCGAGCTTCTCGATCTGCGGCTCGAGCGCGAGCGCTTCCGCCATCAGCCGCGGCACCCCGATCAATGCGCGCACCAGATTCTGCTCGTCGGCGGCCGACAATTCGCCGCGCGCCCGGCCGGCGGCGATGGCAAGGCAGGCGAGCACCGACAATTGGCAGGTAAAAGCCTTGGTCGAGGCGACGCCGATTTCGGGACCGGCGAGCGTCGGCATCACCACATCGCTTTCGCGCGCGATGGTCGAAGTCGGCACGTTGACCACGGAGAGGACGTGTTGCTGATGCTGCTTGGCGTAGCGCAGCGTCGCCAGCGTGTCGGCCGTCTCGCCCGACTGCGAAATGAAAATGGCGAGGTCGCCCTTTTCCAGGGGCGCTTCGCGATAGCGGAATTCCGAGGCGATATCGATTTCGACCGGCAGCTTGGCGAAGCGCTCGAACCAGTATTTCGTCACCAGCCCGGCATAGAACGCCGTGCCGCAAGCCGACAACGACAGGCGCTTGAGCTTCTTCCAATCGAACGGCAGTTTTCCCGGCAGCACGACCTTTTCGGCGGTCATGTCGATGTAGCGGGCGAGCGTGTGGCCGACCACTTCCGGCTGCTCATGGATTTCTTTAGCCATGAAATGCTTGAAGTTGCCCTTGTCCACCAACTGTGCCGAGGCCGTGGACTTAAGCACCGGCCGTTCGACGGTGCGGCCCTCCTCGTCATGGATCTCGACGCTTTTGTGCGTCATCACCGCCCAGTCGCCGTCTTCCAGGTAACTGATCGAATCGGTGAACGGCGCCAGCGCGATGGCGTCGGAGCCGAGATACATCTCGCCGTCGCCGTAGCCGATGGCGAGCGGCGAACCTCTGCGCGCACCGATCATCAGGTCGTCCTCGCCGGCGAACAAGAAGGCGAGCGCAAAGGCGCCGCGCAGCTTCTTGAGCGCCGCGGCGACCGCCTCGACGGGCTTCTTGCCCTTCTTCATCTCGGCGGTGACGAGATGGGCGACCACTTCGGTGTCGGTCTCGCTCCCGAATTTAGCGCCGGTCTTGACCAGCGCCTCGCGCAGCTCGCGGAAATTCTCGATGATGCCGTTGTGCGCGACCGCGACCCGGTCGGTGGCGTGCGGATGCGCGTTGCTCTCGGTCGGCTTACCGTGCGTCGCCCAGCGGGTATGGCCGATGCCGATATTGCCGGCGAGCGGCTCTTTCGCCAGGCGCTTCTCCAGCGCGGCGAGCTTGCCCTCGGCGCGCCGGCGTCCCAGCGCGCCGTGGTCCAGGGTGGCGACGCCGGCCGAGTCATAGCCACGGTATTCCAGGCGCTTGAGCGCCTCGACCAGATGGCCGGCGACCGGCTCGCGCCCGATAATTCCGACGATCCCGCACATCCGCTTGGATGGCCCCTATTCTTCCGGTTCCGCTTTAACCGGCTCCGGCAACCTGATGGAAATCAAAACGCATTGCGCCATGTGACAATGGCAAATGCGGGCCGCAAGGCTCAGCGCTTCGGCTTTTTCGCTTTCTTCTTGCCCAAGCTCTTGAGCGCCCGCAAGCGCTTAGCCCAGCCAGGCTTAATCCTCTGTTCGGCGCGTTCCAGCGTCAGCGCGCCGTCCGGCACATTGCGGGTCACCACCGAGCCGGAGCCGACATAGGCGCCGTCGCCGATCTTGACCGGAGCCACCAGCGATGAATTGGAGCCGATGAAGGCGCCTTTGCCGATATCGGTGCGGTGTTTGGCCGCGCCGTCGTAATTGCAGGTGATGGTGCCGGCGCCGATATTGGCGCCGCCGCCCACTCGCGCATCGCCGATATAGCTGAGATGGTTGGCCTTGGCGCCGGCCTCGATCTTGGCCTGCTTCACCTCGACGAAATTGCCGATATGCACGTCCGCCCCGAGCTCGGCGCCGGGGCGCAGTCGCGCGAAAGGCCCGACGCGCGCACCCTTGCCGACATGCGCGCCTTCCAGATGCGAAAACGCGCGGATCGTCGCGCCGTCGCCGACCGTCACGCCCGGCCCGAACACCACGTTGGGCTCGACGGTGACGTCCTTGCCGAATTTGGTGTCGGCGGACAGAAACACCGTCTCCGGCGCGACCATGGCGACGCCGGCCTCGAGCGCGGCGGCGCGCAGGCGGTTTTGCAGAACCGCCTCGGCTGCGGCGAGCTGCGCCTTGGTGTTGATCCCGCGCATGTCGTCTTCTCCGGTTTCGATGGCCATCGCCTTCAAGCCCATATTGCGGGCAATGGCAACGGCGTCGGTGAGATAGAATTCGCCCTTGCTGTTTCGGCTGTCGATGCGGTCGAGGACGTCGAGCGCGGTTTTGCCGGCGAGGGCCATCAAGCCGCCGTTGCACAGGGTGATCGTGCGCTGCTCCGACGTCGCGTCGCCATCCTCGACGATGGCCAGGAGGTCGTCGCCGCGCGTGATCAGCCGGCCGTAGCCCGCCGGATCCGCCGGCCGGAACCCGAGCACGGCCACCGCCGCCCCGCGCGCCAGCGCCGCGCGCAATTCGCGCAACACCTGCGGCCGCACCAGCGGCGTATCGCCGAACACGACCAGAATATCGTCGGGCCGCCGCGCGATCGCCTTGCGCGCGGCGAGCACCGCGTGCGCGGTGCCGCGCCGCTGCCGTTGCTGGAAAATCTTCGCCTTGGGCGCTAGCGCCCGTGCTTCGCGCGCGACCGCATCGTGATCGGGTCCGATCACGACAGCGATGTCGCTGCCGCCGGCCTCGATTGCCGCATTGAGCACATGCGCGATGAGCGTGCGGCCGCCGATTGCGTGCAGCACTTTCGGCAAGGACGCGCGCATGCGGGTGCCTTCGCCGGCCGCCAGCACGATCGCCAGGCATGTTCGTCGCCGCGTCTTTTGTCCGCTCACCATCCCCACCACAGTGTGAAAGCGAGGATTGCCGGATTCTGCTAACGTTTTCAATGACGTGATTCGCGCTTCACCGAAGGCTGCCCATGGCGAACGAGATTACGCCGCCCGAACCTATTTTACCGATCACAGAAAAACGCCCGCGCCGGAGCCCCTTGTGGCGGCTGTTCGGCTGGGGCTCGGCCGCTTCTCTGGCGCTCGCCGCCGTCGCGTTCACCAGCCAGACCGAGGCGGGCGGCAAGCGGTTGCGGCTGGCGCTCGCCTTTGACGGCGAGCCGGCGCAAGCGGTCGCCGCGTTGCCGCGCACCGGCGAGAGCGACGTCGAGACCAGGCGTCTCATCGCGCAAGTGCGCGAGCTCACCGCGGACCGCGACCGGCTTACCGCGCGCATTGCCACGCTCGAACACAGCCTCGATGACATGACCGGCTCGATCAAGCGGCAAAGCGAGCAGATCGCCGCGGCGCGCACCGCCGCTCCGGCGCCCGCGCCCAGCGCGCCGGCGACCGTCGCCGCGCCTCCGCCGGCCGAATTGCCCTTCTTCATGGCGATGCGCATGCCGCAGGCGGCCGAGCCGCCGCAGCCGCCGCAACAAGCCGAGGCGCTTCCGCCAACGCGCGTCGCCGCCGCCACGGCGAAAGAGCCAGAAGCCGCGCCGCCGGGCAAAGGCGAATTCGCCATCGATCTCGGCGGCGCCGCCACGATCGAAGCGCTGCGCATCCATTGGGCCGGGTTGAAAGCCAATTACGGACCGTTGCTCGACGGCTTGTCGCCGCGCGTCACCGAACGCGCGAAGCAGCCAAGCGGCGTCACCTATCGTCTGGTCGTGGGACCGCTGGCGAACGCGGAAGAAGCGGCGCGGCTGTGCGCGCGTTTCCCGCCGCTGCGCACCGGCTGCCATCCGGCGAAATTCGCCGGCGGCGAGCTCGCCGCGCATTGATTGTCGCCGCGCCGCCGCCGCGGCATAATCCGCCCGCATGAAATTGTTCAGCCCGAGCGCGCGCGCGACCAATTATCTGCTGATCGTGGGCTTTTGCTCGCTCGGCTACGCGCTCTATATGCGTTATCTCGCGATCGAGCAGTCAAGTGTCGGGCTTGCCTGCGAGGCGGGCATGAACACATGGTTCTGCTTCTCGCGCCGCATCGCGATCGCACTGTTCGAGAATTCCGTGTTCGGCTGGACCGCGCTCGCCGTCGCCGCGCTCAATCTGCTGCGGCCCTCTTTGGTTTTATTCGGCTTGGCGCTCGCCGCCGCCTGTTTCGGCATCGTGCTCTACAACGTCGCCTTGTCCGCGCTGGCTGTCGGGCTGCTCACGTTCAGCTTTGCGCGTCGCGCACCCGAGCCAGACTGAAGGCGATGAGCGTCAGCGCCCCGCATAGCCAGAGCGATTGCCAGTTCGCAAGGCTTTCGTTGAGGACGATATATGGCACCGACAGCGCCAGTATGGCGGCGGCGGCCCATTCGGCGGTGCCATGGCGGCCGAGCGGGCGCGGCATGACGATACTGTGCACGAAAAACGGCACCGCTGCCGCGCTCAGCGGCGCAAACGGAAAATCGCGGTAGCGCGGATCAAATACCAGGCCGAGCGCCGACAACAGCGCCAGCAACGTCGTCGCGATCATCAGCACGCCGGCGAGCCGCGTGAGCCGGCTGCGCACGCGCCCGGCAGAAGGCCCGAGCAATCGTGAAAACCGCGGCAGCGGCGTGCCTCGCGTGACCGCCGCGCTCAACGTCGGCGGCACCAGCAGCGCGACGGCGACATAGCCGAGCGATTGCAGCCAGCCGCCGAGGCCTAAAGATTCGACCGGCGCATTGGCGATGCTCCAGCCGATCAGCGCACCGCCGGCGATGGCGTTTGCGCCGACTGCCAGCCAAAGCGCAGATGGCACCCTGCGTGCGCCGACTAAGGCCGCCCCGAACACGATGAGCGCAAAGACAACCCCGCCCGCCGCCTGCCAGCGCCATCGCGGATGATTGGACACCGCCTCTCCCCAGGCGAATTTCGGCGCGCCGGCCACGTCGTCGAGCAGCCCCCAATGTCCGCCGACGGTGCCTTCGAGCGCGCGCTTCCATGATTGGTCGAACGCCTCGATGACGTTGACGCGGAAGTTCTCGCGCTTGCCGAGCGCCAGCACGTCCTCGATGACGCGCGCCTGGTTCGCCGGCGACGGTAGCGCGCCTTCGCGCATGCGCCCCGCGCTCGGCCAGCCGACCTCGCCGATGATCACCTCCTTGCCGGGAAAGGCAGCGACCATGCGGCGGCGGATGGCATCGACATGCGCGGCGGCGTCGCGCGCCGCGATGGGGAAATCCTCCCAATAGGGCAAGATGTGGATGGTGATGAAATCGGCCGCCGCGGCAACCTCGCGATTGCGCAGCCAGAACTCCCAGACGTCGGCATAGGTCACCGGTACCGGCACGCGCGCCTTCACCGCACGGATGGTGGCGGCGAGATCTTCGGCCGACATCTCGCCGCGCAGCAGCACCTCGTTGCCGACCACCACGGCGCGGATGGTGTCGGGATAGCGGTTGGCCAGGGCCACCGCCGTCTCAATCTGTTCGCGGTTCGTGTCGGCATGGCTCGACAGCCAAAGCCCCTGAATCACCTTCAGCCCGTGGCGGGCGGCGATTGCGGCGATCTGGTCCTGCCCATAAGCGATCGAATAGGTGCGTACGCAATCGGTGATGCGCGCGAGCCGGGTCAGATCCTCGTCGATCTGCTGCGCCGAAATATGCACGTCGGGATCGAACGGCGATTGGCCCGCCCGGAATGGCGCATAAGATACGCAATAAAGCTTTTCACCCGGTGCGAGCGGCGAGTTCGGCATCGCCACGGGGGCCCCGAGCCAGGCCCAGAAACCGGCGATGACCAACGCCGACAGGGCGAGGCAGGCGAGACCCAGACGCATCGGCTTGAAACCCGTTCCGGCGGCATCACAGAGCGACCCGAACGGCTTATAGCGGGCCTTTGCCGCTGCCAAGCCGCCGCACCTAAACAAGTCTCGCCAAATTGCTGGACAAGTACGCGCCGTTGAGGCCAAGTCTCGAAACTCAAGTTTGCAAGACAAGTCGCGGCCTGGGGCAACCCTATCGCGATGCCGGTCGGGTAGAGCGTGCTTCTTTTTACCGCCAGTAAAGCCGGGGCGCCCGGCAACAAGTGCCGCAATCGTGTCCCAATCCGGTCGCATAGCAGACCGGTGACTGGGCGGGCGGCTTCCTTCAAAATCGGCGGGACTATGCGGTCAGGATCGTTTTTGCGCTTGTTTCTTGCTGCGTTCTGCGTGGCGGGATTGAGCATTACGACGACCGCGGCGCTAGCGCAGAGCGGCGCGCCGAAACCGGAAGAACAGCAAAAGCAGGCGGGGGAAACGCCCAAGGACGGCCAGAAGAGCATCGACGAGATCGCCGAGGCGGCGCGCGTGCTGCAGGGACCGGCCGGCAACCCGGAATGCGTCTGGCTTGGCCGCCGGGTGGTCAGCCTGCTCTGGCGGGACGACCTCGATACCGCCTTCCGCCACCTCGACCTTTACGACCGCTTCGGCTGCCCCAGTTCGCATATCCAGGCCACTTTCCGCTGCCTGGTGCGCCAGGGCCATATCGACCCGAAGGCGCCGGAAAGCCTGAACGGCCGGGTGCATTCGTGCTGGCTCAACCCGGCGCTCGCCCCGACCCCGGCCGCCGCTCAGCCGCCGCCCGCCGCCGGAGCGGCTGGAACCGGCTCGCACTGACGCGCGTTTAAAGACCGCAAAAAATTTCAAGCTGCTATGCGGCCGTCAAGGAATTGCCATGTCCAGTCTTTACTTGAAACAACGCCTAACACCACGCTATGTTGCACTGCCGCAGAACCAGCATCGGTTGAGCCCAGGGGACGGGCTCAAGGCTCAGAATTCCCGCCCCATTTGGTTGTAAGTCTATGCGCTCCGTCGTTGCCGTGATCGCCCTCGTGGCGTGCGTGCAAGCCGGATTGTGGGCTCTCTCGAGCAATCAGACGAGTGCTCCCGATTTCGACGGCCAACTCGCCAGCGTTTCCTACGCGCCGTTTGGCGGCACCGCGCATCCCGATTCCGGCGCCAAGGCGCAGGCCGCGCAGATCCGCAGCGACCTTCAGCTGCTCGCCCCGCTGACGCGCGCGATACGCACGTATTCGTCCACCGGCGGCGTCGAGCTGGTGCCCGGCATCGCCCAGGAACTCGGCCTGCGCGTCACCATCGGCGCCTGGATCGACAAGCACAAAGAGCGGAACGAGCGCGAAATCGCCTCGGTGATCGACCTCGCGAGGCGCCACGGCAACGTCAACGGCATCATTGTCGGCAACGAAACCATCTACCGCGCCGACGAGACCGTTCCCGACCTGATCAGCAAGATCCAGCGGGTCAAGCGCGCGACCAACGTGCCCGTCACCACCGGCGAAATCTGGAACGTATGGATCGAGCATCCCGAG
Organism: Pseudolabrys sp.; assembly: GCA_035501975.1. Taxonomy (GTDB): domain Bacteria; phylum Pseudomonadota; class Alphaproteobacteria; order Rhizobiales; family Xanthobacteraceae; genus Pseudolabrys. The sequence goes on from DATJVE010000094.1 coordinate 14,518, forward strand.
CTCGTCTCCGCGGTCGACTACATCGCCGCGCACATCCTGCCCTATTGGGAAGGCTTCTCCGACAAGCAGGCCGTCGACCAGGCGATCCTGATCTACGACAAGCTGCGCCAGGCCTACCCGGGCAAGCGCATCGTCATCGCCGAATTCGGCTGGCCGAGCGCCGGCTACAACCTCAAGGCGGCCGAGCCCGGCCGCATGGAGCAGGCCCTCGTGCTGCGCGACTTCGTCAAGCGCGCCGAAGCCTATGGCATCGACTACAACATCGTCGAAGGAATCGACCAGCCCTGGAAGGTCTTCGAAGGCAGCGTCGGTCCCTATTGGGGCCTGTTCGACGCTTCGCGTCAGCCGAAATTCGACTGGACCGGCCCGATCCGCGATCCCGATCACTGGCGGCTCGCCGGCATCGCGTTGCTGGTGAGCGTGCTCTTGTCGCTGCCGCTGCTGGCGATGAACGGCGTGACGTTCTGGCAGTCGGTCACCTTCGCCGGCGCCGCCAATGTGGTGGGCGCCTGGTTTGCCGCCGTGTTCGCCTTCTGGAACGGACATTATTTCGTGCCCGGCGCCGCCTTCGCGCTCGGGCTCGGCATGGTTCTGCTGGTCCCGCTGATCATCATCGCCCTCGCGCGTATCGACGAACTCGCGGCGATCGCCTTCGGCCGCAAGCCGCTGCGGCTGATCGACGCGCCGCCGCTTGCCCCCGACGCGGCCGTGCGGAAGGTCTCGATCCACATCCCCGCCTATAACGAGCCGCCGGAGATGCTCAAGCAGACGCTCGACGCGGTGGCCGGGCTCGACTACCCGAATTTCGAATGCGTGGTGGTGATCAACAACACGCCGGATCCGGCGCTATGGCGGCCGATCGAGGATCACTGCCAGACGCTCGGCGAGCGCTTCAAGTTCGTCCGCGCCGAGGACCTGCAAGGCTTCAAGGCCGGCGCGCTGCGGCTCGCGATGGTGCACACCGCGGCCGACGCGGACGTGCTCGGCGTCATCGATGCCGACTATGTGGTGCGGCCGGACTGGCTCAAGGAGCTGGTGCCGCTGTTCCACGACCCGGCGATCGGCCTGGTGCAGGCGCCGCAGGATCACCGCGACGGCGAGCGCAGCGTCATGCACCACGCGATGAACGGCGAATACGCCGGCTTCTTCGACATCGGCATGGTGCAGCGAAACGAATACAACGCCATCATCGTGCACGGCACCATGTGCCTCATCCGCCGCTCGGCGCTCGAAGCCGCCGGCGGCTGGTCGAGCGATACCATCTGCGAGGACACCGATCTCGGCCTGACGCTTTTGGAGAACGGCTGGCGCGCGCTTTACACCAACAAGCGCTACGGCTACGGCCTGCTGCCGGATTCCTTTGAGGCTTACAAAAAGCAGCGCCACCGCTGGGCCTATGGTGGCTTCCAGATTCTCAAGAAGCACTGGCGCCGCTTCCTGCCCGGCGCGAGCCGGCTGACCAGCGACCAGAAGCGCGAATTCGCCCTCGGCTGGCTCAACTGGCTGGGCGCCGAAACGCTCGGCGTCGCTGTCGCCATCCAGAACATCATCTGGGTGCCGGTGGTCGCCTTCCTCGGCATTGCCGTGCCCGACCGCATTCTGACCATCCCGATTGTCGCGAGCTTCGTCGTCTCGCTGCTGCACTTCGTGGCGCTCTATCGCCTGCGCGTGCGCAGCAACGCCACTCAGCTGACCGGCTCGGTGTTCGCCGCCATGTCGGTGCAATGGACGGTGGCGCGCGCGGTCGCCTTCGGCCTGATCAAGGATCATCTGCCGTTCGTGCGTACCGCCAAAGGCGGGCAGCGCCGCCCGACCGACTTCCACGCCTTCTGGGAGACGGTATTGGCCGGTCTGTTGATCGTCGGCGCCGTGGTGCTCGTCACCACCAACATCAAGGAAGTGCGCGAGATCAATATCTTCGCCGTCGTGCTGCTGGTGCAGAGCCTGCCGTTCATCGCCGCCGCGGGACTGGCGGCGCTCGAGCGCACTCCGCTCAACGACTTCGCCACTTGGCGCGTCATCGAGGCGCGTATGCGCGAGATCGTCGCGCGTCAGCCGGATCGCGCGGCCGCGCCGGTGGCTAAGCGGCCGGAACTGGTGCCGTAGAAATTCCTTCGACGCGTTGGCCTAGCCCGGCAGCGCCGTCTCCACCAGCTTTACCCAATACGAGGTGCCGAGCGGGATCACTTCGTCGTTGAAGTTATACGAAGGATGATGCAGGCCGGCGCTGTCGCCGTTGCCCACCCAGATGAAGGCGCCGGGCCGTTCGTTGAGCATGAAGGAAAAATCCTCGCCGCCCATCATCGGCGGCAGCGCGGTGTCGACCTTGTCGGCGCCGGCGATCTGTTTGGCGACGGAGGCGGCGAAGTCGGTCTCGCGTTCGTGGTTCACCAGCACCGGGTAATTGCGCGCGTAAGTGAGCTTGGCCTTGGCGCCGTAAGCGGCCGCGGTCGCCTCGACCACCTGATGCAAGCGCTTTTCCAACAGCACGCGCACGTCTTCGGCGAGGCTGCGCGCGGTGCCGCGCAATTGCGCCGTCTGCGGAATGACGTTCTCGGTGTTGCCGGCGTGGAACATGCAGATCGAGACCACGCCCGACTTGAGCGGGTCGACGTTGCGCGAAACGATCGACTGGATGGCGTTGACGATCTGCGCGCCGACCAGCACGGTATCGACGCCAAGATGCGGCCGCGCGGCATGGGCGCCGACGCCCTCGATGTCGATGATCACCGTGTCGGTCGCCGCCATCATGGCGCCGGCGCGGATGCCGAATTGGCCGACCGGCATGCCCGGATAATTGTGCATGCCGTAGACCTCGTCGATGCCAAAGCGCGTCATCAGGCCGTCCTGCACCATGGCCTTGCCGCCGGCGCCGCCCTCCTCGGCCGGCTGGAAAATGACCACCGCGGTGCCGGCGAAATTGCGCGTCTCGGCGAGATAGCGCGCGGCGCCGAGCAGCATGGCGGTGTGGCCGTCATGGCCGCAGGCGTGCATCTTGCCGGCGACCGTCGACTTGTACGGCAGGTCGTTGGCCTCCTCGATCGGCAGCGCGTCCATGTCGGCGCGCAATCCAATAACTTTGCCGATGACCTTGTCCGCCTCGCCCTTGCGGCCGTGGATGACGCCGACCACCCCGGTGCGGCCGAGCCCCGGCACCACCTCATCGCAGCCGAAGGCCTTGAGCTTCTCGGCGACGATGCCGGCGGTGCGCTGGACGTCGTATTGCAGTTCCGGATGGGCATGCAGATCGTGCCGCCATTCGGCGATCTCGGGCGCGAGGGCGGCGACGCGGTTGACGATCGGCATGACGGCTCTCCTGCAAAAGCCCAGTCTAGCAAACGTCCGGGCCCGGGCGCGAGTTCAACCAAGGGCGCAAAGTACCGCTTTGGCCGGCGGTTCGGCTTGACCGGGCGCAGCCGCGCCCCTACACCCTCGGCCAGCGCATGACCTCCGAGAATGGCTACCGGTTTTCGGCTAAGATGATGCGCCACTGCAAAGTGACGAGCGCGTAGCTCAGCTGGTAGAGCACCTGACTTTTAATCAGGTGGTCATGGGTTCGAGTCCCATCGCGCTCACCACAGGTTCCCATGAGCCGCACGACTGAGACAATCGCAAGGTTCTTCCGCCTGGCGTTCTGGCCGCTGTGCGTCTCGGTCCTGGTCGTTCTTCTGCTGCAGCCGCTCTATTTCCTCTCGCTCGCCTCGCTCGGCACGCTGGCGCCGCGCGAGCGCACGATCGCCCACATCAACGCCGCCTTCGAGCAAGGCGTGCTGGCCGATAGCGGCGCGCCGCACGCGCTGCTGTGGAAAGGCGGCGAGCAGCTCACCGAATGCATTTCGCTCGGCATCGGCCTCGACCCGGCCGAGAGCGCGTGGCAGAGCGCCATCACCGGCGCCTATCCGAAGGTCGGCGACACCCATGCCTGCACCGGCCTGCACAAGGCCGTCGCCGGCGAGCCGACGACATGGCAGCCCTACTTCCGCTATTGGCACGGCTATCGCGTGATCCTCGCGCCGCTCGTCGCGTTGTTTCCGCTCTGGTTCGTCAAAATCCTCAACGCCCTGCTGGTAGCGCTGGCCTGCGCCGCGTTCTGGATGACGCTGCGCAACCGTACCGGCGTCGCGGTCGCGACCGTCACTCTCGCTACCTTCGTCTGCTTGAGCGACGTCCTGTTCATCTGGCGCACGTCCACGCACAGCTTGAGCCTGACCTACATCCTTTTCGGTACGTGCCTGTTCGCGAAAGCATTGCAACGCGCATGGCCACCAGGATCGATCGTTGTTCTCGCCGCGATGCTTGGCAGCATCTTCAACTTCATCGATTTCTTCATCAACCCGCCAATGATGCCGATGCTGCTCGCGTTTTTCGTGCTGATCGACGGCCGCGGCGGGGCCGCCCTTTTGGCGCTCGCCTGCGTCATCGCCTGGTTCGGCGGCGACGCCGAAACTTGGTTCGCCCGCTGGGCGATCGCCTATGCGGCCTTGCCAGCGAACGCCGGCGTCATAAACGACGTTTTCTACAGCATCCAGGAGCGCTCTTTCGGCGCTTTGCAGAACGTCTATCTCTGGCCGCTGGCCGCGACGGTCCGCACCTATTTGCGCGCGCTCGACCGCGTCGGAGTTGTGGTACCGGCGATCATCGCCGTCGCCATCGCGCATTATTCGAAGACGGTCTCGCGCATCGATTGGCGGCGGGCGCTGTTGCTCGTCTCGCCGCTGCTCGCCACGGTGTTGTGGTTCGAGGCGCTATCCAGCCAGACGCAATATCACCTGACGGTGAGCGCGCGCAGCGCCGCCATGGCGATGGCGATTGCCTTGGCCGCCGTCGTGCTGTCCATCCCGCAGCGGCCGACGCTTGGCGACCTGCGCCTTCATGTCGAGACGATGACAGCCAAGCTCCGCCGCGTTGCAGCGAAAAAGCAGCGCTGAAGTTCGCAAACCCTCCATTTTGTTCGCGCCGCATCGCACACACGCAACATCCGCGCGTCGCGTCGCGCGCAATACGTTGCAAAACTTTAACGTTGCGGCCACCACAGTTTCACCAAAGGGTCGCGCCCTCGCCACGATGCGCCTTTAATCCGGCAAGCGTGGACAGGATCACAGGGAGACCGAGACCATGCTGACGCAGACTCACTCGGCCAAGCTCGCGCGTATCCGTTCATTTGCCAGCCCCGTGCGTTGCCCGCATTGTGGCGACTGGATGGTCGCCCCCATCGTGTCCGAATTCGTCGAAGGCGGCGAAATCCGGCATCATTGGGAATGCGAGGCCTGCGGCGAAATCTCCACCACCGCCATCCCCCTCACCACCCATTGAACGACTTGGCGCCGGAATAGGTGCTAGGCTCCGGGTGTTATCCTGATCAGGCTGACTGGGCCTGATCCCAAGGAGGAGGAGGAGCAAACGATGACGTCGATCATTCTGCGGTCCACCGTGGCCGCGATCGCCTGTGCCGGCGTTCTGGGGCTCGCTACGCCATCCATGGCGGCGATGGTGAATTTCAAGGCCGCGTTGAGCGGCAAGAGCGAAGTACCGGCTAATACCACGGCCGGTACCGGCGAAGTCACCGCGACCTACGACACCGCCACCAAGAAACTGACCTGGAAGGGCAGCTATAGCGGGCTCACCGGCCCGGCCACCGCCGCGCACTTCCATGGGCCCGCGCCGGAAGGCAAGAATGCCGGCGTGATGGTCCCGATCAGCCCGGCCACCAGCCCGATGGAAGGCTCGGCCACCCTGAATGACGCCCAGGCCAAGGCGCTGATGGACGGCGACATGTACGTCAACGTCCACACCGCGGCCAACAAGGGCGGCGAGATCCGCGGCCAGTTGAAGAAATAAGCCGTCGCGCGACGCGATTCCCCAGGCCCGCCGGTTCCGCCGGCGGGCTTTTCGTTGCTTTGCCTCGCGGCGGATGGCGTCCTATCTTGGGCCGCAAAACACGTGTCACAAGGCGAGGAAACGTTCATGGCGAAGGGAAATGGCGGCGCGGCCCCGATTCTGGTCTCGGGCGGCGGCATCGGCGGCTTGGCCGCGGCTTATGCGCTGGCGCGGCAGGGTTTTCCGGTGCGGCTGTTCGAGCAGTCGAGCGAATTCCGCGAGGTCGGCGCCGGCATCCAGCTCGGCCCCAATATCTTCCGCGTGCTGGAGAAGATCGGTCTCAAAGACGCGGTGCTGGCCGACGCCCACCGGCCGCCGGCGCAGGAAATGCGCGATGCACTCACCGGCAAGCTGATCACTTATATCCCGCTCGGCGACGATTTCTTCCGGTGTTTCGGCCAGCCTTACGCCGTCACCCACCGCGCCGACATTCACGCCACGTTCCTCAAGGCCTGCCAAAGCAGCAATCTGATCAGCCTGGAGACCAGCCGCCGCGTCGACGGCTTCGAGGACCGCGGCGACGCCGTCGCCGTCACGTTGGAGAACGGCGAGCGCGCGGAGGGCCGCGCCCTCATCGGCTGCGATGGCATGTGGTCGGCGATCCGCGAGCGCATCGTCGGCGACGGCAAGCCGCGCGTGTCCGGCCACATCGCCTACCGCGCCGTGCTCAAGCGCGCCGACGTGCCCGAGGACCTGTGGCGGCCGGACGTGGTGCTGTGGGCCGGGCCGCGCACCCATTTCGTGCATTACCCGCTGCGCCGCGGCGAGCTGTACAACCTGGTCGCCGTGTTCCACTCCGACCGCTACGAGGAAGGCTGGAACGCCGAAGGCAGCACCGACCTGCTCTGGCAGCATTTCAAGGGCCAGCGCCCGGAAGTGCTGCGCATGCTCGAGCGCATCGAGACCTGGCGCATGTGGGTGCTGTGCGACCGCGAGCCGGTGAAGAAATGGTCGAAGGGCCGCGTCACGCTGCTCGGCGACGCCGCGCATCCGATGCTGCAATATCTCGCGCAAGGAGCCTGCATGGCGACCGAGGACGCGGTGATCCTCGCGGAGAAGGCCGCGGCCGCGCCGGACGACCTGCCGGCGGCGTTCCAGGCCTATCAGAACGAGCGCTACTTGCGCACCGGCCGCGTGCAGATCATGGCGCGCGTCTACGGCGACTTCTACCACGCGCGCGGCGTCACCGCCGAGCTGCGCGACATGGCGCTTTCCGGCCGCACGCCGCAGCAGAGCTATGACGGCATCGCTTGGCTCTACGGGGGGCCGTAGATTTCGCGATTATTTCTTCGCGATCCCGGCCTTGGTGATGACCGCGTCCCATTTCTTGATGTCGCCGGTCAGCCGCGACTCGAGCTCCTCGGGCGTCGAGGCGTGCGGCTCGACGCCCACTTTGTTGAACTGCGCCTTGAGTTCCGGGGTCGCCAGCACCTCGTGCATCGCCTTGTTCAACGTCTCGATGACGTCTTTCGGTGTGCCTTTGGGCGCGGCAACCGCGTTCCACGAGATCACCTCGTAGCCCTTGACGCCGGCCTCATCGACGGTCGGCAAATTCGGCAGCAGGGCGGTGCGCTTTGGCGAAGACGTGGCGAGCAGCCGGATCGTGCCGGCGTTGACTTGCCCCTGCACCGCCGGCGGGAAATCGATCATCATCTGCACGTCGTTGCGCGTGAGCGCCACCACGATATCGGGCGAGTTCTTGTAGACGACGACCTGGAAATTCAGCTCGGTCATCGACTTGAACAGTTCGGCGCCGAGGTTCTGCGTGCCACCGAGCAGCACGGTGCCGACGTTGAACTTGCCGGGATTGGCCTTCGCCGCGCGGATAAAATCCTGCAGCGTCTTGAACTCGGATTTGGCGTCGACGGCGAAGACCAGATCAAAGGTGCCGACCATCGACACCGGCGCAAAGTCCTTCACCGGGTCGAACGGCAGCTTGTTGAAGGCGGCGACGCTGATCGAGGTGCCGTTGGTCACCAGCGCCAGGGTGTAGCCGTCCGGCGGCGCGGTGATCACCGCGCGCGCGGCGTTGATGCCGCCGGGGCCGGGCATGTTTTCGATGATTACCTGTTGGCCGAGCTTGTCGGACAGCTTCGCCGCCATGATGCGCGAGGTGACGTCGGCGACGCCACCGGCGCCGAACGGCAGCACCAGCTTGATCGGCTTTTCCGGCCATTTCGCCTGCGCCGGCGGCGCGAGCGTGACCATGAGCGCGGCTGCGGCGAGCGCGAACAAAGTTTTCTTCATCGTGATCCTCCCCTGAATGCTGCTTTTCTTGTTCTGCTTAGGCGAAACCATAAAGCCGGGCCGGATTGTCCACCAGCAGCCGCTGCTGCGCCAGCGCCGAAAGAGCGAACTGCGGCACCAGATCGACCAGATCGGCTTCGTCGGCCTCGTGCGTCGGATTGGGATGCGGGAAATCGGTGCCCCACAGTACGCGCTCCGGCGCCGCCTCGACGATCGCACGCGCGATCGGCACCGCCTCGGCGTAAGGCGGAAACGCGATGCGCTCGGCGCCGCACACCTTGATCCAGCAGTTGTCCAGTCGGGCGAGATCGAGCAGCGCCATGAGCGGCGGCTGGCCGACGCCGTCCTTGCCGGGCACGCGGCCCATATGGTCGATGACGAAAGGCAGCGGCAGGGCGCGCATCATGCCCGACAGCGGTGCGATGCTGGGCGCATCGAGGTGCAGCACCACGTGCCAGCCGCGGCCTTTGATACGGTCGATGGCGCGGGTGAACACGCCCATGTCCGGCGCGCCGCCGAGATGCTTGACGAAATTAAAGCGCACGCCGCGCACGCCGCCGGCATCGAGCCGGTCGTAGTCGGCCTCGGTGAAGCCGTCGTCGACGATGGCGACGCCGCGATAGCGCCGGGGATCGGCTGCGAGGCAGTCGAGCATCGCGCGGTTGTCAGTGCCGTGGCAGCTCGCCTGCACGATGACCGCCCGGTCGATGCCGAGATGGTCATGCAGCGCGCGCAACATCTCCTTGGGCGCGTCGGCCGGCGTGTAGCGCCGGTTCGGCGCATAAGGAAATACGTTGCCCGGCCCGAACACGTGGCAATGCGCGTCGGTTGAGCCCGGCGGCAGCTTGAAGCGCGGCTTGCGGCGCTTGGCGAGAAACCCGGCGTTTATGTTCATGCGCTGGCTTTAGCCAAGGCGATGCATTGTGACAACCCCGGAGCGGCTCTCACAATGTCGGAAGGTCGCCCTTGGCCCAGCCGGCTTCGGTCGCCGCGATGAACTCGGCGAACCGCCCCGCCGCGATTGCCTCGCGCATGCCCGCCATCAGCGTCTGGTAATAGGCGAGATTGACGGTCGACAGCAGCACCGCGCCCAGCATCTCGTTGGCCTTGGTCAGATGATGCAAATAGGCGCGCGAAAAAGTGCGCGCGACCGGATGCGCGCTCTCCGCGTCGAGCGGCCGCGGATCGTGGGCGTGGCGCGCATTGGCGAGATTGATTGTGCCGTAGCGCGTGAAAGCCGTGCCGTGGCGGCCGTTGCGCGTCGGCAGCACGCAGTCGAACATGTCGATGCCGCGCGCAACCGCCTGCAAAAGATCGTCCGGCGTGCCGACACCCATCAGATAGCGCGGGCGCGCCGCCGGCAGCGCGGGCGCGGTCTCGGCAACGATCTTGAGCATGATCTCCTGCGGCTCGCCCACGGCCAGCCCGCCGATGGCGTAGCCGTCGAAGCCGATAGCAACGAGCGCCTTGGCGCTCTCCTGGCGAAGCGCCAAGTCATCGCCGCCCTGCACGATGCCGAACAAAGCGCGCCCGCCGCGAACGCCATCGAAGGCCCGCCGCGAGCGCTCGGCCCAGCGCAGCGACAATTGCATCGCGCGCACGATCTCCTCGGCGCTCGCCGGCAGGCCCAGGCATTCGTCGAGCTGCATGGAAATATCGGCGCCGAGCAGCGCCTGGATCTCGATGGCGCGCTCGGGCGTGAGTTCCACCATGGCGCCGTCGAGATGCGAGCGGAAGGTGACGCCGTGCTCCTCCAGCCGGCGCAGCGCCGACAGTGACATCACCTGGAAGCCGCCGGAATCGGTCAAAATCGGCCGCGGCCAATGCATGAAGGCGTGCAGGCCGCCGAGCGCGGCGATGCGCTCGGCCCCGGGGCGCAGCATCAAATGATAGGTGTTGCCGAGCACAATCTCGGCGCCGGTTGCCGCCACCGCCTCGGGCGTCAGCCCCTTGACGGTCGCCTGCGTGCCGACCGGCATGAAGGCGGGCGTCTGCACTTTGCCGTGCGGCGTCGCGATCTCGCCGCGGCGCGCGGCGCCGTCTGTTTTTAGGAGGTTGAAGGAAAAAGAGTCGGTCATCGGCCGGCAGGATAGAGCAAACACGCGTCGCCGTAGGAGTAGAAGCGATAGCCGGCGGCAATCGCGTGGGCATAGGCGCGTTGCATGGGGTCGAGGCCGCTGAAGGCCGCGACCAGCATGAACAACGTCGAGCGCGGCAGATGGAAATTGGTCAGCATCAGATCGATCGCTTTGAAGCGGTAGCCGGGCGTAATGAAAATCGCGGTTTCCCCGGCAAAGCCGTGTAATTTCCCGTCATCGCCGGCCGCGCTTTCCAACAGCCGCAGCGCGGTCGAGCCGACCGCAGCGATGCGCCCGCCTTGCGCGCGCGCGGCGTTGAGCGCGTCGGCCGTCTCCGGCGAAACCGAGCCGAACTCGGCGTGCATCTTATGGCCTTCGGTGTCGTCGGCCTTCACCGGCAGGAAGGTGCCGGCGCCGACGTGCAAGGTGACCTTCTGCAGGCCAATCCCGCGCTCCTTCAACCGGGCCAGCAGCGCCTCGGTGAAATGCAGCCCGGCGGTCGGCGCCGCTACCGAGCCCTCGTCGTGGGCGAAAACCGTCTGATAGTCGGTCCAGTCCTGCTCGTCGGGCTCGCGGCGAGAGGCGATATAGGGCGGCAGCGGCATGGCGCCGCGCTCTGCGATCGCCTGGGCGAGAACCGGACCATGGAAGGAAAATGAGAGGGTTACCTCGCCTCCCTCATCTTTTTGTGAAACTTGAGCATCGAGTTCACCAAGGAAACAGACCTTACCCTCGGTGCCGAAGCGCAGCGTATCGCCGACCTCGACCTTCTTGGCGCCGAGGATGAAGGCCCGCCAGTGCGAGCCGTCGAGCCGCTTATGCAGGGTCGCTTCGATCTCGGGTTCCGTCGTCCCCCGCCCGATGCGCCGGCCTTTGAGGCGGGCGGCGATAACCTTGCTGTCGTTCACGACCAGACAATCGCCGGATTTCAGCAGGTTGGGCAGATCGGCGATCTTGCGATCCTCGAGCTCGGCCGCCTGCCCCGGCCGCACCACCAGGAGCCGCGCCGCGTCGCGTGGCTGTGCCGGCCGCAAGGCGATGCGGTCGGCGGGCAGGTCGAAATCGAACAGGTCGGTGCGCATGCTTCTTCACCTCTCCCCGCACGCCGGGAGAAGGAACTCACGCCCCCATCTTCGCCTTGATGATCTTGTCGGGGTTCTGCACCGGCTCGCCGCGCTTGATCTTGTCGACGTTCTCCATGCCCTCGATGACGTTGCCCCAGGCGGTGTACTGGCCGTCGAGGAAGCGGGCATCGTCGAAGCAGATGAAGAACT
>DATJVE010000095.1:0-10215 GCA_035501975.1 Pseudolabrys sp.
GGGCGTAAGCCGGTCTCTTTCATGCCTAAATTGGCTGTTCATAAAGGTTTTCCGGGCACCCTCATTTGACACTGGGGCATGCCTTCACCATGTTCCGGCCAAAGCCAGCGGCCGATTCCGCTCGTGATCGAAACGGCATCGGCGTTTAACCCATTGGAATTTCATGAATATTGTCGTTGTTGAATCGCCAGCCAAGGCGAAGACGATCAACAAGTACCTGGGGCCCGGTTACGAGGTCCTGGCGTCGTTTGGCCATATCCGCGACCTGCCGGCCAAGGACGGCTCGGTCGACCCGGAGGCCGACTTCCGCATGATTTGGGAGGTCGACGCCAAGTCGAACCAGCGCCTCAACGACATCGCCCGGGCCCTCAAGGGCGCCGACAAGCTCATTCTCGCCACCGACCCCGACCGCGAAGGCGAGGCCATCTCCTGGCACGTGCTCGAGGTGCTGAAAGAGAAGAACGCGCTCAAGAAGCAGGCGGTCGAGCGCGTCGTTTTCAACGCCATCACCAAGCAGGCGGTAACCGAGGCGATGAAGCATCCGCGCGTGATCGATGCCGCGCTGGTCGATGCCTATCTCGCGCGTCGCGCGCTCGACTATCTCGTCGGCTTCACCCTCTCGCCGGTGCTCTGGCGCAAGCTGCCCGGCGCCCGCTCGGCCGGCCGCGTGCAATCGGTGGCGCTGCGGCTCGTTTGCGACCGCGAACTGGAGATCGAGAAGTTCGTCGCCAAGGAATATTGGTCGATCTCGGCCATCCTGGCGACGCCGCGGCAGGAAACCTTCGAGGCACGCCTGGTCGGCGCCGACGGCCAGAAGATCACCCGGCTCGATATCGGCTCAGGCGCGGAAGCCGAAGCCTTCACCCGCGATCTCGAAACCGCCACGTTCAAGGTCACCGCGGTCGAGGCGAAGCCCGCGCGGCGCAATCCGCCGCCGCCCTTCACCACCTCGACCATGCAGCAGGAAGCTTCGCGCAAGCTCGGCTTTTCGCCGGCACATACGATGCGCCTGGCGCAGCGGCTTTACGAAGGCATCGACATCGACGGCGAGACGGTCGGCCTCATCACTTATATGCGTACCGATGGCATCGATCTCGCACCGGAAGCGATTAACGACATCCGCGCGATGCTCGGCAAGAATTACGGCAAGGAATACGTGCCGTCGTCGCCGCGCGAATATCACAACAAGTCGAAGAATGCGCAGGAAGCGCACGAAGCCGTGCGCCCGACCAGCGCCGGCCGTACTCCGGCGCAAGTCGCCAAACATGTCGATCGCGATCAGGCCCGCCTCTACGAGCTGATCTGGAATCGCGCGGTGGCGAGCCAGATGGAATCGGCCGAGCTCGAGCGCACCACGGTCGATATCACGGCAAAGGTCGGCGCGCGCAATCTCGAATTGCGCGCCACCGGCCAGGTGGTGAAGTTCGACGGCTTCCTCACGCTCTATCAGGAAGGCCACGACGAGGACGATGCGGACGACGAGTCGCGCCGTCTGCCCGCGATGAGCGAAGGCGAATTGCTGGAAAAGCAGTCGATCAATTCCTCGCAGCACTTTACCGAGCCGCCGCCACGCTATTCGGAAGCGGCGCTGGTCAAGCGCATGGAAGAGCTCGGCATCGGCCGTCCATCGACCTACGCGTCGATCCTGCAAGTGCTGCAGGACCGCGGCTATGTGCGCCTCGACAAGAAGCGCCTGATGCCGGAGGACAAGGGCCGCGTGGTGGTCGGATTCCTGGAGAGCTTCTTCCAGCGTTACGTCGAATACGATTTCACCGCCAACCTCGAAGAGCAGCTCGACCGCATCTCCAACAGCGAGATCGACTGGAAGAAGGTGCTGCAGGATTTCTGGGTGGATTTCATCGGTGCGGTCAATGAGATCAAGGACCTGCGCGTCACCCAGGTGCTCGACGCGCTCAACGATCTGCTTGAGCCGCACATCTTCCCGCAACCGGCAGACGGCAGCGACCGGCGCAAATGCCCGAACTGCGCAACCGGCCGCCTCTCGCTCAAGCTCGGTCGCTTCGGCGCCTTTATCGGCTGCTCGAACTATCCGGAGTGCAACTTCACGCGCCAAATGACGCCGGGCGCGAACGGCGGCATGAACGGCACCAAGGTGCTCGGCGAGGATCCCGTCAGCGGACTTGAAGTGACGCTGCGCGGCGGCCGTTTCGGGCCCTATCTGCAGCTCGGCGAGGCGTCGAAGGAAAAAGGCGCGGAAAAACCCAAGCGCGCCGGACTGCCCAAGGGCCTTTCGCCGGATGACGTCGATCTCGAGAAGGCGCTCGCTTTGCTCGCATTGCCGCGCGAAGTCGGCATCCATCCGGAAGACAACGAGCCGATCATCGCCGGCGTCGGCCGCTTCGGGCCTTACGTCAAGCACGGCAAGACCTACGCCAATCTCGATTCCAGCGAGGACGTGCTCACCGTCGGCCTCAACCGCGCGGTGACTTTGATCGCCGAGAAGAAGGCTAATCCCGGCCGCGGCCGCCGTTTTGGCGCCGATCCCGGCAAGAGCCTCGGCGAACATCCCGACAAAGGCGGCCCGATCATGGTGAAGAACGGCCGCTACGGTCCTTACGTTAGCCATGCCGGCATCAACGCCACGCTGCCGTCCGACATGACGCCCGACACGGTCACGCTCGAACAGGCGGTCGGCCTGCTTGAAGCGCGCGCCGCCAAGGTGGGCAACGCGCCGAAAGGCCGCCGCGCCGCAGGCCGCAAGACCGCCTCCGGCAAGAAAGCCGCCGCGCCCGTGGCGAAGCCGAATAAAGTGGCGGCCGCCAAAGCGAAACCGGCAAGGCGTACAAAGGCCGCCGAGTAGCTAGCGGAGCCTCTTTCCGATCATTACATTCGTGACATCGCGCCAGTTTGGCGCAGGACTGTCTATTTTGAACAAGCCAGCCAAAAAGAATCCCCCATTCCCCTCCAAGGCTGACATCCTCGCCTTCATCGGCGAACGCCGCGGCAAAGTCGGCACCCGCGAAATCGCCCGCGCCTTCGGCCTCAAGAACGACAAGCGCGCCGAGCTCAAGCGCCTGCTGCGCGAACTCGCCGACGACGGCGCGGTCGAGAAGCGGCGCAAGAAATTGCATCACGCCGGTACCCTGCCCTCCACCGTGCTCGCCGACGTCACCGCGCGCGATGCCGACGGCGACCTCATTGCCACCCCCGATGAGTGGGACGAAGAGGCCCACGGCGTGGCGCCGAAAATCCGCATCCAGGTCCCGCGCAAGACGCGGCCCGGCGAAGCCGCCGGCCTCGGCGATCGCGTGCTGCTGCACGTCGAGGAAACCGAGGAGGACAACGGCATCCGCCACCGCGGCCGCGTCATCAAGATCATCGATCATCCCAAGCACCGCGTGCTCGGCATCTTCCGCAAAGGCCCGCACGGCGGCGGCCGGCTCGAGCCAGTCGACAAGAAAATGCTCGGCAAGGAACTGAATATCCCGGCCGGCAGCACCCACGACGCGCAGGACGGCGATCTGGTCGCGGTCGAGACCAGCCGTGCTCAGCGCCTGGGTCTGCCGACCGGCCGCGTCGTCGAGCGCCTCGGCTCGCTCGCCAGCGAGCGCGCGGTGAGCCTGATCGCGATCCACGCCCATTCCATCCCGCATGTCTTCCGCCATGATACGCTGGCCGAGGCGCAGGCCGCGCAGGCGGCGACGCTCGCGCATCGCGAGGACTGGCGGCACGTCCCTTTCATTACCATCGACCCTCCCGACGCCAAGGACCACGACGACGCGGTGCATGCCGAGCATGACAGTGCCGGCAACAATCGCGGCGGCTTCATCGTCAGCGTCGCCATCGCCGACGTCGCCCATTACGTGACGCCCGGCTCCGCGCTCGATCGCGAGGCGCTGGTGCGCGGCAATTCGGTCTATTTCCCCGACCGCGTGGTGCCGATGCTGCCCGAACGCATCTCCAACGATCTGTGCTCGCTGCGCCCGCGCGAGGATCGTGCCGCGCTCGCCGTGCGCATGATGATCGGCGCCGACGGCCGCAAGCGTTCGCACAGCTTCCACCGCGTCATGATGCGCTCGGCGGCGAAGCTCTCCTACAGCCAAGCGCAATTCGCCATTGGCGGACGCACCGACGAGGACACCGAAAGTTTGGTCAAGCCGGCCCTCGAACCGCTCTACGCCGCCTACGAGACGCTCAAACGCGCGCGCGACGAACGCGGGCCGCTGGATCTCGATCTGCCAGAACGCAAGATCCTGCTCACCGGTGACGGCCTGGTTGACCGTGTCATCGTTCCGGAACGGCTGGAAGCCCACCGCCTGATCGAGGAGTTCATGATCCTCGCCAATGTCGCGGCCGCCGAGACGCTGGAACGGGCGCGCGTGCCGTTGATCTATCGCGTGCACGACGAGCCCGATATGGAAAAGGTCAACGCGCTGCGCGAATTCCTCGCCACACTCGACATTTCGGTCCCCAAAGGCGGCGTGCTGCGCGCGGAGTCCTTCAACCGCGTGCTGGCGCAGGTAAATGGCCGCGACGCCGAGCCGTTGGTCAACGAAATCGTGCTGCGCACGCAGTCGCAGGCCGAATACGCCGCGGAGAATTTCGGCCATTTCGGCCTCAACCTGCGCCGCTACGCGCATTTCACCTCGCCGATCCGCCGCTATGCCGACCTCATCGTGCATCGCGGCCTGATCCGCGCGCTCAAGTTAGGGCCTGGCGGCCTGCCCGAGGCGGCGGACACCAAGGCGCTCGGCGAAATCGCCGCGCAGATTTCTGCGACCGAGCGGCGCGCCATGAAGGCCGAGCGCGAGACCAGCGACCGGCTGATCGCGCATTTTCTTGCCGACCGCGTCGGCGCCACTTTCGACGGCCGAATTTCCGGCGTGCACCGCGCCGGGCTGTTCGTGAAGCTCAACGACACCGGCGCCGACGGCTTCGTGCCGGCGCGTACCATCGGCGACGAATATTTCCGCCACGACGAGGCCGGCCACGCCATGGTCGGCTCGCGTTCCGGCGAGACCTATCGCCTCGGCGACCGCGTCACCGTCAAGCTGGTGGAAGCGGCCCCGGTTGCCGGCGCCTTGCGCTTTGAGCTTTTATCGGAGGGGCGGCCGGGTCGGCCAAACCGCCATCCGCGGCAGGAGCACCGGCGCCAACAATACCGCCCGCGCGGCAAGCAACGGAAGGCACGATGAACGACCCGGGGGCTGATCAGGTTAAAGATTTTCTCCGCCGCATGGCCGCAGTGGAACGCGACCTCGGCCATCCGTTCGTGGAGCCGCATGACGCGGCGACGCTGATCCTGATCGACCGCTCCGATCGCGAACCGAAGGTCCTGCTCGGCCGCCGCCATCCTGATTCCAAATTCATGCCAGGCATGCTTGTGTTTCCGGGCGGACGCACCGAGCCGCTCGACCGCACAATGCCGGCGATCAGCGAGTTGCATCCTGACGTCGAGAAGAAGTTGATCACGCGCGTGAAGGAAACGCCGGGCGGTTATGCACGCGGTTTTCCCCTCGCGGCGTTGCGCGAGACCGCCGAGGAAACCGGGCTGCTCATCGGCGTCAAACGCGACGAGCCGCCGGCGACGCCCGGCGGATTATGGGAGGAGTTCGCGAAGGCGCGCGTCTTTCCGGACCTCGGTGAGCTTTATTTCGTCGCGCGCGCCATCACCCCGCCTGGCCGCACGCGCCGGTTCGACTCCCGCTTCTTCACCACCGACGCCTCCGCGGTCGCGCATCGAATCGAGGGCGTGGTGGGGCCGGATTCAGAGCTGGTTGAGCTGGTGTGGATGCCGGTGTCGCAAGCCAAGACCCTCAAAGACATGCCGATCGTGACCGGCGTCGTGCTCGACGAACTCGCCAACCGCGTGCGCGCGGGCATGGGACACGATCTGCCGGTGCCGATGTACTACATGGAAGGCGGCAAATTCTTTCGGGAATTGCTGTAAAAATGGGCCTTTCTTGACATTTCGGACTTTGCCGCTAGGGTCCGCGGCCAAAGCCGCCCAAAGACACCAAGGATTCCATCATGGCCAAAGCCATCAGCCTGAAGATCAAGCTCGTCTCCAGCGCCGGGACCGGGCACTACTACGTGACCCGGAAGAACTCGCGCACCCAGACCGACAAGCTGGCGAAGAAGAAATACGACCCGATCGCCAAGAAGCACGTCGAGTACAAAGAATCCAAGATCAAGTGAGCGCCGTGCTGCGCACCCTGTTCGCAGCTTTGCTTCTTGTCCCGCTGGCCTGCGCCTCGGCGAATGCGATGGAGAAGCACAAGCTCGCGCTGCAGATCAGCGATGCCAGCCCCGACAAGATGAACGCCGTACTCAACGTCGCCGCCAACGTGTCGAAATATTATTCCGACAAAGGCGACGAGGTCGAGATCGAAATCGTCGCCTTCAATGCCGGCCTCGATATGTTGCGCACCGACAAGTCGCCGGTGCTGCAGCGGCTGAAATCGTTCAAGCAAGGCATGCCCAACGTGTCCTTCATGGCTTGTCAGGTCACGATCGACGCGGTGACGCGCCATGAAGGCAAGGAGCCGCCGCTGGTCGACAATGCCAGCCGCGTGCCGTCCGGCGTCGTCACGTTGATCGAGTTGGCCGAAAAAGGCTGGACGATCGTTCGGCCTTAGGCCGCGTCCGGCACCACGCGGTTGCGGCCGTCGCGCTTGGCGCGATAGAGCGCGGTATCGGCGCGCTTGAGGATCGCCGCCGCATTGTCGCTCGGGCCGGCGAGCGCGGCGATGCCGATGGAAATCGTCACATCGAGACTGCGCGCGCCCTGCTGGATCGCGAACGGCTCCGAGGCGATGCGCCGGCGCAGCCGTTCGGCCACCATGGTGGCGACCGCCATGTCGGTTTCCGGCATGACGATGACGAATTCCTCGCCGCCGTAGCGGCAGGCGAGATCGATGTTGCGGATCGATTTGCGGATGCGCAGGGCGAATTCGCGCAGCACGTCGTCGCCGGCATCGTGGCCGTGCGCGTCGTTGACCGCCTTGAAATAATCGATGTCGACGACCAGCACCGCGATCGGCTTGCCGCGTGCGGCGGCCTGCTCCACCAGCGTCGCCAGATGCGATTCCATGTAGCGGCGGTTGAACAGCCCGGTGAGCGCGTCGGTGATCGCCATTTCGATCGACATCTGCACGTTGTCGCGCAGCCGCTCGGTGTAGCGTTTCTTCTTGATCTGTGTGCGCACGCGCGCCAGCATCTCGTTCTTGTCGATCGGACGCAGCAGATAGTCGTTGACGCCGATCTCCAGCCCGCGCACCAGGCGCGTATTGTTGTCGGGCTCGGCGACGGCGAGGATCGGCACGTTGCGCGTGCGCTCGAGCGAGCGCACCTGGCTGCACAGCCGAAGGCCGTCGAAATCCTTCAAGCCGAGCGACACGATCAGGAGGTCGTAGTTGCCCTCGGCGGCATGAAACAGCGCTTCGCTCGGGTTGGTCTCCACGTCCACCGTGTGCTCGGCCGACAGCGTCGAGACGATCCGCTCGTAGGAGCTTTTCCGGTCGTCGACGATCAGGATGCGGCCGTGGCGGCCGGTTTCGGCCACCGCCTCGCGCTCCGGGCTCTCGATGCCGATCTCCTTCGACGTGACCGCGCGCAGGCGCAGCTCGTCGGTCACCATCTTCAGCCGCGCCAGCGAGCGCACGCGCGAGATCAGCGCCACGTCGGTGACCGGCTTGGTGAGGAAATCGTCGGCGCCGGCTTCCAGGCCGCGCACGCGGTCGGCCGGCTGATCGAGCGCGGTGACCATGACGATCGGAATATGATGGGTCAGCGGATTGGACTTGAGCTTGCGGCAGACCTCGAAGCCGTCCATGTCCGGCATCATCACGTCGAGCAGCACGATGTCGCATTCGGCGCGCTCGCACAGCGCTAGCGCTTCCGGGCCGCTGTGCGCGGTGATGACGTCGAAATACTCGGCCGACAGCCGCGCTTCCAACAGCTTCACATTGGCCGGCACATCATCGACGACAAGAACGCGGGCACTCATCTCTCACACCTTCAAGCCGGGCCGAGGAAATGCCGGATGGTCTCGATGAACTTGCCGACCGAGATCGGCTTCGACAGATAGGCCTCGCAGCCGCCCTCGCGGATGCGCTCCTCGTCGCCTTTCATGGCGAAGGCGGTCACCGCCACCACGGGAATCGCCTTGAGTTCGGGGTCGTCCTTGAGCCATTTCGTCACTTCGAGGCCGGATACTTCCGGCAACTGGATATCCATCAGAATCAAATCCGGCCGGTACTTGCGCGCGAGGTCGAGCGCCTCGATGCCGTTGCGGGTGCCGACGGTCTGGTAGCCATGCGCTTCCAGGAGGTCATGGAAGAGCTTCATGTTCAGTTCGTTGTCCTCCACGATTAGGACGGTCTTCGGCATCTTCCCCGCCCCATTTGTCCCCAGCGCATCCCCAGTTCCGCGCGCGCGGCGTCGCCAGGGCGTGCGCCCTCGGGCATGATCAGCCACGGTAGTGCCGATATATTACGGAAAGGCAAATTTGACCGATGAAAGCGGCCCCTTCATTAACCGCAGCGGCGGCAGAAGGGCTGGCAATTCAGGCACTTACCTTTATTGCCGGCGACGGCGAGCGCCTGGGGCGCTTTCTCGCCACAACCGGCATTGGGCCGGCGCAGATTCGCGCCGCGGCCCAACAGCCGGGCTTCCTGGTCGGCGTCCTGGAATACCTCGCCGGCGATGAGCGCCTGCTGCAGGAATTTGCCGCGGCGGCCGGCAACGATCCGGCCGACGTCGGCAAGGCGCTCGTCGCGCTGGGCGGACATTGGGAGCGCGATATACCGTGAGCTTCTGCCGCGACTGCCTGGCGGACGCGCCGGACAGCGAAAGCCGCTGTCGAGCTTGCGGGTCGCCGCGGCTTGCGCGTCATCCCGAGCTCGAACACCTGACCATCGGTCATGTCGACTGCGATGCGTTCTACGCCACAATCGAAAAGCGCGACGATCCCTCGCTTGCCGACAAGCCGGTAATCGTCGGCGGCGGCAAACGCGGCGTGGTCGCGGCCGCCTGCTACGTCGCGCGCACCTACGGCATCCGCTCGGCGATGCCGATGTTCGAGGCCAGGCAGCGCTGCCCCGACGCCGTGGTGGTGAAGCCGAACATGGCGAAATACGTGCAGGTCGGCCGCGAAGTGCGCAAGGCGATGTTCGATCTCACGCCGCTGGTCGAGCCTTTGTCGATCGACGAGGCCTTTCTAGACTTGACCGGCACCGGGCGCCTGCACGGCATGAGCGCCGCCAAGGTGCTGGCGCGATTTGCCGCGCAAGTCGAGCGCGAGCTGGGCATCACGGTTTCCATTGGACTGTCGGCCAACAAGTTCCTTGCCAAGATCGCGTCCGACATGGACAAGCCGCGCGGCTTCGCCGTGCTCGGGCAGGATGAAGCCGCCGCGTTTCTGGCGTCGAAACCGGTCGGGTTCATCTACGGCGTCGGCGCGGTGAGCGCCGCCAAGCTCGCCGCCGACGGCTACCGTCTGATCGCCGACCTGCAGCGCGCCACTCAGGACGAACTCCTGCGTCGCTACGGCGAGGAAGGCGCCCGCCTCTGGCATCTGGCGCGCGGGATCGACGCGCGCCGTGTCGATCCGGAGCGCGATACCAAAAGCATCTCCGCCGAAACCACGTTCGAGCGCGATATCGGCGACTTCCGCCCGCTCGAACAGTGCCTGTGGGATTTGACCGAACGCGTGTCGGCGCGCCTCAAGGCCAATGCGCTCGCCGGCTCGACGGTGACGCTGAAGCTCAAGAGCGCCGATTTCAAGATTCGCACGCGGGCGCGCGCGCTCGGCCATCCGACCCAGCTCGCCGCGCGCATCTTCGCCGCCGGGCGCGATCTGCTCGCGCTTGAGGTCGGCACGACGCGCTTCCGCCTGATCGGCATCGGCGTCAGTCATCTGCAGGACGCCGCCGATGACGATCTCGCCGATCTCCTCGATCGGCGCACGGCGGAAGCCGAGCTGGCGGTTGACCGGCTGCGCGCGAAATTCGGCCGCGGCGCGGTGGTGAAGGGTCTGGCGCTGGAGGACGACTAGGCCGTTTACCCATAATTCCGGTGCGTGAGCGTAGCTCACTGAATGTCCGCTTCACGCCGATTGTGTTGCAAAACTCTAGTTGAGACGGCTGCTGAACCGTGATTCCGTCGAATAGGACGATGATTCGCGGGAGCGGTCGATGATGGGGCGGCGAGAGCGCGGACAAGGCCAATTCTTCTACGCGTTCGATCTCGACA
>DATJVE010000096.1:0-8705 GCA_035501975.1 Pseudolabrys sp.
ATTGCCGCCTATCAGCACGGCCTGCCGTGGCGGGCGAATTCCGACACCTCGCTCGGCGCACGGGTGGCGCTCTGGGGCGGGCGGGAGATTTTCGGCCTCGCCCTGGCGTCGTTCGTCGCCGGTCTCGCCACGACCCCTTACGCGTCCTACCACTTCCATCGCGCTGCGCCATACGGCGTGATCGCCAATCTTCTGGCGATGCCGGTGGTGTCGGCCGAGGTGATGCCGATGGGCATCCTCGGCGTGCTGGCGATGCCGTTCGGCTTCGATGCGATCTTCTGGAAGCTGATGGGCGCCGGCATCGATTGGATGGACGACGTCGCGCTCTGGGTGGCGAGCCTGCCGGGCGCGGTCGGCCATGTGCGCGCGTTCGGCACCGGGCCGCTGCTGCTCGGCACGGCGGCCATTCTTCTGCTGTGCCTGCTGCGCACGCCGTTGCGCTGGAGCGGGGCGGCGGTCGGTGCGGCGGCAAGCCTGTGGGCACTCGCCGCGCCGCTGCCGGACGTGCTGGTGTCGTCCGCCCGGCTACCAGCGCCCTTGGGCTCGCGGCGCCGCCGAATTCGCGCAACGGGCGCGGCCCCCGGTCGTGCCCGATGCAACACCGCGCGCGAGCGATCTCGATCCGGGCGACTGAGTTTCGCAAAATCCTGCCGCATTGACGCCTCGAGGGCCGGTCAATAGCGTTTATTCATGGATCCCGCCGGCGCCTTGCAACTGCGCACCATCGGTCATGCCTGCTTGCTCGTGCTGCAAGACGGCGAGCCGCTCATTGCCACCGATCCTTGGCTGATCGGTTCGGTCTATTGGCGCAGCTGGTGGCTGGAGAAATATCCGAGCGACGACGACATCGAGTTGGTGCGGCGCAGCCGCTATCTCTATGTGACACATTCGCATCTCGATCATTTCCACTGGCCGTCGCTGCGCCGGCTCGGACCCCACCGCGTATTGCATCCGGCTTTTCCGAACTATGCCATCCCGGGCTTCCTCGAGGCGCACGGCTTCCGCAACCGCACGCTGATCCCGCTCGCGTGGTATTCGCTCAGCGACCAAGTGCGCGTGTGCAGCGTGCCGGTGCCATTTGACGATTCCATCGTGATCCTGGACACGCCGAACGCCGTCATCTTCAACATCAACGATGCCGCGCCGCGCCGGGCGCTGCTCGAACGCATCCGCCAGACCTTTAACCCCGTGGGCAAAACCGCCATCGCCCTGAAAAGCTATTCGCCGGCGTCGGCCGGCGCGCTGACCTTCGTGAACGGCGTGCGCACGCCGCTCAAGTCGAAAAAGGATTTTGTGCAGGTCGCCATCGACATCTCGAATGCGCTCGGCGCCGATTTTTTCGTGCCGTTTGCCTCGCAAGCTTTCTTCAATCGCGAGGATTCCAAATGGGCCAATGACCACAAGGTCACCTACGAGGACCTGAAGGGCAATTGGTCGGGCACGAAAACGCAGCTCTGCCAGCCCTTCGTGACCATGGATTTGCAGACCTTCGCGTGGACGTCGGGCTACGACAGCGTCAAGCGCAGCCTGACCGAGGCGCAGCTTGCGCGCGTGCACGAAGAGGAGGCGCAGGAAAAGTCCTTCGTGTGGCCCGAGGCGAACGCCGCCAGGCTGAAGGACTACATAGACGATATCTATTTCGTGCGCTGGCTCTACCGCAAAGGCATCGGCTGGCGGCTGACCTCAAGCGGACGCGAACTGTTCTACCGCACCAAGACACGGACGATCGAGACCAAGATCCCGGACGACCACGACTTCGTCATTTCGCTGCCCGACAAGGTGCTCGACGACGCGCTGACCAACGGCATCCTCACCGATCTCGGCATCACGCTGTTCGTACGCATCGACACCAAGATCAACCAGAAGCTCGCCTATTTGTTTTTCATCCTGATGAATTTGCGCGATTACGGCCATTTCAAATCGCCGCGCGATTTCATGGACATCGTGCGGTTCTATCTGCCGACGGTGTTTCCCAAGCTGTTCCGCCTTGCTCCCAAAGGCGACAAGCCGCTCGCCATCGCTTTCGACGCGGCGAGCCCGATCTGATTGCTGGCAAACGGAATTAGTACCGCCGGAACAGGCCCACCAGCTTGCCCTGGATGCGCACGCGGTTGGGCGGCAGGATGCGTACCTCGTAGGCGGTGTTGGCGGGCTCCAGCGCGATCGAGGCGCCTCGGCGGCGGAAGCGCTTGAGGGTGGCTTCCTCGTCGTCGATCAGCGCTACCACGATGTCGCCGGTCTCCGCCGCTTCCGAGCGGCGGATGAGGGCAATGTCGCCATCGAGGATGCCGGCCTCGATCATGGAATCGCCGCGCACTTCGAGCGCGAAGTGCTCGCCGGTCGACAGCAGGTCGGGTGGCATGTTGATGACATGGCTGCGCGTCTGGATCGCCTCGATCGGCGTGCCGGCGGCGATGCGGCCCATCACCGGAACAGCGATGGGGCGGCCGCTGTTGTCGTCTTCCGAGGTCTGGCGCACACGGCCGAGGTCGCCCTCGATCACGCTCGGGTTGAAGCCGCGCGCGCGGCCGCCGCCGATGCCGTGGGCGACCGAGTCGGGCAGCTTGATCACCTCGATGGCGCGCGCCCGGTTGGGCAGGCGGCGGATGAAGCCGCGCTCCTCCAGCGCCGTGATCAGCCGGTGAATGCCGGACTTGGAACGCAGGTCGAGCGCGTCCTTCATCTCGTCGAAGGAGGGGGGAATCCCGGCTTCGGTGAGCCGCTCGTGGATGAAGCGCAGGAGCTCGAACTGCTTGCGGGTCAGCATCTGTCTCTCCCGGTCGTGGCCCTGGTCCAAAACGGAATCGGGGCCGAAACAAATCATGAACGGACACTATCTGTTCGATATGTGTTCCGCAAGGATTTAATTTGGAGTGAAAAAGTCGAAAGGCCGCTAAAGGCCTAGCTTAAGGATGACACAGGGTGAACCGGCCGCCGCAAATGGTGCATTTGGTTCCCGAATCAGCAAGCAGTCCGCCTTTGCCAGCGGCGCCATCAGGGAACTGTCCTGGTTCGGCAGCGGGGTGGCTACAGGACCGTCCGGACCGGCTGCGAGGGTCGCCCGCATATAATCGGCCCGCTCGTCATTGGCCGGCAGGTCGCGGCCGAGCCGGGCGGGCTCCGGGATGGGCTCGATATCGGTACGGCCGGCGAGCCGGCGGATCAGCGGCACCAGGAAGAGGAAGGCGCAGACATAGGACGAGACCGGGTTTCCCGGTACGCCGAGGACCTGCATGCCGCCGAGCCGACCATGCATCATGGGGCGGCCCGGGCGTAACGCCACGCGCCAGAACGACAACGCGAGGCCTTCGCTGGCGAGCGCGCGCTGCACAAGGTCGTGCTCGCCGACTGAGGCGCCGCCGGACGTGAGCAGGATGTCGGCGCCCCAATCGCGCGCGCGCCGCACCGCCGCGGCGATATCTTCGACGCGATCCGGCGCAATGCCGAGGTCGCTCACCTCGGTGCCTTCGCCGCGCGCCAACGCCATCAGTGCAAAACCGTTGGAATAGACGATCTCACCTTCGGTGGGTTTGCCGCCGGGGGCCACCAGCTCATCGCCGGTGCCGAGCACTGCTATTTTGGGCCGGCGATGCACGGGCAGCGTGGGGTAGTTCATGGCGGCGGCAAGCATCAGGTCGCGGTCGGTGAGGCGGCGTCCCTTGCACAGCAGCGCCTCGCCTTGCGTGAAATCGATGCCGCAGGCGCGCACATTACGGCCTTTGGCCGTCGGCTTCTGGATGGTTACCGTGTCGCCGTCGCGCGTGGTGACTTCCTGAATAACAACGGTATCGGCGCCGACCGGCATGACGCCGCCGGTGAAGATGCGCGCAGCCTCGCCCCGTTCGACCTTGCCGGCGAAGGGATGGCCGGCGGCGACCTCGCCGATCAGCTTCAGTTTGACCGGCGCCTGCGCGACGTCGGCCGCGCGCACCGCGTAGCCATCCATGGCCGAGACCGCGGCCGGCGGCTGCGTGCGCAGCGCGCTCAGGTCTTCGGTCAGCACGCGGCCATGCGCCTCGTTGAGCGCCACCGTCTCGTCCGGCAAGGCGCGTGCGTCGGCGAGCACGCGCTTCAGGGCCTCGGCGACCGGCATGAGTGGCATGGCTAGTCCTTGGCGCGGTAATCGCCGGATTTGCCGCCGCGCTTCTCGATGAGCCGAATGCCCTCGATGCGCATGCCTTTCTCGACCGCCTTGACCATGTCGTAGATGGTCAGACAGGCGATGGCGACCGCGACCAGCGCTTCCATCTCGACGCCGGTTTGCGCGGTGACCTTCACGGTCGCGCGTACCA
The DNA here is from genome assembly GCA_035501975.1 of Pseudolabrys sp. GTDB lineage: Bacteria > Pseudomonadota > Alphaproteobacteria > Rhizobiales > Xanthobacteraceae > Pseudolabrys. Next base: position 4,293 of record DATJVE010000096.1, read on the forward strand.
AGAAGCCGGGCAGGGCGTGTTCCGGATCGATGTCGATCTCGATCTTGGTGATTGGCAGCGGGTGGCAGAGCGGGATGAGCCCGTGGGTGCGCTTGGCCGCCATGATGCCGGCGAGCCGCGCCGCGCCAAGCACATCGCCCTTCAGGGCGTTGCCGGCGAGCACCAAATCGAGCGTCTCCCTGCGCATGATCACGCGGCCTTCGGCGATGGCGAGCCGCTCGGTCGGGTTCTTGGCGGATACGTCAACCATGCGCGCCTGGCCGCGCGGGTCGATATGGGTGAGTTCGGCGTCGGTCATCCGCGGCGCGCGGGAGACCTTGGCTTTTGTACGCGCAGAAGGCTTTTTAGTGCGCGGCGCGGCAGTTTTCCGGGCGCGCGCCATCGGTCACTCCGCCGCGGCACGGCGCGGAACGCGGGCGAGCAGGGCGCGCGTGGCTGCGGCCACATCGGCCTGCCGCATCAGGGTTTCGCCGACCAGGAAGGTGGAAATCCCGATGGCGGCGAGGCGGGCGAGATCGGTTGGGCTATTGAGTCCGCTTTCGGCGACCACGATGCGGTCGGGTGGGATATTGGGGGCAAGCCGCTCGCTGACCGAAAGCGAGGTCTGGAACGTGCGGAGATCGCGATTGTTGATGCCGATCAGCCGCGATTTCAGCCGCAAGGCGCGTCGAAGCTCATCTTCTTGGTGAACCTCAACTAAGACATCCATCCCATTGGCAAAGGCTGTATCCTCGATGGCCTTGGCTGCCGCGTCATCGACCGCGGCCATAATGATCAAGATGCAATCGGCGCCAAGTGCGCGCGATTCCACCACCTGATAGGGCTCATAAATGAAATCCTTGCGCAGCGCCGGCAGGCTGGCGGCGTCGCGGGCGGCGGCCAGGAATTCCGGTTTGCCCTGAAAAGAAGGCCCGTCGGTCAGCACAGACAAACAAGTCGCGCCGCCGGCCTCGTAGGCCTTGGCAAGCTGCGGCGGATCGAAATCGGCGCGGATCAGTCCCTTCGACGGGCTCGCCTTCTTGATCTCGGCGATCAGCGCGCAATCGCCGCCCACGATCTTGCGCTCGATCGCTTTGAGAAAACCCCGTGGCGGCGGCGCCGCCTTTGCCTGCGCCTCAAGTATCGCGAGCGGCCGAACGCGCTTGGCGGCAGCGATTTCCTCGCGTTTGTAGGCTTCGATCTTGGCGAGGATATCTGCCATGATCACGCCTCCACGGCGTTGGATACCGCGATCAGTCGGTCGAGCCGGCCTTCGGCCTCGCCGCTATCGATCGATTTTGCCGCGAGCGCTGCGCCTTCCTTCAAATTCTTGGCCTTGCCGGCGACGATCAGCGCCGCCGCCGCGTTGAGCATCGCTACGTCGCGGAACGGTCCGGGCTTGCCTTTGAGCACGTCAAGCAGCGCCTTGGCGTTGCTCTCGGCGTCGCCGCCGCGTAGCGCCTCCGGCTTGGCGCGCGGCAAACCGGCATCCTCGGGCGTCACTTGGAACGTGCGGATCTTGCCATGCTCCAGCGCGGCGACGCTGGTCGGCCCGGAGGTGGTGATCTCATCGAGGCCGTCGGAGCCGTGCACCACCCAGATGGAGTCCGAGCCGAGATTCTTGAGCACCTGCGCCATCGGCTCGACCCAGTGCTTGGAGAATGTACCGACCATCTGCCGCTTCACTCCGGCCGGGTTCGACAGCGGCCCCAGCAGATTGAAGATGGTGCGGGTGCCGAGTTCGACGCGTGTGGGGCCGACGTTCTTCATCGCCGGATGATGTGCCGGCGCGAACATGAAGCCGATTCCGGCCTCGCCAATGCAGCGGCCCACCTGATTGGCGTTTAGATCGATGTTGACGCCAAGCGCCTGCAACACATCGGCGGCGCCGGATCTCGACGACAACGCGCGGTTGCCGTGCTTGGCGACTGGCACGCCGGCTCCGGCGACGATGAATGCGGCGCAGGTCGAGATGTTGAACGAGCCGGAGGCGTCGCCGCCGGTGCCGACTACGTCCACCGCATCGGGCGGCGCCTTCACGCCGAGCATCTTGCCGCGCATGGTGGTAACCGCGCCGGTGATCTCGTCGACCGTCTCGCCGCGCACGCGCAGGCCCATCAGTAGGCCGCCCATCTGCGAGGGCGTCGCTTCACCCGACATCATGCGGTCGAAAGCAGAAGCGGCCTCTGCGCGGGTAAGGCTCGCGCCGGTCGCGACCTTGGCGATGAGCGCTTTGAAATCGTCGGCCATGGCAGCCTCAACCGGCCGCGAGCGCGGGCGACTTGCGCGCGGCGGCGGTGCTTGTGCGGCCGCGTTGCTTGTTCCAGGCGGCGGCGAGATCGAGGAAATTCTTCAGCATCAGATGGCCATGCTCGGAGGCGATGCTTTCGGGATGGAATTGCACGCCGTGCACCGGCAGGCTCGCGTGGGCGATGCCCATCACCAGACCGTCGGTTTCCGCATTCACCGTCAACTCGCGCGGCATGCTGGCGCGCTTGACCACCAGCGAATGATAGCGCGTGGCACGGAAAGGCCCGTTGATGCCGCGAAACACGCCGGTGCCGGTGTGCTTGATCTCGAACACCTTGCCGTGCGCCGGCGCCGCGCGCACCACCTTGCCGCCGAAGGCTTGGCCGATCGCCTGATGGCCGAGGCAGACGCCGAGGATCGGGATGGTCGGCGCGGCCTTGGCGATGAGATCGAGGCAAATGCCGGCCTCGTTCGGCGTGCAGGGGCCCGGTGAAAGCACGATTGCTTCCGGCTCGGCGGCGATGACGTCGGCAACGGAGATCTTGTCGTTGCGATGCACGACGACATCCGCCCCCAGCCCGCCCAGGTAATGGAACAGGTTGAAGGTGAAGCTGTCGTAGTTGTCGATCAAAACGATCATGTTTCTAAGCCCGCGCAAGGTCTTAGAACCCCGGCCAAGGGGGGTCAAGCAGGCCTCATTGCGGCTCGATATCGGGCGGCGGCGGCAGCATCTCGCGCATGCGGCGGTCGATTTCCTCGTTGGAGACGGGCGCCGCCGGCGCGCGCGTATTCGCGGCCGCGTTCTCGCCGAAATGCACCAGCTTGGGGATCATCAGCACGACGAGAAGCAGCAACCATTGCGCCAGCAGAAACGGCAGCAGCGCGCGCACAAACGGGCGGAACGGGGCCGGGTCGCGCGCCGCCCCGCGCACCATCATCAGCGCATAGCCGAAGGGCGGCAGCAGGAAGCTCGATTGCAAGGTGAGCAGCACCAGCACAGCCACCCAGCGGGCGTCGGCGACGCGCACCAAGAGCGGCGGAATGACGATCGGGATGATCACGAAAATAATCTCGAAGGCGTCGAGCACGAAGGCGCACAGGCCGATGACGGCAAGCACCGCCGCCGCTGCCGACACGTCGCCGCCGGGAATGCCGGCGACCAGATTGTTGACCAAGCGGTCGGTGCCGAGCAGGCGCAGGATCAGGGTGAACGTGGTGGCCGCGATCAGCAGCGAGAACAGCGCGCCGGTGATGGCGATGGCGTCGTGCAGCAGTTCGCGCAGCGCCGCGCCGCGCAATTGGCCGCCAATCAGGCCGGCGCAGAGCAGCGTGAAGGCGCCCATCGCCGCCGCTTCGACCGCGTAGAAATAACCGGTGGCGACGCCGCCGAGCAGCACCAGAAGCGCGATCAGCGCGAGCGCGGCCAGGATGACTTGTTGCGCGGTGACCGGCTCACGCTTGATGGATATCTTATGATCGCGGCCGACGAACCAAGCGAGCGCGAGGCACAGCAGCAGAAAAATTCCAGCCGGCACCAGAGCAGCGTGAAAGACGTCCTGGGTGTTGATGACGCGATCGCTACGGCCGGTGGCCGTGACCGCGTAGGTGTGGGCGTTGAGCATCGCGTCGCTGAGCAGAATGAGCACCAGCGACGGCGGCACCAGCACGCCGAGCGTCGAGGCGACGGCGACGATGGCGTCGCGCGTCGCCGCCGGCACGCCCTCGGCTGTAAGCCGTGGGGCTACCACGCGCGAGAGGCCGAGCACGCTGGCGCCGACCGAGCCGTTCATCGGGCCAAGCAGAGCGCCGAGCAGCATGCCGGAGACGAGTGGCGCCGAGGCGCGCTTGGGCAGGACGGAGAGGCCGGTGCGGTAGAGCGCATCGGCGACCGGCAGCCGGCCAAGCAGCAGGCCCATGGTCACGTAGAGCGGCAGCGCCTGCAGAAGATCATTCTCGAACAAATTGATCAGCCGGCTGGGCAAGGCCCACAGCAGCGAAATCTCGAACGTGCCGCTGATCAGACCGAGCAGGGCGCCGAGGCAGGCGACCGCCATCAGCACGAAAGCGGCAGGCAAGCCGGTCGTCACGATGCCGACGCCCACCAGGACCAGAAGCGCCAGCCCGCTCCATTCCATCAGACGTCATCCGCAGGGTAGGGGCGGAAGATATCCAAGACGGCCTGCG
>DATJVE010000097.1:0-3120 GCA_035501975.1 Pseudolabrys sp.
CGTGGCGGATAATTCCGGCGCGCGCCGCGTCATGTGCATCAAGGTGCTGGGCGGCTCCAAGCGCAAATACGCCACCATCGGCGACGTCATCGTCGTCTCGGTGAAGGAGGCGATCCCGCGCGGCCGCGTCAAGAAGGGCGAGGTGATGAAGGCCGTCGTCGTGCGCATCTCCAAGGACATCAAGCGCCCGGACGGCTCGGTCATCCGCTTCGACCGCAACGCCGCGGTGCTGATCACCCCGCAGATGGAGCCGGTCGGCACCCGCATCTTCGGGCCGGTGCCGCGCGAGCTGCGCGCCAAGAATCACATGAAGATCATCTCGCTCGCCCCGGAGGTGCTGTGATGGCCGCCAAGATCAGGAAGGGCGACACGGTGATCGTGCTCACCGGCCGCGACAAGGGCCGCACCGGCGAGGTGCTGGCCGTGCATCCGGCCGACGGCCGCGCTTTGGTGCGCGGCATCCACATGGTCAAGCGCCACCAGCGCCAGACCGCGCAGCAGGAAGGGGGCATCGTCTCCAAGGAAGGAACGATCCACCTGTCCAACCTGGCGCTCGCTGATCCCAAGGACGGCAAGCCGACGCGCGTTGGCTTCAAGTTTGTCGGCGCGGGCGTGGACCGCAAGAAGGTGCGCATCGCCAAGCGTTCCGGAGTAGAGATCGATGGCTGACACGCAAGCAAATACCGAGCCGAAAAAGGCGAAGCCGCCGCAGGGCGCGCCGAAGGCCGCCAAAGGCGACGCCGCCAAGGGCGACGCGCCGAAAGTGAAGAAGCCGCGCGAGCGCTCCGATTACGTGGCGCGGCTGAAGACGCAATTCGAGCAGGTCATCCGCGGCGAGCTGAGCAAGCAGTTCGGCTACAAAAACCGCATGCAGGTGCCGGTGATCACCAAGGTCGTGCTCAACATGGGCATTGGTGAGGGCGTCGCCGACCGCAAGAAGGTCGACAATGCCGCCCAGGACCTGTCGCTGATCGCCGGCCAGAAGGCGGTGATCACCAAGTCGCGCAAATCGATCGCCACCTACAAGCTGCGCGACGGCCAGGCCATCGGCTGCAAGGTCACGCTGCGCAAGACGCGGATGTACGACTTCATCGACCGGCTGGTGAACATCGCGCTGCCGCGCATCCGCGACTTCCGCGGCCTCAATCCGAAGAGCTTCGACGGCCGCGGCAACTACAGCCTCGGTATCAAGGAGCACATCGTGTTCCCGGAGATCGATTTCGACAAGGTTACCGATTCCTGGGGTCTCGATATCACCGTTTGCACGAGCGCGCGCACCGACGACGAGGCGCGTGCTCTGTTGACCGCATTCAACTTCCCGTTCCGGCAGTGAGGGGCTTTTCCCTCAAACGCGGAAACATGGAGCTAGGCTAGATGGCGAAGAAGAGTTCGATTGAGAAGAACAACCGGCGGCGCAAGCTGACGAAGAGCTACGCCAACCGCCGCAAGGCGCTCAAGGCGATCGCCCGCGACAAGAAGCTGCCGATGGAGGAGCGGTTCGCCGCCACCCTCAAGCTTGCCGAATTGCCGCGCAATTCCTCGGCGACGCGCATCCGCAACCGTTGCGAGCTGTCCGGCCGCCCGCGCGCCTATTACCGCAAGCACAAGCTCAGCCGCATCGCGCTGCGCGAGCTCGGCTCCAAGGGCCTCATTCCGGGCCTGATGAAGTCGAGCTGGTAAGGGAGGGCGCGATGGCTGTGAACGATCCGATCGGCGACATGATTGCCCGCATCCGCAACGCGCAGATGCGCTCGAAGTCGAAGGTCTCCATGCCGGGCTCCAAGCAGCGCGAGCGCGTCTGCGAGGTGCTCAAGACCGAAGGCTTCATCCGCGGCTACGCCAGCGTGGCGCATGCCGACGGCCGCAGCGAGCTCGAGATCGAGCTCAAATATTTCGACGGCGAGCCGGTGATCCGCGAGATCGCCCGCGTCTCCAAGCCGGGCCGGCGGGTCTACGCCTCGGTCAAGGCGCTGCCGCGCATCAACAACGGCTTGGGCATCTCGATCCTGTCCACGCCGAAGGGCGTGATGGCCGACCATGAAGCCCGCGACGCCAATGTCGGCGGCGAAATCATCTGCACGGTGTTCTGATGTCGCGAATCGGCAAAAAAGCGGTTGCGGTCCCGTCCGGCGTCACCGCCAACGTGGAAGGGCAGACCGTCAAGATCAAAGGCCCGAAGGGCGCCCTGCAGGTCGTCGTACACGACGACGTCACGGTCAAATTGGACAAGGGCGCGATCAAGCTCGATCCGCGCTCCGAGACCAAGCGCGCGCGCTCGCAATGGGGCACCTCGCGCACGCTGGTGAACAACCTGATCGCCGGCGTGACCAAGGGATTCGAGGAAAAGCTGGAGATCGTCGGCGTCGGCTTCCGCGCCGCGGTGCAGGGTAAGACGTTGAACTTGCAGCTCGGCTTTTCGCACGACGTCAACTTCGCGATTCCGCAGGGCATCAGCATTGCGACGCCGAAGCCGACCGAGATCGTGGTCACCGGCATCGACAAACAGCAGGTCGGCCAGATGGCCGCCGAAATCCGCGGCTTCCGCCCGCCGGAGCCGTACAAGGGCAAAGGCGTGAAGTACGCCGGCGAATACATCTTCCGCAAGGAAGGCAAGAAGAAGTAGAGGAACTCGCGATGTCGAGATTAAGCGATCGGACTGCGCGACGGACGGCGACCGTGCGCCGCAACGTCAAGCGCGCCGCCGGCACCGGCGGCCGCGCGCGGCTGACGGTGTTCCGTTCGTCCAAGCACATCTATGCCCAGCTCATCGACGACAACAAAGGCGCGACGCTCGTTGCCGCCTCGTCGCTGGAAAAGGCGCTGCGCGAGAACGCCAAGACCGGCGCCAACATCGCCGCGGCGAAATCGGTGGGCAAGCTGATCGCCGAGCGCGCCAAAGAAAAGGGCATCAAGGACGTCGTGTTCGACCGCGGCGGCTATCTCTACCATGGGCGCGTCAAAGCGCTGGCCGACGCCGCGCGCGAAGGCGGCCTCAACTTCTAACGGACGGCATCATCCCGAAAAGTGGGACCGGTTTTCGGACAAGATGATGCGAAAGGATAAAGTTGCAAATGGCACATGAACCCCGACGAGAACCCCGGCGAGACCGCGAACGCGGCG
>DATJVE010000098.1:0-8762 GCA_035501975.1 Pseudolabrys sp.
GGGCACGTCGTCGGCGATGACGTTGGTGATGACGACGCGCGGCTCGTGCAGCACCGCGTGGCCAAGCGCGATGCCGTCGGCGAGCGCGGCGCCGGTGAGGTTGAGCGAATGGTGCGCGACCGGCTCGGCGCCGGGCCGCGCAATCGACGACAGCTCGCCCGATGCGATCATCTCGGCGAGCACCATCGCCGTCGTCTGCAGCGCCTCTTCTTCTTCTTCCGTGTAGGTTCGCCGCGCGCGGTTCTGCACGACCAGTACGCCGAGCGTATTGCCCGCACGCAACACCGGCACGCCGAGGAACGAGTGGTAGATCTCTTCGCCGGTTTCCGGTCGGAACGAGAAGGCCGGGTGCGCCTGCGCGTCGGAAAGGTTGATCGGATTGGCTTCGCTGGCCACCAAGCCGACCAGGCCCTCGTCGGCCTTGAGCACGGTTTCGTGCACGGCTTCGCGCTTGAGGCCCTCGGTGGCGTATAGCTCGAGCGTTCCGTCTACGCGCAGGACGTAGACAGAGCAGACTTCCGCCACCATGTTGGCGGCGATCAGCACCACCACCTTGTCGAGGCGTTCCTGCGCGCTGACCGGCTCCGCCATGACCTCGCGAAGCCGGCGTAACAGCACGCGCGGACCGCCGAGCGCGCCACGCATTATCAAGGTCCTTCAGCCGCGGTTAGGGCCCGCGGCCTCGTTTACGGCCCAATCATGTACGAAAGGCGACCGCGGGACCCGGGAACCCGCGGCGACTTTGCTCAGGCTATAGCCCATGGCCCATGCAAGGGGCAAGCCAAACCGGCGCCGCCGGTTTACGAGCCGGAAATGCGCTGCGGTGCAGCGGAGAGGCGCGGCGGCGGCTTGCTGATAACGGCCCGTTATTTCGCCCCGGGGTTCAACTTCAGCAGCGCATCGGCATTGCCGTGGCAGAGTTTGGCCATATCGGCCGGCGGCAAGGCGATGCGGTCGAGGAAGCGGCGGCCGGCCGCATTCGGCGCATAGGGGTAGTCGACCGAGAACATGATGCGGTCGATGCCGAAGGTCAGCAGTGCGGCGAGGAACGGCGGCTCGGTGAAGATGCCGCTGGTCGTGATCCAGACCTGGTCGAGGATGGTCTTGCTGATCGGTCGCTGCAGATGGTCGACGTCCATCGCCGACACCGCGTCGATGCGCGCGAGCATCATGGGCAGCATCTCGCCCATATGACCGATGATGATCTTCAGCTTCGGATGCTTGTCGAGCGTGCCGGCGAACACCATGCGCAGCACGTGGACGGCGGTCTCCGAGTGCCAGCCCCAGGCGGCGGTCGCCAGCACGCGGCCGACGCCGGGGTCGAAGCCGGAATAATAGGCTTCCCGCACCGCCGCCGGCGGAATGTGCGGATGGATGTAGATCGGCACATCGAGCTCGACCGCGGCCGCGAGCAAGCCGTCATAGCTTGGATGGTCGAGGAAGCGGCCGTCAGTAGTGCCGTTGATCAATGCGCCGAGGAAGCCGAGCTCTTTGACGCAGCGCCTGAGTTCATCGGCGCAGGCCTCGGGGCTGAGCATGGGCAGGGTGGTGAAGCCGGCGAACCGCTTGGGATGGCGCGCAACCGCTTCGGCGAGATGGTCGTTGATCTCGCGCGCCATGGTGACGCCGTCGGCGCCGGGCACAAGGTCGGGGCCGGCGCCGGTGGTCGACAGCACCTGCAGCGTGATGCCGGTCTCGTCCATCGACTTGAGGCGGATGTCGCCGATCTCGGGTGCGAGCTCCATCGGGTTCGGCCGGCCCGGCGCTGTCTTGCGCGGCACGAAGCCGCGCGCTTTCACGACGGCGGGATCGATGCGCTTGGTCAGGGCCGGCACGGTAAAATGCTCTTCGAGCGCGATGACACGCATGGACTTTCCTCTCCGTTTTATTGTCTGTTTGTCGCCGGCAAGCGTGCTTATGTTTTATCCAGTCCGTACAGCGTATGCAGCGTGCGCACCGCGAGATCGGTTTGCGCGGCCTTGATCAGCACAGAGAATTTGATCTCCGAGGTGGTGATGGCGAGGATATTGATCTTCTGCTGCGACAGCGCCTTGAACGCGCTCGCCGCCACGCCGGCATGGCTGCGCATGCCGATGCCGATCACCGAGACCTTGGCGACGTCGGTTGCCCCGTCCAGCCGCTCGTAGCCGATCGCGCCTTTGGCCTTGTCGAGAGTGACGCGCGCCCGCTCGTAGTCGGCCGAGGGCACGGTGAAGGTCAAGTCGGTGGTGGCGCCGTCGGCCGAGACGTTCTGCACGATCATGTCGACATTAATGCTGGCGTCGGCGAGCGGGCCGAAGATCGCGGCGGCGATCCCGGGTTTGTCCTGCACGCGGCGGATCGAGATCTGCGCCTCGTCCTTGGAGAAGGCGATGCCGGTGACGACTTGCTGTTCCATGATTTCACTCTCGTCGCAGATGAGCGTGCCGGAAGGCGGTCTGTTCGGGTCGATGTCTTCCGGCTTCTCGAAGCTGGAGCGGACCAAGATGGGGACATTGTGCACCATGCCGAGCTCGACCGAGCGCACCTGCATTACCTTGGCGCCGAGGGAGGCGAGCTCGAGCATTTCCTCGTAGGCGATCTTGTCCAAGCGGTGCGCCTTCGGCACCACGCGCGGGTCGGTGGTGTAGACGCCGTCGACGTCGGTGTAGATGTCGCAGCGTTCGGCGCCGATGGCGGCGGCGATCGCCACCGCCGAGGTGTCGGAGCCGCCGCGGCCGAGCGTGGTGATACGGCCGGTGTCCTTGTGCAGGCCTTGAAAGCCGGCGATCACCGCGACCTGGCTCATCTCCTTGAAGCGGCGGATCAGCTCGGCGCCGTTGACATCGAGGATACGCGCCGAGGCGTGCGCGTTGTCGGTCAGGATTGGCAATTGCCAGCCCTGCCAGGAGCGGGCGTTGACGCCCATCCCTTCCAGCACGATGGCCAACAACCCGGCGGTCACCTGTTCGCCGGTCGCCACCACCGCGTCGTATTCGCGCGCGTCGTGCAGCATGGCGGCATCGCGGCACCAGGCCACCAGTTGATTGGTCACCCCCGCCATGGCGGAGACGACCACGGCCACATCGTGGCCGGCGTCCACCTCGCGTTTGACGTGGCGCGCCACGTTGCGGATGCGGTCGAGATCGGCGACCGACGTTCCGCCGAATTTCATCACCAGACGGGCCATGACGTTCCCGGACGCGCCAAAAGGCGCTAACAGACGGCCGGCAAAGCAGGAGGCGCCGGTCGGAAAAGGCGCGTATACATACCGGCGGGGTCAAGGGACTGCAACATTGGCGCCTTGCGCCGATGGTATGCGGGCTCGTTGGCTGCGATCTTAAGGGTACAGGCGATGCGATATATCGAGCGAATTCTGCAGCCGGGCGAAAAGCTGCTCTATTCGGGTACGATCCACTGGGTCATCTATATCCCGGCCATCATCCTGTCGTTGATCGCCGTCGCCCTGCTGACGCTGGTCAAACAAGGTCCGACCGGGATCAGCTGGCTGATCGGCTCGGTCGCGGTCTGGCTGGCGGCCGGCGTGACCTTCTTCTCGGCCTGGTTCAAACGCTGGACCACCGAGATCGACGTCACCGACCGCCGCGTCGTCTATAAACGCGGCTTAATCAAGCGACACACGATTGAAATGAACATGGACAAGGTCGAAAGCGTCGACGTCGACCAGACGATTTTCGGCCGCATCCTGAATTACGGCGACGTCACGGTTCGCGGCACCGGCGAAGGCTGGGAGCCGCTGTACAACATCGGCGCTCCCCTCGACTTGCGCAACCACATCACGGCACGCTGATCCGATGGCAGTGAAACGACGCAGTTCTTCGGTTGACGAAAACGAAATCGAGCGCTTCTCGCGCCACGCCGCGATGTGGTGGGACACGCGCGGGCCGATGGCTTCGCTGCACAAGTTCAACCCGGTGCGGCTCGCCTACATCCGCGACAAGGTCGCCGAGCACTTCGGCCGCGACGCCAAGAAGCTCGACTGCCTGAAGGGCATCCGCATGCTCGACATCGGCTGCGGCGGCGGCATCCTGTCCGAGCCCTTGGCGCGGCTTGGTGCGCAGATGTTCGGCGCCGACCCCTCGCACGAGAACGTCGCGATCGCCAGCGCGCATGCCAAGGAAAACGGCGTCGACGTCGATTACCGCGCCACCACGGCGGAAGAGCTCGCCGCAGCCGGCGAGCAATTCGACGTCGTGCTAGCGATGGAGGTGGTCGAGCATGTCGTCGACGTCAATGCCTTCATCGCCACCTGCGCCTCGATGGTGAAGCCGGGCGGCCTGATGTTCGCGGCGACGCTCAACCGCACGCTCAAGAGCTTCGCTTTGGCGATCGTCGGCGCGGAATACGTCTTGCGCTGGTTGCCGCGCGGCACCCATCAATGGGACAAATTCGTCACCCCGAACGAGCTCGAGATCGCGATCGAGCGCGGCGGCTTGCGGGTGACGGGCGAACGCGGCGTGGTCTACAATGTCTTCGCCGACCGCTGGCAATTGTCGTCGGACATGGACGTGAATTACATGCTGATGGCGGAAAGTTCCAAGGAGACATCGATATGATCCTCGAATTGGTCGAATTCAACTCGCCGAAGGGCTGGAGCCGCGAACAGGTGGCGAAAGAGGCGCGCAACGTCATCCCGCACTGGCAGGCCAACAAGCAGCTTCTGCGCAAGCATTTCCTGCTCGAGCTCAACGGCAAAACCGGCGGCGGCGTCTATCTCTGGCCGACGCTGGAAGACGCGCAGAAGGCGCACGACGAGGCCTGGCGGCAGTCGATCATCAAGCGCACCGGCAGCGCGCCGACCATCCGCTATTTCGACCTGTTCCTGCTGATCGACAACGAAAAAGGGACCTTCACCGAGTTCCCCGCGGCAGCGGAGATCACGCCGGCTGCGGCGTAAGCTTTTCACCGTCATCCTGCGAGGCTCGCTTCGCTCGCACCTCAGGATGACGGAGCAACTCACTCCGCCAATTCAGACCAGCAATACACCATGCTCTGGGCCGTCTTTACGCTGATCGCCGCGGCGGCGCAGACCGCGCGCAACGCCATGCAGCGCGAATTGACCGCGACGCTCGGCACCGTCGGGGCGACGCACGTGCGCTTCCTGTTCGGCTTTCCCTTTGCGCTGATCTTTCTTGCCGGCGTCTTGTTTGCGACCGGCCACCCGTTGCCGCAGCCGCCGCTCGAATACTGGCCCTGGATTATCGGCGGCGCGTTGACGCAAATCGCCGCCACCGCGCTGATGCTGGCGGCGATGAACGAACGCTCCTTCGTCGTCGCCTACGCTTATATCAAGACCGAGCCGGTGCAGGTCGCGCTGTTCGGCCTGATCTTCCTCGGCGACAAGCTCACGCCGCTGGCCGCGATCGCCATCGTCATCGGCACCCTTGGCGTGGTGGTGATGTCGCTGAAACCCGGCGCCAGCCGGCTCGCCACGCTGCGCTCGACGGTGATCGGCATCGCCGCCGGCTCGGCCTTCGCGCTCTCGGCCATCGCCTATCGCGGCGCGATCCTGTCGCTGCATCATGCGGATTTCGTGCTGCCGGCAACCTTCACGCTTGCGGTCGGGCTGGTGATGCAGGCGGTGCTGCTCTCGGCCTATCTCTGGCTGCGTGATCCCAAGGTGCTGCGCGAGATCGCACGCGCCTGGAAGCCGTCGCTGTTCGCCGGTTTCATGGGCGCCTTCGCCTCGGAATTCTGGTTTCTCGGCTTCGCCATCACCTCGGCCGCCAATGTGCGCACGCTGGCGCTGGTCGAGGTCTTGTTCGCGCAAGGGGTGACGCGCTTCGTGTTCAAGCAGCCGACCACCGCGCGCGAGCTCGTCGGCATCGTGCTGGTGGTGATCGGCGTCGCGCTTCTGGTGTGGGCGTATTAGCTGGGTCCCCGCCTTCGCGGGGACGACGGTCAGTTTCTCTCGTCCGGCAAGATCGGCAGCGGGTGGAATTCGATGCCTTCCTCGGCCAGCGCCTTGGCTTCGTCGGGCGAGGCCTCGCCATAGATCGAGCGGTGCTCGATCTCGCCGTAGTGCATCTTGCGCGCTTCTTCCGGGAACTTCGCGCCGACATGGTCGGCGTTCTTGGTCAGGTGCTCGCGCAGCTCCTTGAGCTTGGCGCGGACTTCCTGCTCCTGCGGCGACAGCATGGCGACAGGTGCTTTTTCTTGCGCCTTCTCGGGCGCAGGCGCGGCTTCGGCCGGCGCCTCGATGGGCGCGGTACGCTTGCGCGCACCCGCGAGCCGCGGCGCCATGATCGCCTTGTCGACCTTGGCCGAACCGCACTGCGGGCAGGTCACCAGACCGCGTTTGGCCTGCTTGTCGTAGGCCGCGGAATCCGCGAACCAGCTCTCGAAGTCGTGGCCTTTGTCGCAGACCAGAGCGTAGCGAATCATTCGCCGCCCCCGACGACGTGCAGATGCGTCGGCCCCGCCAGCGGCTCGACGATCTCGAAACGGCGGCCGTGCTGCAGCGACGGAATCCGCGCGCGCGCCCTTGTCACCTCGGCCAGATCGATCTCCGCCATCGTCACGCCCGGCTCCGTGCCGCCTTCGGCCAGAATGCGCCCCCAGGGGTCAACGATCAATGAATGGCCGTAGGTCTCGCGCCCGCTCTCGTGCTTGCCGCATTGCGCGGCGGCGAACACGAAGCTGCCGTTCTCGATGGCGCGGGCGCGCATCAGCACATGCCAATGCGCCTCGCCGGTCTGCACGGTGAAAGCGGAGGGAATCGTCAGCATGGTGGCGCCGGCTTCCGCCAGCGCGCGATAGAGCGCGGGAAAGCGCAGGTCGTAGCAGATGGTCACGCCGAGCCGGCCCCAGGGCAGGTCGGCCAGCACCGCCAACTCGCCGGGGCGGTAGGTGCGCGACTCGCGGTAGCTCTCGCCGCCCTCGAGATCGACGTCGAACATGTGGATCTTGTCGTAGCGCGCGGCGATCTCGCCTTTCGGATCGATCAGAAAAGCGCGGTTGACGGCGCGGTCGGGCGAAACCTTGATCGCCAGCGAGCCGATGTGGACGTAAATGCCGAGCTTGCGCGCCAGCTCGCGCAAGGTGGCGAGCGAGGTATCGACGTCCTCCTCGACCGCGACCGAGAACAACTGCCCGCGGTTTCCGGCGAGCACATTGGTCATTTCCGGCGTCTGCACGTATTCGGCGCCGGCCGACTTCGCCTCGCCGATCATCCGCGCCGCGGCATCGATGTTGGCTGAGGGCGTGAGCCCCGAGCGCATCTGGATCATCGCGGCCTTGAAGGCGGATATGTTCATTACGATGCCTTTTCGCCCGCGAGCAGCGGATCGAGCTCGCCGGCGGCGTCGAGCTCATGCAGGTCGTCATAGCCGCCGACGTGCACGTCGCCGATGAAAATCTGCGGCACGGTATAGCCGCCATTGGCGCGCTCGACCATCGTTCCGCGCAGCGCGTGGTTGCCGCTCACGTCGATCTCCGTGAAAGCAGCGCCCTTGCGTTTGAGCAGCGCCTTGGCCGCGTGGCAATAGGGGCAATAGCGGGTGGTATAGATTTCGATCGGCGGCATTGGCGTTCGGTGGCGGTGCAGCCCTTTTATATGGTGGTACGCACGGCGGCGACAACCCGGGCGAACACCAGGACGTCCACATGCGCGGCGCCGGCGCGCAGCAAGGCGCGGGCGCAGGTATCGACGGTGGCTCCGGAGGTGAGCACGTCGTCGATCAAGACCAGCCGGCGGCCGGCGACCTCGGCCTTCTTCTCCGGCGGCACGCGGAAGGCGCCCTGCACGTTGTCGGCGCGCTGGGTTTTCGACAGGCCGACCTGCTGCGGCGTCGCGCGCATGCGCTTGAGCGCGTCATGCAGCACCGGTACGCCCGATTGGCCGGAAATCGCACCGGCAAGCGTGGCCGACTGATTGAAGCGCCGCCCCCACAGCCGCCGCCAATGCAGCGGCACCGGAACGAGTGCGTCGGCTCCAGTCAGCAATTCGCGGCCGGCGCGCGCCATCCATTGCCCCAGCATCGGCGCGAGATCGAGCCGGTCCGAATATTTGAACGCATGCACCAGCTTGCGCGCGACGTCGTCGTAGTGCACCGCCGCGCGCGCCCGGTCATAGGCCGGCGGATTGGCGATCGCCTCCATCGACAACAGGCCGGGGCCGGGATCGTAAGTGAAGGGGATGCCGAGCCGCGCGCAAAAAGGCGGCTCGATCAGCGACAGCTTCGACCAGCACTCGGCGCAGAGGCCGGCGGAGCCGGCAAGCGGCGCGCGGCAGGACGGGCAAAGCGGCAGCATGACGTCGAGCCCGGCGCGCCAGACGGCGCGCAAAGGCGCAACCGCGCGCGATAGTCGCGATATTTGTCCTATTTCCGCGCTGGCGGATTCCATGATGCGTACGGTATCGCTGCTGCAGCTTGGTCACAATATGAGCCGCGCCCACGGCGAACTCCCTCCCCCGCGAGCGGGGGAGGGTTGGGGAGGGGGAATTCGGACATGATTGGGTGTAGGTATGCCCCCTCCCTGTCCCTCCCCCGCGAGCGGGGGAGGGGACGACATTGGTGATGCCGTGCCCGGCCCTGTTATCTTCGACCGCACTCTGCTGCGCGCGCGGCGCGCGCGCGCGCGGGCGCTCGGGCCGGAGACGTTCCTCATCGACCGCGTCGCCGGCGAATTGGGCGAACGGCTGTCGGTGGTGCTGCGCACCTTCGAGCGCGCGGTCGATCTCGGCACGCCGACCGACGCGGTGCGCCGTGCGCTCACCGAAGGCGGCAAGGTCGCCTCGCTTGTGACCGCCGCGCCCTACG
>DATJVE010000099.1:0-7999 GCA_035501975.1 Pseudolabrys sp.
TACGATCTCGGCCAGGCCGGCCGCCACGCCGAGGCGCTGCAATTCTGGCGCGACGAATATCCGCTCAACGTGGCGATCAAGAATTATCGCAAGCCCTATGTGGCGCTGATCGACGGGCTGGTGATGGGCGGCGGCGTCGGCGTGTCGGTGCATGGCTCGCACCGCGTCGCCGGCGATCGCTTCCAGTTTGCCATGCCGGAGGTCGGCATCGGCTTTTTCCCCGACGTGGGCGCCACCTGGGTCCTGCCGCGCATGCCGGGTGAGCTCGGCACCTATTGCGGGCTCACCGGCGATCGCTTCAACAGCGCCGATGGTTGCGCGGCCGGCATCGCCACCCATCGCATTGCCTCGGCGCGTTTCGCCGCGCTGCTCGATGGGCTGACCGGCACGGTATCTGTGGATGCCTTGCTTGCCGCTTTCGCCGAGCCGGCCGGCGAGGGGCCGATCATGGCGCGGCGCGCGGCGATCGACCGCCTGTTCGCAGGAAACAGCGTCGAGGAGATCCTCGCCGCGCTCGACCGCGAGGCCGCCTCCGGCAGCGTCGATGCCGAGTGGGCGGCGAAAACCGCCGCCACCATGCGGACCAAATCGCCGCTCAGCCTCAAGCTGGCGCTGGCGCAAGTGCGGCGCGGCAAGCCTTCTAACGGCAAGACCTGGGATTTCGAGACGTGCATGCGCGCCGAATTCCGCATAGTGTCGCGGGTCATCCATGGCTCCGATTTCTACGAGGGCGTGCGCGCCGTGATCGTCGACAAGGACAACAAGCCGCGCTGGCAGCCGGCAACGCTTGCCGAGGTGAGCGACGCCGAGGTCGAACGCCATTTCGCTGCGCTCGGCGCCGATGAATTGGTTTTGGCATGAGCGAGCCCTTCACCACCGACGACCTGGAAAGCCTCGAGCCGGTCAAGGAGCGTGAGGCCGAGCAGGGCGCCGATCGCTGGACGCGGCGGCTGGTGCTGTTCCTGCGGGTGATGGCCGGCGTCTCGATGCTCAAGGGGCTTTATCACTGGTCGCGGGTGTGCGGCATCGGCGTCGATCCGAACAACGTCTTCGAATATCATTCCATCGCCTGGCAGGTCGCCACCGTGTTCTTCGCGGTGATCGATCTGGTCGCCGCCGTGGGCCTGTGGCTTGCCGCCGCCTGGGGTGCGGTAATCTGGCTGATGTCGGTGGCCTCGATGCTGGCGGTGGAAATATTTTTTCCGCAGGTATTCGGCCCGAGCCTTGTGGCTGAGGTGATCGAAGTTGGCTTGCTGGGTCTCTATCTGCTGCTGGCACTGAAGTCGGCGCAGGAACACCCAGCGTAAAGAGAAAAGTCGGGAGGGCGCTATGGCGCGGATAGGATTTGTCGGGCTCGGCAATATGGGTTTGCCGATGGCGCAGAACCTCATCAAAGCCGGCCATCAAGTCGAAGGCGTCGACGTCAATCCGGCGTCGATCGCCAAGCTGGTCGCCTGCGGCGGCGTCGCGGTGGAAACGGCGAAGACGGCGGTGGCGCGCGCCGACGTGTTCATCACGATGCTGCCGTCGGGCAAGGAGGTGCGCGAGGTCTATCTCGGCTCCTCGGGCGCCATCGAGAACGCCAACGAAGGCACGTTGCTGATCGATTGCTCGACCATCGACGTGGACACCGCGCGCGCGGTCGCCGCCGCCGCGGAGGCGAAGGGCCTGATGATGCTTGACGCGCCGGTTTCCGGCGGCGTCGGCGGGGCGACCGCGGCGACGCTCACCTTCATGGTCGGCGGCAGCGAGCGCGCCTTCGTGCGCGCGGAATCGATCCTGCAGAAGATGGGCAAGACCATCGTGCACGCCGGCGGCGCCGGCAACGGGCAGGCGGCCAAGATCTGCAACAACATGATCCTCGGCGTGTCGATGATCGCGGTGTCGGAAGCCTTCGTGCTGGCGGAAAAGCTCGGTCTCGATCATCAGAAGCTGTTCGACATCTCTTCGAAATCGTCAGGCCAATGCTGGTCGCTGACGAGCTATTGTCCTGTGCCGGGACCGGTGCCGACCTCGCCCGCCAACCGCGATTATCAGGCGGGTTTTACCGCGGCGATGATGCTTAAGGATTTGAAACTGGCGCAGGCCGCGGCGAAGGCGGCGGGCGCCAACACCCAGCTCGGTGCCGGCGCGGAAAGGATTTATTCGGCTTATGTGGAGAGCGGCGAAGCGGCCAGGGATTTTTCCGGTATCATTCACTTCGTCCGCGGGTGATCGGCCTTGCGCGGCGCGCGGCTGAGCGCTTCATTGTGCCGCGTCCCGGAATGACACGCGGTGTGGTGAACGGTTTCTTTCGCCGACCGCTCGAATTGCGCATTCAACGAAACGTTCACTGTTGCAAATAAATCTAATCTTTATCGTGTTATTTAAGCCGATTTTAGAGTGCCTCTTATAGGGTCAGTCATCTGGAACGGGGAAGACAGGGCCTCGTCCGGACAGTGGCGACGATAATAAAACGCAAAAAGGGGCGTTGGACATGAAAGCCGTTGCGAAGACGGTCGAAGGTGCCGAACGTGAGGCTCGTTTCGATCACATTAGGCCGCTTTATCATGAAGCCTTGACCTTGGTCGAACGGCTGCACCGCCGGCTGCTCGACGTGATCAAGGACGAATTCGACCGCCGTGGCCGCGCCGATATCAATTCGGTGCAGGCGCTGCTGCTCTACAACATCGGCGACAAAGAGCTCACCGCCGGCGAGCTGCGCACGCGCGGTTACTATCTCGGCTCCAACGTCTCCTACAATCTCAAGAAGCTGGTCGAGATGGGCTTCCTCGATCACCAGCGCAGCCGCGTCGATCGCCGCTCGGTGCGCATCAAGCTCACCGAAAAGGGCCGCGAGGTGCGCGACATTGTCGACGCGCTTTATCAGAAGCACGTGCGCACCGTTGAGCAGGTCGGCGGCATCAATGCCGACGAGTTCACCACGCTCAACAAGTCGCTGCACCGGCTCGAGCGCTTCTGGACCGACCAGATCCTCTATCGCCTGTAATTTCGTTACGGCGGAGACGACTTGCCCCGGCCGCTTTCCGGCCGGGGTTTTGTTTTTTCCCGGGATTGGCCACAATGTCGCCCGCTGCCGCCGCTAGGGAGCGGGGCAGGCGTCACTCGTCGAGATCGCGATGCCGAAGGCCATCCGCCGGACCCGTCAGGGTCCCGACCGCCGCAGCTTTCTCACCTTGTTGGGCGCCGGCCTCGCCGGCGGCGCCTTGGCGCGCCAAGCCGCGGCCGCCGACGACAAGACGCTGCAGGCACTGATCGACCAGAACCAGCGCCGCGAGTTCGGCCAGGACTTCGATTCGGCCTCGCGCACCATCCACATGCCGAAGGCCTCGCTGCCGACGCTGTCGCCGTCGACAGTCGACACCACCACCCAGGCGATCGGTCAGTACGAAGCCATTGCCGCGCGCGGCGGCTGGCCGAAGGTTCCGCCCACCGACCGGCTGCGCCTCGGCAATCGCCATCCGAGCGTGGTGCCGTTGCGCCAGCGGCTGATCGCCGCGGGCGATCTCGAAGCGACCGCCGGCACCACCGATATTTTCGATTCCTACGTCGAGGCGGCGGTGCGTCGCTTCCAGGCGCGGCACGGCATTACCGTCGACGGCATCGTGCGCGCGGAGAGCTTCGACCGGCTCAACATTCCCTGCGAGGTGCGGCTGTCGCAGCTCAAGACCAACCTCGCGCGCCTGCGCAGCCTCACCACGCATCTGCCCAACCGTTACGTCGTCTGCAACATCCCAGCGGCGCAGATCGAGGCGGTCGAGGACGGCGTTGCGGTCAGCCGGCACACCGCGGTCGTCGGCAAGCCGGACCGGCCGTCGCCCGAGATCAACAGCAAGATCGTCGAGGTCAATTTCAATCCGTTTTGGACCGTCCCGGTGTCCATCGTGCGGCGCGATCTCATTCCGCTGATGCAGAAGGATCCGGATTATCTGACCAACGAGCACATCCGCATCTTCGACATGCACCGCAACGAGCTGACCCCGTCGCAGATCAACTGGTACTCGGACGAGGCGGTGAACTACCTGTTCAAGCAGGACCCGGGCAATTTCAATTCGCTCGGCTCGATCCGCATCAATTTCCCGAGCAAAGACGGCGTCTATATGCACGACACGCCGCTCAAGAACCTGTTCGGCGAGGACATGCGCTTCCATTCCTCCGGCTGCGTGCGGGTGCAGAACGTGCGCGCGCTGGTCGATTGGCTGTTGCGCGACACGCCGGGCTGGCCGCCGCAGCAGATCGACGCGGTGATCAAGTCCGGCGACCGTATCGATGCGCGGCTCGCCAAGCCGGTGCCGGTGTTCTGGGTCTACATTACCGCCTGGGCGACGCCGGACGGCGTCGTTGAATTCCGCGACGATATCTACAACCGCGACGGGCTAGGCCCTTACGCCACCACGTTCAAAGGCTAGGCAAGCGCCGCCCGGGCCCTAGATATTGGGCATCACAGCGGTCCACACCCAATGCTTGGCGCATTTGGGCCGATATGCTATGGGCGACGTAATCCCGGACTTTCCTCGGAATTCGGCGCCGGCCCTGCTCGCGGTGCCAGGAGATCATGATGTCGGCGACGTCCAGCTCCAAACCGTCCAGCGATAGCGAAGCCCTGTTCTCGGCGCCGCTGGGCGAGGTCGATCCCGAAATCGCCGAGGCCATTCGGCTGGAACTCGGCCGCCAACGCGACGAGATCGAGCTGATCGCGTCGGAGAACATCGTCTCGCGCGCCGTGCTGGAAGCGCAGGGCTCGGTGCTGACCAACAAATACGCCGAAGGCCTGCCGGGCAAACGCTATTATGGCGGCTGTCAGTTCGTCGACATCGCTGAGCGGCTGGCGATCGAGCGGGTGACCAAGCTGTTCGGCTGCAAGTTCGCCAATGTGCAGCCGCATTCCGGCGCCTCAGCCAACGCCGAGGTGTTCTTCGCGCTGATGCAGCCGGGCGACACCTTCATGGGGTTGAACCTCGCCGCCGGCGGCCATCTCAGCCACGGCATGGCCATCAACATGTCGGGCAAGTGGTTCAAGCCGGTGCCGTATAACGTGCGCCGCGACGACTGCCGCATCGACATGGAAGAGGTCGAGCGTCTCGCCCATGAGCACAAACCGAAACTGATCATCGCCGGCGGCTCGGCCTATCCGCGCATCATCGACTTCCGCCGCTTCCGCGAGATATGCGACGCGGTCGGCGCCTATCTTTTCGTCGACATGGCGCATTTCGCCGGGCTGGTCGCGGGCGGCGCGCATCCGTCGCCGTTCCCGCACGCGCATGTCGTCACCACGACGACGCACAAGACGCTGCGCGGCCCGCGCGGCGGCGTGATCCTCACCAACGACGAGGAACTGGCGAAGAAGCTCAACTCCGCGGTGTTCCCCGGCATGCAGGGCGGGCCGCTGATGCATGTCATCGCCGCCAAGGCGGTCGCCTTCGGCGAGGCGCTGCGGCCGAGCTTCCGCACCTACGCGCGCAACGTGGTGGAGAACGCCAAGGCGCTGGCCGAGACGCTCAAGTCGCGCGGGCTCGACATCGTCTCCGGCGGCACCGATACGCACCTGATGCTGGTCGATCTGCGGCCGAAGCAGCTCACCGGCAAGGTGGCGGAATTGGCGCTCGGCCGCGCGCACATCACCTGCAACAAAAACGGCATCCCGTTCGATCCGCAGAAGCCGACGGTGACCTCGGGCATCCGTCTCGGCACCCCGGCCGGCACCACGCGCGGCTTCGGCATCGCCGAATTCCGCCAGGTCGGCGAGATGATCGCCGATGTGCTCGACGTGCTGTCGCAGAAACAGGTCGAGGAGGATTCGCTGATCGAAAGCGCGGTGCGCGACAGGGTCAAGACATTGATTTCGCGTTTTCCGATTTATCAATGAGCGGGCCTATGCGGGGTCTTTATTTCTGGTCATTGCGGGGCGCTCGCGCAGCGAGCGAATCCGGAATCCAGGGGCACAAGCGAGGCCTTCATTTGCCGCTCTGGATTCCGGGCTCGCGCCTTCGGCGCGCCCCGGAATGACGGTGGGGGACTAGTCATGCGTTGCCCGAGTTGCGGAAGTCTCGATACGCAGGTGAAAGATTCGCGGCCCACCGAGGATTCGGCGGTGATCCGCCGCCGCCGCGTCTGCCTCACCTGCAATTTTCGCTTCACCACCTTCGAGCGCGTGCAATTGCGCGAGCTCACCGTCATCAAGCGCAACGGCCGCCGCGTGCCATTCGACCGCGACAAGCTGATGCGCTCGGTGCAGGTCGCGCTGCGCAAGCGCTCGGTCGATCCCGAGCGCATCGAGCAGGAAGTCTCCAAGATCGTGCGCGAGCTTGAGAGCATGGGCGAGAACGAGGTCACCTCGGAGACCATCGGCGAACTGGTGATGGAGCACCTGCGCGAACTCGACGACGTCGCCTATGTGCGCTTCGCCAGCGTCTACCGCAATTTCCGCGAGGCCAAGGACTTCCGCGCCGCGCTTGATGAATTGTCGGGCGAGGACGAAGCCAAGCCCGCGACCGCGCGCAAATGAATTTTACTCGTCATTCCGGGGCGCCCGCCATTAGCGCGTTTACGCGCGTCTTCGACGCGCTATGGCGGGGGAGCCAGGAATCCAGGGCCACATGAACGAACCGATGAGCACAGGGGTTATGGATTCCGGGCCCGCGCCTGACGGCGCATCCGGGAATGACAATGACAATGAAAAGGACGACGCGCGCTACATGGCGCTGGCGTTTACGCTCGGCCGCCGTGGGCTGGGCAACACCTGGCCCAACCCGGCGGTCGGCGCGGTAATTGTCAAGGACGGCGTCATCGTCGGCCGCGGCTGGACGCAAAGCGGCGGCCGGCCGCACGCCGAAGTTGAGGCGCTGCGCCGCACCAAGAAGGCGGCGCAGGGCGCCACCATGTATGTGACGCTGGAGCCGTGCTCGCATCAGGGGCAGACGCCGCCCTGCGCCGACGCCATCATCAAGGCCGGCATCGCGCGCGTGGTGTCCGCGCTGGAGGACCCCAATCCGGAGGTCGCGGGCCAGGGCCACGCGCGGCTGCGAGCCAAAGGCATCGCGGTCGAGGTCGGTCTTGGCGCCGACGAGGCGCGTCATGTCCACGCCGGCCACATCATGCGTGCCACCAAAGGGCGGCCTTATGTGACATTGAAACTGGCGGTATCGGCCGACGGCAAAGCGGGGCTCGCCGGGCGCAAGCCGGCGGCGATTACGGCCGAGGCGGCGCGGACGCGCGTCTTCCAGATGCGGGCGGCGAGCGACGCCATCATGGTCGGTATCGGCACCATCTTGGCCGACAATCCGCAGCTCACGTGCCGCCTGCCGGGCATGGCCGAACGCTCGCCGGTGCGCGTGGTGCTCGATGCTGGTTTGAAATTGCCGCTGGCGACCTCGGTGGTGGCGACGGTGCGCGAGACGCCGACCTGGGTGTTCACCTCGAGCAAGCCGTCGGCCATCGCCGAAGAGATTTTGCAACAGAAGGGTTGCAAGGTGTTCCGCGTCGGCGAAGCCGATGGCGCGCTCGATCTCGAGGACGTGCTCAAGGTGCTGGCCGAGCAGGGCGTCACCCGGTTGATGGTGGAAGGCGGCCCGACGCTCGCCGGCAGTCTTGCCGCCGCGGGTCTCGTCGACGAGCTGGCCCTGCTGCGCGGCGAAAAGACGATCGGCGCCGGCGGCATCGATCCGCTGGAAGGCATGCCGCTCGACTGCCTCACCGGGCAATTGCACGCGCGCGGCAGCGAGACGCTCGGGCCCGATACGCTCGAACATTACGAGCGGCTCTGACATGTTCACCGGGATTGTCACCGACGTCGGCGAGGTGCGGTCGGTCAAGCCGCACGCCGACAACCTGCACCGCATCACCATCTTCTGCCGTTATCCGCGCGCCGAGCTCGTCGAAGGCGCCTCGATCGCCTGTTCCGGCGTCTGCATGACGGTGGTCGGCACCGGCGAAGAAGACGGCCGCACCTGGTTCGCGGTCGACGCAGCGGACGAGACTTTGCGCGTGACCACCGTCGGCC
>DATJVE010000100.1:0-7543 GCA_035501975.1 Pseudolabrys sp.
CGCACCATGAGCGGCTCGCCCGATCGCATGTCGAGCATCAGCACGCCGGCGAGCTCGGAACCGTCGGCCGCCGGGATGAGATCGAGGGCGCGATGGTCCTCCAGACGGCGCACGTCGCGCCGCCACACCTGTTCGGCGAGCCGGTTGATGATCTCGATGCCGGTCAGGTCGCCTTTGTGCACGGTGCGGTCGAAGGTCTGCCCGGCGAAGGCCTTCTGGTGCACGGTGCCGTCGGGATTGCGGTCGAAGAAGCAGCCGAGCTCGGTCTCCAGTTCACGGATGCGCCTGGGCGCGGTCTCGACCAAGAGCCAGGCGAGCTCCTGGTCGTTGAGCCAGCCGCCGCCCTCGATGGTGTCCATGAAATGCCGCTCGACCGAATCCTCCGGCGACAGCGCGACGTTGTAGCCGCCCTGCACCATGCGGGTGCAGCCGCATTTGCCGAGCAGGCCCTTGACCGCGATGGTGACTTCATGACCGGGGTTCATGTTTTTGGCGTGCAATGCGGCAAACAACCCCGCGCCGCCCGCGCCCAAGATCAGAACGTCGGTCTCGAACGTCTGCACGTTTCAGGCGCTGCCGATGCTGGCGAGCACCGCCGCGCGGCGCGCCGCGGCGTCGGCATTGATCTGCGCGTGCAGCGATTGCCCGTGCGAATCCATGGTCACCAGCAGCGGGCCGAAGCCCTTGATGCGGAACTTCCACAAGGACTCCGGATGCAAGTCGTCCATATCGACGTCCTCGATTGCCTCGATCCAGGTGGTTTCCAGCGCCGCGGCGCCGCCGACCACGGCGAGATAAGCGCCGCCGAATTCCTTGAAAGCGTCGAGCGTTGCTTGCCCCATGCCGCCCTTGCCGATGATCAGGCGCACGCCGTCGCGTTGCATCAGCGGCCGCGTAAAACGCTCCATGCGCATCGACGTGGTGGTGCCGATGCACAGCGGCTCGTAGCCCGAAGAATTGCCCGGACGCGGATCGACCTTGCGCACATTGGGCGCCGTGTGCACGACGGCATGGCCCTTGAGATTGAACCGCGTGGTGCGCCCGCGGTCGAACATGGCGATCAGCGTGGCGTCGCGGATGCCGAACAAAGTCTTTTCCAGTGTCACGGTATCGCCGACCTTGAGCGCGCGCGCCTGCGCCTCGTCGATCGGCATGTCCAGCACGTGATGGGTCATGGCACTACTCGAAGGCGATGCCGCCGGGCGTGATGACAGCCGAGGCGCGGCGGGCGGAATGGCACTGAATGTTCACCGCCACCGGGTTCATGGTGATGTGCGTGGCGGCGACTTCGACATGAACGCGGAACGACGTTGCGCGGCCGCCGAGACCCTGCGGGCCGATGCCGAGCTGGTTGACCGCTTCGCTCAATTGTTCCTCGATCTTGGCGCCTTCCGGGTCGGCGCAAGTCGTGCCGAGCGGCCGTGTCGCGGCAACCTTGGCGAGATGCATGCATAAGTCCGACGTGCCGCCAATACCGACGCCGACGATGGTCGGCGGACAGACGCGGCCGCCGCATTCGATCACCTTGTCGATGACGAAGCGCTTGACTGCGGCGACGCCGTCGGCCGGGATCAGCATCTGCAGGAACGAGCCGTTCTCCGAACCGGAGCCCTTGGGGATCATCTCGATCTCGACCGTCTCTTCGCGCTCGTCGAAATCGACGTTGATCAGCGGCACGCCGGCGCCGCAGGAGGTCTGCTCGTTCTTGCGCGTGATCGGATGCACCACGGAAGAACGCAGCGGATGCTCCTCGGTGGCGCGCTCGCAGCCGCGGCGAATCGCCTCTTTCATGCCGGCGCCGTCGAATTCGACGTGCCTGCCGATGACGACGTTGTAGATCGGGATGCCGGTGTCCTGGCAAAGCAGGTTCTTGGTGCGCTCGGCCACCGCGATGTTCTCCACCATGGTGCCGAGGATGGTCCTGCCGGTCGTGTCGGTTTCTTCCATCAGCAGCCGCTCGAAGCCCCGCTTGATGTCGTTCGGCAAGAGCTTGAGCGCGCGGATATAGAGCGTTTTGGCGAGCTCCTCGACTTCCTTGAGATCGAGCTGCATGGCCGTCTCCCTATAACACCAGCGTCAGGCCGGAACCCATCAGCAGCACAGCAAGGATCTGGCGGAACCGACGTTCGTTCAGTCTGCCGTAAAGTTGCCAGCCGATCCAGGTTCCCAGCAAGAGCGGCGGCAGCACCTCCAGCATCAGCACCAAGCCCTGACGGTCGAAGGTGACCAGGATAATGCCGGCCAAGGTAATGCCCTGGATGACGATGATATAGGGCTGATAAACGCCGCGCGCGGTTTCCTTGGGCCAGCCGCGCAATTGCGTCCAGATCGTCGGCAAAACGCCCGAATAGCCGCCGATCCCGCCGAGAATGCCGCCGATGAAACCGACCGCCGCGTCGGCGCCGCGGCCGCCCGCTGAAATGGTGTGCAGTCGCGGGGCGATAAACGCATAAAGGCCGAAGGCGATCAGGAACACGCCGAGCACCATCTTGAGGACACTGCCGTCAGTGAACGCCAGCAGGCGCACGCCGATCGGCACACCGGCGAAGCCACCGGCGAGGAAGGGCCACAAGCGTCCGGCCTCGATATTCTTGCGCTGCGGCCAGATCGTCGTCAGATGCAGCAACACGCCGCAGCCGGTGCACATGATCGCCGAGTGCAGCGGATCGATGCGGTGTAGCCAGATCGACGAGGCGGCAAGCGCGAAAGCAAAGCCGCTGCCGCCGGCGGCAATGCCGCCGACCAGCGCGCCGAGCCAGAGGATGGCGATGGTGTCGAGCGAAAGGCCAAACAGCATCCGCTCAGCCCAGATTGAGGATGAAGAGGGCGCCGACCGCCAGCACAGCGGCGGTGCAGGCGGACAACACCGCGAGCGTCTTCTCGCGAAAATTAAAGAATTCGATCGCCAGCACGCGTAAGCCCAATGTCAGGTGGACGGCAAGGGCGACGACGATGACAAACTCAAAAAAGGCGACAACTGGCTGGCGCGTGACGGCCAGGAACGCGTCGAGCGAGCTGGCGCCGTTGAGCGCGGTGGCCAGCGCCAAGAAATGCAGCGGCAAAAAGATCGCCAGCGCGATGCCGGACAGGCGGTGCAGCGTGGCGGCGAGGAAGCCGCGCTGTCTGTGCGAGGCGCGCATCATGAGGCGTAGACCGCAAGGACGGCACGCAGGCCAAGCGCCAACAGGAGAATCGAAAACAGCGCCAGTGCGAGATCGAGCGAACGCCCGCGCCATTCCGTCCATTCGCGCAAGATATTGCGCAGGCCGATCGGCGCGTGGATCGCGACTACGACCACGAATGTTGCGTAGAACGCAAGGAACCAGAAATTGCCACGCGTGCGTGCGAGAATTTCTGCAGCGGTGAGGCCGCCGCGCGTCGCATAAAGGATGGTACCGAGATGGACGGCTACGGCGGCCGCCAGAACGAAAGCGGTCGCACGTTGCGCCAGGAAAAAGAGTGCACTCATTGCCCGCCCCCGAGGGCGCGACGCAGCACTGCGCGCTTGAGGCCGGCGATCGAGTAAGTCGGCGCAATCGCCTTGGGGCAAAACGACGTGCAGCTCATATGCGTGTGGCAGGCCTGGCAGCCGTCGCTGCCCGACACCGCGTCGAGCCGTGCCGCTTTACCGCGGTCGCGCACATCGTTGACCAGCGTCCAGGCGCGGTTGAGCGCCGCGGGCCCGAGATAATCCGCGTCCCAGGCCACGACGTCGCACGCCGAATGGCAGACCCCGCAGCCGATGCATTCAATGCCGGCGTCGGCGGCCTGGCGCGCGGGCGTTGCCGGCGGCACCACGGCGAAATCCTCTTCTGGCGCCGCGCCCGGCTCGAAATAACCTCGTGCCGCGCTCCATTTGTCGAAGAACTGCGTCATCTCGACCGCAAGATCCTTGACCACGGTGAAATTGCGCAGCGGCTCGAGCCGCAACCGCTCGCCGTCGGCGACCTCGCGCACGCGGGTGCGGCAGGTCCAGCGCGGGCGACCGTTCACCACCATGGCGCAGGAGCCGCACATGCCGACGCGGCAGGCGAAGCGATAGGACAACGTGGCGTCGTGCTCGCGCTGGATCTCGGTGACCACATCGAGCACCGTCTGATGCTGGCGCCGCGCAATGGCGAACGTCTGGAACGCTCCGGTCTCGCCGCCGCGCCAGACGTCGACATGCAGCATGTCACTCATCGCTGCATGCCCCGTACCAGCGTGTGCAGCGGAGTCACTGCTTCTTGCTCCTGGCTTCGAGCAGCTTCTTCTCCATCATGACGGCCAGCGCCAAGCTTGCCGTTGATTTTGGGCCAATTTGGTCTCCCGCCGTTTTAACGTTTTGATCTTTTTGTGGGCGCATCTTCCATCACATGACGGGCTTGTGGCAACCCGTCTGTTGCACCAAGCGCGACGATGCGGCGGCGGTCGACCGGTCAAAACGAACAGCGCCGCCTCACTGGGCGGCGCCGTTTTAACGCCTCATGCGGCTTAGTCGTAAACGATGGACAGAAACACGTTGAATTTGGCCGTGGTGCCGCCGAGGTTTTTGATCTCGTAGTGGATTTCGGTCTCCGTCGTGGTATCCGAGATTTGCGAGTTCGGCGGCGCATGCTCGGTCACGATGAATCTGCGCCAAACCCGGGTGACTTCGAGTTGCGTGTCCTGGGCAAACCCGGTCAGCGTGCTGCCGGTCGCGAATGGAACGGCGTTCACGTACCACACCGCATCGGACGGTGTCGCATTGTTCCAATGCCAGTGACCGGTTTTGCCCGGCCCCAGCTCCAGGTTCACGTTCGTATTGACCAATGTTACCTTCGACATGTTCGCTCCCCCTCAGATATTCCGATGCCGCCGCCGGAATGACGATGGCGCGACGCGCCGTCTCGATGACGCGTGTGATCGAGGGTAACTACAACTAAAGAGAGTCTCAATAGGTATATTCAACTGATAATTGATCGATCGGCCGGTTTGGGTTGGTCCGCTTTCCGTCCGGCCGTCGCGTTGCAAAATCAGACTTAATGGTTGCCTGGACTTGATAATTTTCGCACAACAAGCGGCACACCTTTGCCGGGGTGGCGCCAATTCTTTTGGGGGCTCGCTTGTCCGAGACCGTCGCCTCGATCATGGCCGCCCACCAGGCGGGAACGCTCACGCCGGAGCAAACCGTCGCCCGCAGCTACGCGCGCCTCCGCGCGCGTCTTGCGCGGCCAGCGGATCTCCTGCAGCTCGGCGGGCGATGCAATCATGCTCATGCGGAAACCTCGTCCCGGCGCACCGCTTCACCGGCGGATGCGGAATCGCCGCCAACAGATCGCGTGTAGCTCGCTTCCGGCGCCATCATCACGCGCTCGGTTTCGCCCTGTTCGACGATTTTTCCAGCCTGCATGACGATGAGCCGATCGCACAGCAGCCGCACCACGTTGAGGTCGTGCGAGGACGAAAAGGATTAATTAGGCAAAGCTGCCGATTTAGACACCGCCTTCAGGCGACGGCACGAGTCGCAATTTGTACGCGATGACGGCGCACGCGGTCTTCGTCGACGGTGATGCCGAGGCCGGGGCGGTCGAGGCTGTTCACGTGCCCGCGTTCGCTGCGGATCGGCTCGCCGGCGACGTCTTCGGCGAGCGCGATGTGGGTGAGCGTCAGCGCCCAGGCGATGTTGGGGATGACGCTGGCGGCATGCAGCGCCGCCGCGCAGGCGATGCTCGACTCGCCGGTCTTGCAGGAGACATTGACGCTCATGCCGAGGCTGTCGCAGAGCCGGCCGGCTTCGACGACGCCGCGCAACCCGCCGAGCTTGATCGCCTTGAGGCTGACGCCGCGCGCCGCCTTGCGCTCGTGATGGCGGCGGATGTCGGCGAGCGAATGGATGCCCTCGTCGGCGCCGATGGCGATCTCGCCTGCCGCGGCGGCAACCGCGGCCATCCCGGCGAGATCGCCGGCGACGACCGGCTGCTCGAAGAAATCGAGGCCGCAGGCTGTGACCGCGCGCACGAAGTCGATCGCTTGCTCGGTGGTGAAGCCCTGGTTGGCGTCGGCCGAGATCAAGAGGCCGCTGCCGAGCTGCCGGCAGATCGCGCGGGTGCGCGCGGCGTCATTCTCCGCCGTATCGATGCCGACCTTGATCTTGTAGGCGGTGAAGCCAGCGGCCTTCTTCTTCTCCGCGTCGCGCAGATCGCCGTCGAGATCGCCGCCGCCGACCACCGCGAGCAGCGGCAGGCGGCTGCGCTTCTTGCCGCCGAGCAGCGCGTGCACCGGCTTGCCCGCCGCCTTGCCGGCGAGATCGTGCAGTGCGATTTCGATTGCCGCCTTGGCGCCGTGATTGCCGTACATGCGCCCGTCCATGGCGGCGAGCGCGCCTTCAATGTCGGCCGGCTCGCGCCCGCGCAAGCCCGGCGCAAGATAATGAACGGCGGTGACGATGCTTTCGAGCGTCTCGCCGGTCATCACCGGCGCCGAGGCGGCTTCGCCCCAGCCGATCATGCCGTCGTCGGCCTCGATGCGCACCAGCACATTGTCGGCGCGGCGCACCTCCTCGCCTGCCATGATGACGGGCTTGAGCATCGGCAGGCTGACCGCGATCGGCTCGATGGATTTGATCGGCATTGTGCTGAACTCGCTCCGTCATCCTGAGGTCCGACCCCGGCCTCGAGCCAAGGAAGCCTCGACGGACGATCGGCTGGGGGCCGTCGCCCTTCGAGGGCTGCGCCGACGCGCGGCCACCTCTGGGTGACGGCGATGGCCGCGTGGGCGGTGATTGCTACATCTTCTTGATGTGCGCTTTTTCGATGATGTCCTTGAACAGAGCGATTTCGTTGGTCACGCGCTTCCAGCAGGCGTCGGCGCCTTGCGCGCGCACCAGGAACCCGGCCTTGTGCAGCTTGTCCTGGATGTCCTTGGTCTTGAGGACTTTGAGCGTTTCCGCCTCCAGCCATTTGACCGCCCCGGGCGGCGTCTTGGCCGGCGCCAGCAGCGCGCAATCGACCCCGAAGACGAAGTTCCTATAGCCGGCCTCCACCATGGTCGGCACATCGGGCATCTCGGGCCAGCGCGCGTCACCGGTGACCGCGAGACAGCGCAATGTGCCCGCCTTGATATGCGGCAGCGCCGGAGCGAGCGAGCCGGAGCTCAGTTGCACGTTGCCGCCGAGCAGCGCGGTGATGGCGTCGCCGCCGCCCTTGAACACGACGTCGCTCAGCTTCGGCAGTTTTTCGATGTACTTGAGGTACTCCAGCTGCAATTGCGAGCTGGTGCCGATTGGCGGCGTCGCACAGTTGTATTTGTCGGGGTTGGCGCGCGCGAGCGCGACGAATTCCTTCATCGTCTTCGCCGGCAGATCGGATTTCACCGTGAACGTGTTCGGCGTCGTCGCCAGTTCGCAGATCGGCACGAAGTCGGACGTCCTGTAGGGCAAATCATGATACAGGCTGACGTTCGACGAGAAGGCGTTGGTGATCAGCATGATGGTGTAACCGTCGGGCTCTGCCTTCGCGGCATAGCCCATGCCGATATTGCCGCCGGCGCCGCCGCGGTTTTCGACGATGAAGGTCTTGCCGGT
>DATJVE010000101.1:0-3509 GCA_035501975.1 Pseudolabrys sp.
CAAGCAGCTCGGCATCAATCTCAATGCCAATGCGGGCCAGGGCAGCGCGGTGCTCAGCTTCACCACGTCCAATCCGTTCAGCGCCTTCGGCCAGCCGCTCACCAGCAATGCGATCACCGGCACCTTCGGCGCGACCGGCAACACCACCGTCACGCTGCGCGCGATGGAGCGCGCGGGCGTCATCCACACGCTGGCCGAGCCGACGCTGAGCGCGGTCTCGGGCGAAAGCGCGACCTTTCTGGCCGGCGGCGAGTTTCCGATCCCGGCCGGCCTGAGCTGCGACACCACCAAGTCGCCGCCGCTCTGCCAGGCGACGATCGACTTCAAGAAATTCGGCGTGAGCATGAACTTCACGCCGGTCGTGATGGCGGAAGGCCGCATCAGCCTCAAGGTGATGACCGAGGTCTCCGATCTGTCGAACGACAACGCGCTGTCGTTGACGGTGCCCGGCGCCGCCGAGGCAGTCACCATCCCGTCGATCCGCGTTCGCCGCGCCGATACGACGGTGGAGATCCCGTCCGGCGGCGCGCTCGCGATGGCCGGCATGATCCGCGAGCAGACCAAGCAGGCCATCAACGGCGTGCCGGGCCTGATGCAGTTGCCGGTGCTCGGCAGCCTGTTCCGCAGCCGCGACTACATCAACAACCAGACCGAATTGATGGTGCTGGTCACCCCCTACGTCGTCCGCGCGGTGGCGCCGAAGATGCTGGCGCGGCCGGATGACGGCTTCTCCGATCCGAACGACCAGTCCACGGCCTTGCTCGGACGTCTCAACCGCATCTACGGCGGCGCCGGCAAGGCCGAACCGCCACCGAGCGAATACCACGGCAAATACGGATTCATTCTCGACTGAGCGGCATGGGGAGACCTTCGATGACTGGATTTCTCGCAACGATTGTCAGACGCCGCGGCGGCACGGCGCTGCGCGCATTGGCGGTCGTCGGTCTCGCCACCTCGTTGGCCGGCTGCTACTCGACGCAGCGGGTCACGGAAGTGCCCTATCCCGACGATTACCACCAGCGGCATCCGATTACGCTGCAAGAGCGCGAACAGACCGTCGACGTGTTCGTTGGCCGCAATCGCGGCGGGCTCACGCCGAGCCAGCGCGCCGACGTGCTCTCCTTCGCGCAGCAGTGGCACCACGAAGCGACCAGCGGCATCATCGTCGACGTTCCGCACGGCCGGCTGATCGACCGCGCCAGCGCCGAGTCCATGCGCGAGGTGCAATCGATCCTCGCTGCGTCCGGCGTACCGCGCAACGCCATATATATGCGGCCTTACAAAGCGCCGGATCCGACGCTCGCCAGCATCAAGCTCAACTACGCCCACGTCACCGCCAATGCCGGTCCCTGCGGCCTGTGGCCGCACGACCTCGGCGTCAGTCTAGACCAGACCTACACCGAGAACCGTCCTTACTGGAATCTCGGCTGCGCCAGCCAGCACAATCTTGCCGCCATGGTGGTCAATCCCGCCGATCTGGTGCAGCCGCGCGGTGAGACGCCGGCTTACACTCCGCGCCGCTCGGTTGCGATCGACAAGTACCGCAAGGGTGAAAACCCGTCCGGCCTTTACCCCGCCGACTATGACAAGTCCAAAATCAGCGATCTCGGCAAATGATCAAACACGCATCTCAAGTCGTCGTTGCTGACCATGAGGCAATGCCGGCGGCGGCGGAGACTGCCGCCGACGAACATATTGCCCCGGCGCCGCGCGTCTCGATCCAGGCCTTCTGCGAGACGGTGGAAACCGCCGCCGCGGTGCAGGCCGCCGGCGAAGACCGCCGGCTCGGCAAGGCGCATCTGAAGATCCAGATGGGCGGTGTCGCGGCCGCGGCCGAAGCCTATCGCACATCGCCGACGCCCAACGTCATCATTCTCGAATCGGAGCATCATTCCGACGAAATCCTGCACGGCCTCGATCAGCTCGCCGAGGTCTGCGACGCCGGCACGCGGGTGATCGTGATCGGCCGCGTCAACGACGTTACGCTCTATCGCGAACTCACGCGGCGCGGCGTAAGCGAATATCTGATCGCACCGGTCGGCACCATCGACATCGTGCGCGGAATCTGCGGTTTGTTTTCGGCGCCTGACGCCAAGCCGGTCGGACGCATCATCGCCGTGGTCGGCGCCAAAGGCGGCGTCGGCGCCTCGACCGTGGCGCATAATATCGGCTGGGCGATCGCGCGCGATCTCTCGCTCGACTCGGTCGTGACCGATCTCGACCTCGCTTTCGGCACCGCCGGCCTCGATTACAATCAGGACCCGCCGCAGGGCATCGCCGACGCAGTGTTTTCGCCCGACCGCGTCGATTCGGCCTTTGTCGACCGCTTGCTGTCGAAATGTACCGATCACCTGAGCCTGCTGGCGGCGCCGGCAACGCTCGACCGCGTCTATGACTTCGGCGCCGACGCCTTCGACCCGATCCTCGACTCGCTGCGCGGCACCATCCCCTGCGTCGTGCTCGATATTCCGCATATCTGGTCCGGCTGGACCAAGCGGCTCTTGGTCGGCGCCGACGATATCCTGGTGGTCGCCGGTCCCGACCTCGCTAACCTGCGCAATGCCAAGAACATGGTCGACCTGCTGCGCGCCTCGCGGCCGAACGATCGCCGCCCCTATTACTGTCTCAACCAGGTCGGCGTGCCCAAGCGCCCCGAGATCACGCCGGCGGATTTCGCCAAAGCGCTGGAAGACCAACCGCTCGCGGTGATTCCGTTCGAGCCGCAGGTTTTTGGCACCGCGGCCAACAACGGCCAGATGATCGCCGAGGTATCGTCGAACCACAAAACTGCGGAAATGTTCCGCCAGCTGGCGCAGGTGCTCACCGGCCGCGCCGAGGCGAAGCGTTCGCGCGGTGGCCTGCTCTCTCCCCTGCTCGCGAAGCTGATGAAGCGATCAGGCTAATCGTAGTCGGAGACGTGTAACGTGTTCGGTAGGCGTAGTGGATTGACAGAGGCGCGGACCGCCCCCGCGGCGGACCTGGCGGCACCGGTGCAACCCGGCGCGGTGCCCAAGCCGGCCGCCCCAGGCGCGATGGAAACCGGACGCACGCCGATCCCCGCGGACGGGCTCGGCGCACCGCTGGTTTCGGCGCCGCCGACGACGCGCACGCCGGCGACCGTCATCATGCCGGCGGTCGATTCCCGCCGCTCGGAAACCTATTACGAGGTCAAGGGTATCATCTTCGGCGCGCTGATCGAGGCGATCGATCTCGCGCAGCTTGCGCGGCTCGACGCCGACAGCGCGCGCGAGGAAATCCGCGACATCGTCAACGAGATCATCGCGATCAAGAACATCGTGATGTCGATCTCCGAGCAGGAAGAACTGCTCGACGACATCTGCAATGACGTGCTCGGTTTCGGCCCGCTCGAGCCGCTGCTCTCGCGCGACGACATCGCCGACATCATGGTGAACGGCTCCGGCACGGTCTACATCGAAGTGCTCGGCAAAATTCAGAAGACCGGCATCCGCTTCCGCGACAACCAGCAACTGCTCAACATCTGCCAGCGC
>DATJVE010000102.1:0-17683 GCA_035501975.1 Pseudolabrys sp.
TCGGCATGGGCGCCGGTGCGGCCGCGCTGGTGGTGGCGAGCCTTGCGACCCGTCATCTCGCCGTGCTGGAAAACTTTAACGCCGCGCAATGGACCGCCGGCATCTATCTCGGCATCGGCGGCGGCGCGCTGGCGTTCATTCTGTGGGTGATGGCGCTGCAGCGCGCGTCGCCGACGCTGGTCGCCAATACCATGACGGTCAATCCGATCGCCGCCGCGCTGTTGGCCACATACCTCGTCGACGAGCCGATCACGATCAATCTGGTGGTCGGGCTGGTCGCGGTGTTTGCCGGAATCTGGCTGGCTACAACCGGCGGCGCGAAGCAGGGCGCGTAACGCGGCTACATCACCGCGCCGATCTGCCAGGGCACGAATTCGAGATCGCCGTAGCCGAGGTCTTCGGACTTGGTGTGCGCGCCGGAGGCGGTGGCCAGCACCCTGTTGAAGATTTCCTCGCCCTTGTGCGCGAGCGACACGCCGTCGAGGACATCGCCGCAATTGATATCCATGTCGTCGATCATGCTCTGATAGACATAATTGTTGGTGGCGAGCTTGATCGAGGGCGTCGGCTTGCAGCCGAAGGCAGAGCCGCGGCCGGTGGTGAAGCACATGACGTTGCAGCCGCCGGCGACCTGGCCGGTGGCGCCGACCGGATCGTAGCCGGGCGTATCCATGAACACGAAGCCCTTCTCCTTCACCGGTTCGGCATATTCGTAGACCGCGCGCATGGTGGTCGAGCCGCCTTTGGCCGCGGCGCCGAGCGACTTCTCCAGGATGGTGGTGAGCCCGCCGGCCTTGTTGCCGGGCGAGGGATTGTTGTTCATCTCGCCGCGATTGCGCTGCGTATAGTCCTCCCACCAGCGGATGCGCTCGACCAGTTTCTGGCCGACGGTGGCGTTCACCGCGCGGCGCGTGAGCAGATGCTCGGCGCCGTAGATCTCCGGCGTCTCCGCCAAGACGCCGGTGCCACCGTGCTTGACCAGCAGATCGACCGCGGCGCCCAAGGACGGATTGGCGGTGATGCCGGAATAGCCGTCCGAGCCGCCGCATTGCAGCGCCAGTACGATTTCCGAGGCCGGGCGCGTCTCGCGCTTGGCGCGCGCGGCGACCGGCAGCATGGCCTTGATGCGCTCGACGCCCTCGGCAACCGTCTTCTTGGTGCCGCCGGTCGCCTGGATGGTCATGGTCTGGAAATGATCGCCTTCGACCAGGCCGTACTCGTCCTTCATGCGGTCGATCTGGAACACTTCGCAACCGAGGCCGACCATCAACGCGCCGCCGAGATTGGGATGCGTGGCGTAGCCCCATTGCACCCGCTGCAGCACATCCCAGCCTTCGCCTTTCGCCGCCATGCCGCAGCCGGTGCCGTGCACGAAAGGCACGACGCCGTCGATGTCGGGATAATCGTCGAGCAGGCCAGAGCGGTTGACCGCTTCGGCGATGAACTTGGCGACACTCGCCGAACAGTTCACCGAGGTGAGCACGCCGATGTAATTGCGCGTGCCGGTCTTGCCATTCGGCCGCACGTAGCCCTGGAAGGTGGCGCGCAATTCCGGCGCCAGCAACTCGTCGTTCTTGGCGGCCTCGGCAAATCGGTAATCGCGGGCGAAGTCGTGCATGGTGACGTTGTGCACGTGCACCCAGTCGCCCGGTGCGATCGGCTTGGAGGCAAAGCCGATGATCTGACCGTATTTGCGCACCGGCTCGTTTGGCGCGATTGTCGCGGCCGCCATCTTGTGCCCGCGCGGAATGCGTTCGCGGGCGGCGACGCCGCCGGCGGCGCTGCCGACCGGAATTTGGTCCACCGCGACAATGACGTTGTCATCCGGGGCAAGATGAAGGGTGCGGGGATCGGGCATGGGCGGCCTCCTGATCCGCGTAACTAAACGGATTGAGGGATGCCGAACAAGCCGCCGCGGTCGGAACCTGAAACAAAAACAAAAGGCGGCCGCCGGGCCCGGCCGTCGCCTTTTTGCTAAGTCATAGCGAACACGCTGCCCGCTTCAGCGCGCGTCTTCGGCGATGTGCTCAACCAGATCGACGATCCGGCGGCGCAGTTTGCTGTTCTTGATGCGCATGAATGCCTTGGTCAGCGACAGGCCGTCGGAGGTGGCGAGAAAGTCCGACACATAAGCCGGCGAGGGTGCTTCCCCCATGCCGTTACCGCTGTGCGCCGCCCGCGGCGCGCCTTCGAAGAAAAACGACACCGGCACCTGCAGGATCGTCGCGATGTGCTGCAGGCGGCTGGCGCCGATGCGGTTGGTGCCTTTCTCGTATTTCTGCACCTGCTGGAACGTCAGGCCGAGCCCGTCGCCAAGCTTTTCCTGGCTCATGCTCAGCATCATCCGGCGCATGCGCACACGCGCGCCGACATGCTTATCGGTCGGATCGGGTAATTTCTTTGCCATCATCCGGGAATGTCTCACGGGAAAGGACCAAGGGTTTGCACGAGCGGGACGCCGGCCATCCGCAGGGTCGAGTTGACGGTTGTCGCAACGCGAGGGTGTTGCGACGGCGTGACTGTGGGATGGAGCATTGGTTGCGATGAACGCGCCGGCACGCCATCCGGTTGTCCAAGACTCATAGGCGCCGCGGCGCGCGCCTGTCATTAAAGTGGAACAACTGTTTTATTAGATATAATCAAATAAAGAACAGTCACGGCACCCTATCAGGGTAGGGAGAGGACGATAGCACACACCGAAAGCCGCTTATTTCAACACTTTGTGAGGCGAACCGCGCCGCAAAACCAGTTTACGTACCGCCGAATATATCTTCAGGCCGCCAACTGTGGGCCTGGCGGCAGCGCTCAGCGTTTGCCCGGCATCATGACGCTCCGCCCGGCGCCGTGCGGCCGCGGCAGGGCGGCATGCGCCGCCTGCATGCGCGCCAGCCTCTGCAACACGCTCGCGTGAAACGGCGCCACCTTCTTGGTCGTCATGTCGACGCTCAAGGTCATGTTCTCCGAAGTGGCCGACAGCCAGTTTTCGGTCGCGTGCCGCAGCTCCTCGAACAAATGAATGCGCTTGGCGTCGTGGTCGAGCAATTGCACGACGACGCGCACCGGGTCCGCCAGCTTGAGCTCGCGCAGGTAACGCACGTGCGCTTCGACCACCATGGTCGAGTGCTTGTGGCGCTCAAGATAAGCGGGGCCGAGGCCGATGAGCTCGTAGACTTCGTCGACGGCGCGGTCGAACAGCACGTTGTAATAGGCCACGTTGAGGTGGCCGTTGTAGTCGATCCACTGCGGCTCGATGCGCATCACCGAAGAGACGAATGGCGCAGGCAAAGCCGGTTCGGGCGTCATGCGCTGATCGGATATACGGCTTTCTCGCCGCTGAGCACGCGGGCGACGTCGGCGGCGCACTTGGTCTCCAGCTCCTCGAGCGCCTCGACCGAGTAGAAGCCGGTGTGCGGCGTAAGGATGACATTGTCGCGGCCGAGCAAGGGGGAATCCTTCGCCAGCGGCTCGGCGGCCACCACGTCGAGCGCGGCAGCGCCGACCTGGCCGGCGTTGAGTGCCGCGACCAGCGCCGGCTCGTCGATCAGCGGCCCGCGCGCGGTGTTTACGATGTAGACGCCCTTCTTCATCTTGGCGAAAGCGTTGGCGTTGAGCATGCCGCGCGTCGCCGGCAATAGCGGCGCGTGCACCGAAATATAGTCGGAGCTCTTGAGCAGGGTGTCGAAGTCGACGCCTTCGGCGTTCAGCGCCTTGAACTGCTCCGGCTTCACGAAGGGGTCGTAGGCGATGACCTTCAGGCCGAAGGCCCGCGCTTTCGGCACCACCAGGCGCGGGATGTGGCCGAAGCCGACCAGCCCGAGCACATTCCCTTCCAGACGGCGGATCGGCACCACCGCCGGCATTTCCCAGCGGCCCGCCTGCACCAGCCGGTTGGCGAGCGGGATTTTGCGGATCAGCGCCAGCAGCAACGCCATGGCATGATCGGAGACCTCGCGGATGCAGTAGTCGGGTACGTAGTTGACGGCGATGCCCTTCTCCTTGGCCGTGGGCAGATCGATATTGTCGACGCCGAGACCGAAGCGGCCGATCGCCTTGCACTTGGTCAGCTGCAACAGGATGTCGCGCGTGAGCTTGGCATAGGTGACCAAGATGGCGTCGGCATCCTTGGCTACCGCCAGGATGTCATCGGCATTGGAGCTTTTCGACATGCGAAACGTCGGGCTGACGCGCGCCAGCGCCGCCTTAGCGAGGTCGAGCGAGGGGAACACGCTGTCGGTGACAGCAATAACAAAGCCGGCCATGGGATGAGCTCCAATACGCGGGGGCGGGATGCGGCGGAAACTACGCCAGCGGAATGGCGCAGTCTATTGCCCACGGGGCCGGGCAAATTTGATACGCGTCAAGGACTTGGCTGGCATTAACCAAAAATTAACGATAGTCTCGCGGGCGCGGCCTCATTGGCTATCCTGGCCAAAAGCGTGGGGAGGCAAAAATGCTCGGCAGATTGGCGCGCGGCGCCTACATGTTGATCGTCGCGGCGATGATCGTGGCGTGGGCCCTGTTGCCGGGCAAGAGCAGCCCGGCCGAGCCGACGGCCGAACAGACCATCGTGACCTGGTGGTGCTGAAGCGGCGCATACGGCTGCCTGTCACGACGCCAGGAATGCCTCGACTTCATCAATGAATTTTGTCCAGGCCGGCTCGCCGGCGAGCAGGACGTGGTTGTCGCTTTCCAGCGTCACAAAGCGGGCATTTGGGATCGACGCGGCGAGCAGGCGACCCTGCTCCAACGGCGCCACGTTGTCGTGCCGACAATGCAGGACCAGCGTCGGTACCTGAACTTTGGACAATAGCCCCTTGATCTCGATGTCATCGCAGGCATTGCGGATGCGTGTGGCGTTGTCCGGCGTCGTTGTGATGCGCTGGAGGTCGGCCAGCCATTTGATTTGCTCGGATGTGCCGCTGGGGATGAACACAGACGTGAAGGCGCGCATAAAAGCCGAGTGCTCGTCACCCCAGCCGTGTTGCATCATCGACAGGAAAATCCGGCCTTTCTCGATTTCCTCGGCCGAGCCGCGCCTATTGCGGCCGAGCGCGTAGCCGCCGTGCAGGATCAGTTTGGTCACCATTTCAGGATGCCGCACCGCGTACGCAACCGCGATGGCGGCCCCCTGTGAAATACCCAACATAGCAAACGGCTCGGGCTTGACCGCATCGATGACAGCTTCGAGATCAGACAGGAAGCTGGTGAGCGAGATTTCGTCCACGTTGCGGTCCGACAGACCATTGCCGCGGCTGTCATAGCGAATGAGCCGGTTCTTCCCGGCCAGCCGTTGCAGCAGCGGCAACCACACGGGGCTTTCCCAGTCGTATTCGAGATGGGTCAGCCAGTTCGCCGTCTTGACCAGTGTGGGCCCCGCCCCAACCGCCGCATAGGCGATATTGACCCGGTCCGCCGAGCGGCAGAATGAAATCTTTTGCTTATGCGCAGCGGCGGGCAGCGCAGGGTCAGCGCCGCCCTGCTCCTGCATCTGCCGCACGTTGCCGACGAAGCGCACACCCTTGCGCGCGATGGTGCGGATCAGGCTCTGCTGCTCGCCGCTGTCGCCGATCGCCTTGCGCGCGGCGTTGATCCGGCTATCCAGCGTCGAATCCGAGACCACGCGCCCTTGCCAGACCGAGGCGATGAGGTCGTCTTTGCTGACGACGCGGTCGCGATTTTCGATCAGGTGGACCAAAAGATCGAAGACCTGCGGCTCGACCGCCACCCGTTCCGCGCCGCGCCACAACTCCCGCCGCGCGGCGTCAAGCATATGATTCTCAAAATGAAATTGCACGCGCCGGGCCCCTGAGCCGGAACGGCCCTCAAGCGATAATCAGGCAGTTCTCAAGGACAAATCAAGAGCGCCGCAAAGTCTTTCCATGACCGAGCGCGCATCCCCTGTGCATCGATCAACCCGGTCGACGCCGACAGGAGAATACCATGGATAGCAGTTCCCTCCGCCGCCGCACCAACGGCACCATCGATATCGATCACTACCTCAACAAGGCAATTGCGGAGCGCAGGGCAATGATGACCAGGTCCCTGCGTCGCGTGATCGGCGGGCCCCTCATGGCTCTCAGCATGATGCCCGCTCGCAACTTAGCGGCCTCGTCGGCTCCGGGCCATGCAACTGCTGGCCCCCACATGGCGCTCGCCCGCCACTGACGAACCTGCTCGGCACGTGCATCGGGCATTTGCCACCTGAAATGCCATCAGACGAGCGAACACTTCACCACTGCTGCGGCCAGACAAACAGGGAGACAACAATGGGACGCGTATTAGGATTCCTCTATGGCATCGTGGTTTATTTCGTGTTCTTTGCTACCTTCCTCTATGCCATCGGCTTTGTCGCCGCGATCGGCGTGCCGAAGACCATCGATGGCGGCGCGGCTGTGCCGCTCACCGACGCGCTGATCATCGACATTCTGCTGATGTCACTGTTCGCCATCCAGCACAGCGTGATGGCGCGGCCGCAATTCAAGCAGTGGTGGACACGTCTTGTACCGAAGGCGATCGAGCGCAGTACTTATGTGCTGCTCGCTAGCCTCTGCCTGGTCCTGCTGTTCTGGCAATGGCGGCCGATTCCTGCGGTGATTTGGCAAGTCGGCAATCC
Organism: Pseudolabrys sp.; assembly: GCA_035501975.1. Taxonomy (GTDB): domain Bacteria; phylum Pseudomonadota; class Alphaproteobacteria; order Rhizobiales; family Xanthobacteraceae; genus Pseudolabrys. The sequence continues at coordinate 6,614 of DATJVE010000102.1, forward strand.
GAATGTTGCAACGGCGCTGATGGCGCTAGAAGCGCTCGGCTGGCTGATCGTGCTTACCAGCACGTTCCTGATCAATCATTTCGAACTGTTCGGCCTGCACCAGGTCGCCAACAATTTCGTCGGCAAACCGATGCCTGCGCCGCGTTTCCGCACGCCGCTCTATTACAATTTCGTGCGCCATCCGATCTATCTCGGCTTCATCATCGCCTTCTGGGCGGCACCGACGATGACCGCCGGACATCTGTTGTTCGCCGCCGTGACCACGGCTTACATCTTCGTCGGCATTGCCCTGGAGGAGCGCGACCTGATCGCTGTGTACGGCGACCAGTACCGCAACTACCGCCGGCAGGTGAGCATGATCGTCCCGCTTCCGGGCAAGGCGTCGCCGGACGTGACCGGCGCGCGTCAATCGTCCTGAATTACGGCGGTATCCTCGCCCGCCATCGCGCGCCCGCCTCGTTTCACCCCGCCGGTATCCTCTGCTAACGTCCCGCCAAAGGACTTAGCAGGGGATTTTTTATGGCCGTTGCCCAGTTTGCCGATCAGGAGCATCGCCGCAATCCGGCGGCGGTCGCAAAAGCCATTCGCGATCTGACGGCGGCTTTCGGCAACCGCGTCGTCACCTCGCAGGCGGTGCGCGAGCAGCACGGCAATACGCTGACCTGGGTGCCCAATCAGCCGCCCGACGCGGTGGTCTTTCCGCAGACGACCGACGACGTGCAGAAGATCGTGCGCATCTGCGCCGGCCACGGCGCGCCGGTCATCCCCTTCGGCGTCGGCACCTCGCTCGAGGGCCACATCAATGCGCCGCTCGGCGGCGTGTCGATCGATTTCTGCGACATGAACAAGGTGCTCGCCGTGCACGCCGAGGACCTCGATTGCACGGTCGAGCCGGGTATCACCCGCAAGGCGCTGAACGAGCAACTGCGCGATCAGGGCCTGTTCTTCCCCATCGATCCCGGCGCCGACGCTTCGCTCGGCGGCATGGCGGCGACGCGCTGCTCGGGCACCAACGCGGTGCGCTACGGCACCATGAAAGACAACGTGCTGGCGATGAAGGTGGTGATGCCCGACGGCGAGCTGATGACCACCGCGCGCCGCGCCAAGAAGTCGTCGGCCGGCTACGACCTCACGCGGCTGATGGTCGGCTCGGAGGGCACGCTCGGCGTCATCACCGAGCTCACCCTCAAATTGTCCGGCATCCCGGAAGCCATCGCCGCCGGCGTCTGTCCTTTCCCCACGGTCGACGCCGCCTGCAAGGCCACCATCCTCACCATCCAGCACGGCATCCCGATCGCGCGCATCGAATTGCTCGATGCGTTGCAGATCAAAGCGGTCAACAACTATTCGAAACTGTCGCTGCCGGAGGTGTCGACGCTGTTCGTCGAATTCCACGGCAGCGATGCGGGCGTCGCCGAGCAGTCGCAGCGTTTCGGCGAAATCGTCGCCGAGCTTGGCGGCGGGCCGTTCGACTGGGCGACCAAACCGGAGGAGCGCACCCGGCTCTGGCAGGCGCGCCACGACGGCTATTGGGCCGCGCGCAATCTGCGGCCCGGCGCGCAGGCCTTCGCCACCGATGTCTGCGTGCCGATCTCGCGGCTGGCCGAGTGCGTCACCGCCAGCCAGCGCGCGATCGCCGAGCTCAAGCTGGTGGCGCCGATCCTCGGCCATGTCGGCGACGGCAATTTCCACCTCTCGCTCCTGGTCGACATGAACGACGCCGACGAGGTACGCCGCGCCGGCATCCTGATGGAGCGCGTGGTCGAGCTGGCGCTGGCCATGGACGGAACCTGCACCGGCGAGCACGGCGTCGGCCAGGGCAAGATGAAATATCTCAAGGCCGAGCATGGCGCGCCGGCGCTCGCCGCCATGGCGGCGATCAAACGCGCACTCGACCCGCAGAACATCATGAACCCGGGCAAGATCGTCGCGCTGTCGTAAGTCATTCCGGGACGGCCCGGCAGGGGCCAGACCCGGAATCCAGAAACGACGTCCGCGTTTGCATCTGGATTCCGGGTTCGCGTGCTGCGCACGCGCCCCGGAATGACAAGGGGCGACATAGAATTGCCGCCAAAGTTCGGCAAAAATGACGTACATTTTCACATCGATAGACGCGGAGCGCGCGGGCAACCGCGTCGGAGTTGTCGTTGCAGACCACCCTGCTCGGACTGGCGATCGCGATCATCCTGGCGCTGGTAGCGGCGCTGGTCGGTCCACTGCTGATTGATTGGGGCACCCACCGCTCGCTGTTCGAGGCGGAGGCGAGTCGGCTGATCGGCGTCGACGTGCGCGTCACCGGGCCGATCGAGGCGCGGCTCTTGCCGACGCCCTCGCTCACCCTGCACGACATCGAGATCGGCGACGACGGCGAGAGCAAAATCCGCGCGCGGCAACTCGGCTTCGAATTCGCGCTCGGCCCGCTGATGCGCGGCCAATGGCAAGCCTCCGAGGTGGATCTGGCCGGCCCGCAGCTGAGCTTGGGCCTCGACGCCTCCGGCAGGCTGCGTGCGCCGAAACTGGCGATCGGATTCAACGCGGACACCCTGGTGATCGACCATCTGAGCGTCGAGGACGGCACCCTGACGCTCAGCGACGCGGCGAATGGCGCGCGCGCAACGCTCACAGGCTTCTGGTTCAACGGCGAGGCGCGCTCGCTGCTCGGCCCGTTCAAGGGCGAGGGCGCGGCCACCGTCGGCGGCGAGCTTTATCCGTTCCGTCTTTCCGCCGGCCGCGCGTCCGACGACGGCGCGCTCAAGCTGCGCGTCAATGTCGATCCGGTCAGCCGGCCGCTGAGCATCGCCGCCGACGGCACGCTGACGCTTGCCGGCGCCGAGCCGAGATTCGACGGCACGTTGAGTCTGACGCGGCCGGTCGGCATCGCCGCGCGGAACGCCGCGGAGTTGGCTCAGCCCTGGCGGCTGAGCGGCAAGGTCAAGGTGAGCGCGGCCGCGGCGCTCATGGAGCAATTCGAATTCCAATACGGTTCGGACGAGCAGGGGCTTAAACTCACCGGCGTCGCCGATTTCAAATTCGGCAAACGCCCGCGCTTCGAGGGCGTGCTGTCGGGCCGGCAGATCGATCTCGACCGCGCGCTCGCCGCCGACGATGGCACGCGGCCGCCGCCGGCCGTGGCCATGCGCAAAATAGCGCAGCTGGCCGGCGGCGCCTTCCGTCCGGCCGTCCCGATCCAGATCGGCGTCGGCATCGATCAGGTCACGCTTGGCGGCAACAGCCTTGCCAATCTGCGCGGCGATATCAGCACCGACGCCGACGGATGGAATTTGGACCGTTTCGAGTTCCGCGCGCCCGGCTTGACGCAGGTCAAGCTCAGCGGCCATCTCGCGGTCAAAGGCGACGGCGTCAGTTTCACCGGCCCGGCCGAGATCGAGGCCGGCGACCCGAAGCTTTTGGCCGCCTGGCTGGAAGGGCGCGCCGCAGCGCCGACCGGCGATTTACAGCCGCTGAAGCTGCGCGGCGACGTCACCTTCGGTAGCGACAGGATCGCGGTCGAGCATCTGCAGGCGGCCTTCGACCGCAAGACCGTCAGCGGGCGCCTGGCTTATGTGTTCGCCGCGGACAAGCGGGGAGCCAAGCTCGACGCGGCGCTCAATGCGCCCGAGCTCGACGTCGATGCCGCGCTCGGCTTCGGCAGGGCGCTGCTCGCCGGCTCGCGGATCGAGCGGCCGCACGACATGACCATCGCCGCCGATATCGGCCGCGCGAGCATCGCCGGCTTCACCGCGCGCGACGCCAGTGCGAGAGTGAAAGTCGACGGCGACGGCGTTGAGATCGATCGCCTGGCGGTCGGCGACCTCGGCGGCGCGAGCTTTTCCGCCAGCGGGCGCATCGACGCCGCCGGACATGCGCCGCGCGGCTCGCTGACCCTCGACTTCGAATCGAAGCGGACCGCGGCCATTGTTGCGCTGGTGGATCAATTCGCGCCGAGCACGGCGAAGGCCGCCGGCCTGCTCGCGCGCGTGAGCCACGCCAAGCTGCATGCCACGCTCGATGTCGCCGACGACAAGCAGGGTGCCGTGACGGTGGCGCAAGCGGCGGTTACCGGCGCGCTCGACGCGATGACCGTCGATCTGCATACGCGAGTGAGCGGCGATTGGCAGAAGCCGTCGGCGGCCGACCTTCGCCTTGACGGCACGGTCGATGCGCCGGACGGCACGGCGCTGGTCGCGCTGCTCGGCCTCGACCGCTACGTGGCGGCGGGCAAGGGCGCGGGCCAACTCAAGCTGTTGATTAGCGGGCGTGCCGATCACGAGCAAACCGTCGATCTGCGGCTGAGCGCGGCCGGGCTGCAAGCGCAGAGCGCCGGGCGCGGCCACGTCTCGCTCGCCGAGGGTCTGCGCTTGAACTCGACGCTGGAGGTGGCAAAGGCCGATTTGCGCCCGCTTCGGCCGGCCGGTTTGGCGGACAGCGCCGAGCCTCTGCCCTTCAGCCTGACGTCGCGTGTCGCTATCGCCGACCGCGCCATCAGTATCGACGATCTCCACGCGCGGCTCGGCGGCTCCACGGTTCGCGGTCATATCGCGCTCGATGGCCAAAAAGTGTCCGGCGCGCTGGAAGCCGATACGATCGACGCCGCGCCGCTGCTGGCGGCCGCGATCGGCATGCCGGCCGCCGACAAAAACGACGGCGTCGCTTGGGCTTGGTCGAGCGACCCGTTCAGCGGCGGTGTATTGGGCGATTATCGCGGCGAGGTCGCGCTCAAGGCGCGCCTGGTCGAGCTGCTGCCGCGTGTGACGGCGCGTGAATTCCGCGGCGCCTTGCGCCTCGACCCGAATGGCTTTTCCATCGATGACATCAGCGGCGCGGTCGCCGGCGGACAGCTTGCCGGTGGACTGTCGTTTCACGCCGCCGAGGATGGGTTGAAGACGCACGCCAAGTTTTCGCTTGCCGGCGTCGATGCGGCGAGCGTGCTGCCCTCCGCCGCGCGCCCGCCGCTGAGCGGTTCGCTCGATGTATCGGCCGACGTCGAGGGCGCGGGCTTAAGCCCGATCGCGCTTATCGGCTCGCTGCAAGGCAGCGGCAAGATCGCGCTCGGCGACGGACAATTCGCCGGCCTCGACCCGCACGCATTCGACGCGGTCACCCGCGCCGTCGACCAGGGGCTGCCGATCGATGCCGTGCGCATTTCCGACGTGGTGGGCAAGGCCTTGGACAGCGGCGAGCTCGCAGTCAAGCATGCCGAGGGCACATTCACGGTGAGCGCGGGGCAGGTGCGCTTGAACAAAGCGACCGCCGATGGCACCGACGCCGCGCTGTCTCTCGCGGGCAACCTCGATCTCACCGACGGTTCGATCGATGCGCGGCTCGTCCTTTCGGGAGCGCATCAGGCGGCCGGCACGCGGCCCGATATCTTCATGTCTTTGAAGGGGCCGCTGACGGCGCCCAAGCGCGGCATCGATGTCTCCGCGCTGACCGGATGGCTGACGTTGCGGGCGGTGGACAACCAGGCGCGGCAATTGCGCGAGATCGAGAATGCGCAACGGCAAACACCACCGCCGGCGCCGAAGCCGAAGAGCGAATTGGCGCCCGCTTTGCCGGCGCCGGTCGAGGTCAAGCGGCCGCCACAGCCGCAGGGACGCGTTCAGCCGGAGGCGTCAGCAGTTCGCTCGCAGAACTGACGCTGCGCGCGGGTCGTCGGCGCGGTGATCATCGCCGGCCTGCCCGCGATAGTGATCGAGCACGAACAGCCGGATTGCCGACGACAGGTTGCCGGCGCGCCGTCCGGTGTCGATCGTAGCAACCAGGTCGGACAACGTAATACCGCGGTCGCCGGCGATTTCCTTCAAACTGGTCCAGAACGCATCTTCGAGACTGACGCTCGTCTTGTGTCCGGCAATGACAATCGAACGCTTAACAACCGGAGATCTCATCGTTCGTCTCCTTTGTCGATCCGGAGCTGATCAAGATCGCGGTCGGCTTTCGCTTGGGCAGCGGCTTCGAGCTTGCGCCGGTGTTTGGGCTGACCGTAGGCGAGACGATTGGCGCTTGCGCGCTGTTCGCCTTGCCTCCGCTTGGCTCGCTTGCGGCCGAGCCGAAGATTGATCAGTTCCGCCATGTCCCACCTCTGGTGGTATCTGGGTGCATCGACGCCCCCCGGGCTCTATGGCCTCTTCGATGCATCCGGCAGGCAACCGACAGTGTATACCTATTCGCGTTCCGCGACATCGACCGCGGTTACCTACACGGAGAGTTTAACAGCGAAAACACCGGCGTGTTAATTGAGGACACGACAAGAATAATCTCTTATTCCCATGAATATTTCACGATGTAGAAAATGGATAGTGCGGAATTCACAAGAGTTACTATCCGAATTCATGTCGTCATCAAGATCGGCGGAGGTGCGAGCGCAGTGTAGATTCGTTCGCTTTGCGGCAAGTGCCGGTAGAATAGTATGGATACATGATCGGCGCGCCGCAATTACAACCTTCAACGGCGCCACGACCGATTACTACGTCGGTTGTGCGACTCAACGTGGACGGGTCATGCGTTCGGGACGCACCAGCCGGTCGAATTCGGCTCCGCGCATATATCCAAGACGCACGACTTCCTCGCGCAAGGTGGTTCCATTGGCGTGGGCCGCCTTGGCGACCGCCGCAGCCTTGTCGTAGCCGATCTTGGGCGAGAGCGCGGTGACCAGCATCAGCGAGCGCTGCATCAATTCGGCGATGCGCGGCTCGTTGGCCTTGATGCCAACCACGCAATTGTCGGCGAATGAGATCGCCGCGTCGGCAAGAAGGCGGATCGACTGCAGCATGCAGTAGGCCAGCACCGGCTTGTAGACATTGAGCTCGAATTGGCCGTGGCTGCCGGCAACCGTGACCGTGGTCTGGTTGCCGAACACGCGGGCGCAGACCATGGTCAGCGCCTCGGTCTGCGTCGGGTTGGTCTTGCCGGGCATGATCGAGGAGCCAAGCTCGTTCGACGGCAGGATCAACTCGCCAAGGCCCGAGCGCGGGCCGGAGCCGAGCAGGCGGATGTCGTTGGCGGTCTTGAACAGCGCGGCGGCGGCGGCATTGAGCGCGCCGTGCACGAATACATAGGCGTCGTGGGCGGCCATGTGCTCGAATTTGTTGGGCGCGCTTGTAAACGGAAGCTTGGTGAGCGCGGCGATGCGCTTGGCGAAGGCCTTGGCGAAGGCCGGTTTGGCATTAAGCCCGGTGCCGACCGCGGTGCCGCCTTGGGCGAGCGGATAGAGCTCGCGCTCCGCGAGCTTGAGCCGCGCGATCGACGACTTGACCTGCGCCGCGTAGCCGGAAAATTCCTGGCCCAGCGTGATCGGCGTCGCATCCATGGTATGGGTGCGGCCGATCTTGACGATCTTGGCGAATTCTTCGGCCTTCTTGTCGAGCGCGGCATGCAGATGGGCGAGCGCCGGCAGCAGGCGGCGCCGGATCTGCATCGCCGCGGCGATATGCATCGCGGTGGGGATCGAGTCGTTCGACGACTGACTCATGTTGACGTGGTCGTTCGGGTGCACCGGCTTTTTCGCGCCGAGCGTGCCGCCGAGCGCGACATTCGCCACGTTGGCGATCACCTCGTTGACGTTCATATTGGTCTGCGTGCCCGAGCCGGTCTGCCAGACGAGCAGCGGGAAATGCTCGTCGAGTTTGCCGTCGGCGATGTCTTGCGCCACCTTTGCAATGGCGTTCTTGCGGCGCGCGTCGAGCGAGCCGAGATCGCGATTGACCTCGGCCGCGGCGCGCTTGATCAGGCCGAGGGCGTGCACGATCTCGATCGGCATGCGCTCGGTGCCGATGCGGAAATTGTGCAGCGAGCGCTCGGTCTGCGCACCCCATAATTTGTCGGCGGGGATATCCAGCGGCCCGAAGGCGTCGCTTTCAATGCGAGTCTTTTGGCGGGTTTTTTGCGACGGTGTGCCGGGCTTTTTGGCCATGCCCGAATGTAGGCCGGTGCTCGGGCGAGCGAAAGGACCGCTATTTCTTCTTGCGGAAGCGGTCGAGGCGGACCACTTCGCCGCCGCCGTCCGGCTTGTCCGGTTCCGGCTCGACCGGCGCCTTTGCGGCCGTCGGCGGCACCGCGGGCGCCAGCGCGGCGGGCAAAGGCGGCGCGTTGCGCTTCGCCTTACCCGGCTTGTCCTGGGCATTTTGTGCATTGGCCGGCGATTGGCGATCCTCGCCCTCGGTGACTTCCTCGAATTGCAGGCCGAACTGCACCGAGGGGTCGAAGAACCCGGTGATCGCGTCGAACGGAATGGCGAGTTTTTCCGGTACGCCGCCGAACGACAGCCCGACCTCGAAGCCGCGCTCGTGGACCGCGAGATCCCAGAATTGGTGCTGCAGGATGATGGTCATCTGCTCGGGATATTGCACGCGCAGCCGCTCCGACATGCGCACGCCTTCGGCGGTGGTATCGAACGAGATGTAGAAATGGTGGTCGCCCGGCAGGCCTTTTCTCTTGGCGGCGTCCGCCAGCACGGTGCGCACCACGCCGCGTAGCGCCTGCTGGGTGAGAAGGTCATAGCGGAAATGGTCGGTCATGGCTTAGGTCCGGCCCCGGAGTCGGCCGATGCTAGCGCGATGCGGGCGCTCCGCGCTATCCCCGCTTTGCCCGCTGTCATAATCGGAAATCGCCGCCCCATAATGAAAGTGGAGGCTTCTGTTGCCAGGTGCCTCCGAACCCCGCCTAACCGCTGCTAAGACGGCTAGGACTTGTAGGCTTGGTTAGTCGGACCGCTTACGCGGCCAGAGCAACCGGAGCATAGTTGTCGTTGGCAACTATGAGATTGGCCCGATAACGGCGGTGCCATGCCGAGCAAAAGTCCGCCCTTTACGCCCTCGTCGATCCTATTTCGCCCCCGCCGAAGCCCAGAACTCCGCTCCAAAAGCCTGGGCTTGGGTGGAGGCGCCGGGTACTGCCCCCGGGTCCGAAAGGTTTATTACGACGGCCGTTTATCGCCATAGCCGGGTTGCCCCGGCACCCCGAATATAAGCGCTAAAGATTGACAAAAACAGAGCGGCGGCCGGGTTTTTTGTGACCCAATTCCTAGAGCGCCATGCGCCGGCGGTCTGGCGGGCGGTTTATCCCCATTTCAGGCTCTCGGCGGCGGTGACCTTCGGCACAAAGCAGGAGTGCCCTATGATCCCGGCCGGGCAGAACGACGCGGACGAGGGGTAGCGCCATGTTGAATATTGCGATCTTGAAGCGGCAATGGAAGGATCTGACCTCCTACGAGCGCTTCGAGCAGGTGGTCTCGCGCATCGTCATGCTGTTGATCGCGGTGGTGATCGTCTACGCGCTCATTTTGGTAGCCGTCAATTTGTTCGAGCATTTCAAGCTCGGCCTCGCCTTCATGAACGCCGAATTGCTGCAGGATGTCTTCGGGCCGATCCTGACGATTCTGATCCTGATCGAGTTCAATCACTCGATTGCGGTGGCGCTGACCAGAAAGTCCGGCATCCTGCATGCGCGCACCGTCGTTCTGATCGCCGTCCTGGTGATCGCGCGTAAAGTCATTCTGCTCGACTTCAAGAGCGCGTCGCTGGAAACGTTCGCCGGGATCGCCGCGATTGCCGTCGCTTTCGGCGCTCTGTACTGGCTCATCGGCGCACGCAGTTTGGAAGCGGCGCCCACGTCCGAATCCCACCATCAATCCTGACGAAGGCCATCCGACCTGGTTCACGGCGACAATATCCCTGCCGATCGGCCACAGCGCCAGGCCGGCGAGCTTCAGGTGTGCCCAGGCGAAGGGGATGCCGACGATGGTGAGCGCCAAAAGGATCGCGGTGATCAAATGGCCGAGCGCGAGCCCCCAGCCGGCGAACACCAGCCAAATCAGGTTGCCGAGAAAGCCGAGCGGCCCGCTGCCGATGCCGGTCGGCCGGTCGCCGCCGGTCAGATAGATTTCGCCTTCTCAATCGCCCGCCAGATGCGATAGGGCGTCGCCGGCATGTCGAGATGGAGCACGCCGTAAGGCTTGAGCGCATCGACAATGGCCGAGACGATCGCCGCCAGCGCGCCGGTGGTGCCGCCTTCGCCGCCGGCCTTGATGCCGAGCGGATTGGTCGGCGACAGCACCTCGACGATCTCGCTCTTGATCGATGGCAGGAGATGCGCGCGCGGCATGCCGTAGTCCATCAGCGAGCCGGTGAGCGGCTGCCCGCTACCGTCGACCACGAACTGCTCCCACAGCGCCTGGCCGACGCCTTGCACGACGGCGCCGTGCGTCTGCCCGTGCACGATCAGCGGGTTGATGCAGCGGCCGACGTCGTCGACCGAAGTGTAGCGGGTAAGCGCGAGGCCGCCGGTTGCCGGATCGATCTCGATCTCGCACACCGCGCAGCCGTTCGGAAACACCGGGTCGTGCATCTCGTTGTCGGTGACGACGGCGAGGCCCTTGGCGAGATGGTCGGGCAGGGGATGCTTTTCCATCTCCTGCGCCAGTTCGAGGAAGTCGAAGCTGCGGTTGGTGCCACGCGCGGTGAAACGGCCGTCGGTGAATTCGATCTCGCCAGCATCGAGCAGGTGCGCGGCGATGCGCTTGCCGTTGGCGATCAGCGTGGTCGCGGCCATGGAGAACACGGTCGCGGCGTGGCGCATGGAGCGGCCCGAGTGCGTGCCGCCGCCGGCGCGCACCACGTCGGTGTCGCCCATGATGATGCGCACGCTCTCGACCGGCACTTGCAGCAAGTCCGACACCACCTGCGCGAAGCTGGTCTCGTGCCCTTGCCCGGCCGGCTGCGTGCCGATGATGACGTCGATGCCGGTGGGCCGGACGGTAATACGCGCCTGCTCCTTCGGCGCGCCGATCGAGGACTCGACGTAATTGGCGAGGCCGAGGCCCAACAGCCTGCCGCGTTTTTTCGCCTCGCGCTTGCGCGCGGCAAAGCCGTCCCAGTCGGCGACGCGCATGGCGAGGTCCATGTTGTCCGCGTAGGTGCCGCTGTCATAGGTCATGCCGACCGCGTTGCGGTAGGGCATGGCCTTCGGCCGCACCAGATTGCGGCGGCGCAGGCTGATGCGGTCGACGCCGAGCTTGGTCGCGGCCATGTCGACCAGCCGCTCGATGGCGAAGGTGACTTCCGGGCGGCCGGA
>DATJVE010000103.1:0-11180 GCA_035501975.1 Pseudolabrys sp.
GGAGCCGCGCCCGGAATATTCCGGCATGGTGCTGGGCGAGACCTTCGGCAACTTCGCCTTCGCCATCGCCTGCCGCGTGCTCGGGCTGCGCGACCTCGGGCCGGCGCTGTCGCCATTCAACGCTTTCCTCATCCTCACCGGTATCGAGACCTTGCCGCTGCGCATGCAGCGCCATTCCGAGAACGCGCTGGCGGTCGCCGAATGGCTGGCGAAGCGGCCGGAAGTGGTCTGGGTCAGCTATGCGGGCCTCCCGAGCGACAAATACAACGCCCTTGCCAAGAAATACGCGCCGAAGGGCGCCGGCGCGGTGCTCACGTTCGGGCTCAAAGGCGGCTACGATGCCGGCGTCAAGCTGGTGTCGAACGTCAAGCTGTTCTCGCACCTGGCGAATATCGGCGACACCCGCTCGCTCATCATCCACCCCGCCTCGACCACGCACCGGCAATTGTCCGACGCGCAAAAGGTCCAAGCGGGCGCCGGACCGGACGTGGTGCGGCTGTCGGTCGGGCTGGAAGACGTGGCCGACGTCATCGCCGACCTGGAACAGGCGCTGAAGGCAGCTTAGCCTTTCTTCAGCGTGCGCTGAACATATGCACGGATGTAGCCGAGCGTCGCATCAGCGCACCAGATCTCGGTGACCGCCGTGTCGGTCGCCGCGCCGCTGGCGGCATAACGTTCGGCCACCGCTTGGCGTAGCTGCTGTTTGGTTTGCGCGAAAGCCGGTGGTGACAACTCGGCCAGCTCCATCGCGACGGCGATGGCGTCTTCCATGAGTTCGGCAGGTTCCGCGATCTCGTCGATCCATCCGCGGTCAAGCGCGGCGTCGGTCGCATAGGTCGCGCCGCTCAGCGTGAACTCCGGCAGATGGCGCGCCGGCACCGCGAAGCGCAAAATCTCGAAGGCGAGCGCGGGAAACGGCACGCCGACCAGCAACTCCGTCACGCCGATGCGGCCGCCGTCGCGCGCCATGATGCGGCGGTCGGCGCAAGCCGCGAGCACGGCGCCGCCGGCGACGGCGTGACCGTTGATCGCCGCCACCACCGGCTTCGGGTGGTAAAACACCGCGTTGTAAAGCCTGTGCAGCGCCGGCAGGAACTTGCGGACATAAGGCGCCCCATCCTCACTGACTCGGATGAGGTCGACGCCGGCCGAGAAAATTCTCCCCTGCCCCGTAATCACCACCGCTTTGCTGTCGTCATCGCGAAGCTGCGTGAACTGCGCGGCCAGCGCACCGCATAATTCGATGTCGAGCGCGTTAGCCTTACCGTGCGTGAGCCTCAGCACGGCGATGCCGTCTTGACTCGTGACCTCGATCATGCCGCCTGGCCCGCGGCGGCCGTTTGCGGCGCGCGCATGATCGCGCGATGCGACAGCCGCTCGGCATGCACAATGGCGACGCTGAACACGATCATCGCCATCAATTGATGCACGAGCGCGAGCGGGAGCGCCGCCTGATAGAGCAGCGTCACAATGCCGAGCGCGGCCTGCAGCGTCACCGCGCCGGCGAGGACGGCGGCGCTGCGCGCCGCAAACCGCTGGCGCCAGGCGTCAAAGGCGTGCAGCAGCGCCAAAAACCAAATTCCGTCGGCCAGCATGCGGTGGTCGAGCTGAACGGTGAGGATATTCTCGAACAGATTACGCCACAGCGGGTGCATGAACAGCACCTCGTCGAGCGGCGGCATGAGGCCACCCTCGATCAGCGGCCAGGTGTTGTATTTCAAGCCGCCGTCGAGCCCGGCCACCAGCGCGCCGAGATAGATCTGCACCAGCAACAAGACGGCGATCGCCAAAGCAGCGAGGCGCAGCCGCTTGGGCGCCTCGTCGAGCGGACGCGGCACGATCTGCTGCGCGGTCCACAGGATCGCGGCGTAGACCGTGCACGCCAGCGTCATGTGGAACGCGAGGCGATATTGCGAGACTTTGACGAGCGAACCGGAAAGCCCCGACGACACCATCCACCAGCCGACCACGCCGAGCGCGGCGCCGCCGGCGAAGATCAGCCACAGCCGCGGCCGCAGCGGCGGCGGGATGGCGCCCGTCCATAGGAACAGGAGAAACGGCAGCAGGAACACCACTCCGGTCGCGCGCGCGAGCACCCGGTGCGTCCATTCCCAGTAATAGATCACCTTGAACTGCCCGAGGCTCATGCCTTTGTTGAGCTCACGGTATTGCGGTATGGCCTTATAGGCGTCGAATTCCGTCCGCCAAGCCTGCTCGGACAGCGGCGGCACGACGCCGGTGACCGGCTTCCACTCTGTGATCGAAAGCCCCGAGACCGTAAGCCGCGTCGCCCCGCCGACGACCAAGGTGAGGAAAATCATCGCCGCCGCCGCGAGCAGCCACAGCCGCACCGCGCGCAGGCGAAACTCGGGAACCGGACGATGATCGTGCATGGAACGCTTGGCTTGCCGGGAACCGCGCGGACCATATAGTCATGTGCAGCGCACCGCAAATCACACCGGCGCATGATCCCGAAAAGCTTGTCCTCGACTTGATCGAGGATGGGAACCGGTTTTCGGAGAAGATCATGCGCAAAATAGCCCGCACAGCTGCCATGCCCGTCCGCGTCCGCAAATTGATCGGCACGATCGCCCTCTTGCTGCTGGTGACGGTCTGGGGCCTGCTCGCCATGGCGCTGGCGCAGTCGGTGCTCACCGACATCAACGGTTTTGTGGCGGCGATCTTTTACGTAGTCGCCGGCCTCGGCTGGGTGCTGCCGGCGATGCCGCTGGTCAGCTGGATGGTGAAGCCGGACAAGGCTACGCCGCGTTGATCAATTTCCGTTCATTCCCGCGCAAGCGGGAATCCAGAGCGAAGTGGGAGACCTTTGTCGTGGCCCTGGGTCCCCGCTTTCGCGGGGACGAACGGGTGACGATTAAGCCGCATTCACGCGGCGGAAGCCGTTCCACATCGCGGTGGCGGCGCCCGACATCAGCACGTCGAGATAGCGCTGACGCTGGAAATCGCCGTTGACCGATAGGCGCGGCAGCGCGGTCAAATGGTCGCGGTGCACCTTGAACAGCACCCCCGGCCGCGTGGTGACCGCGGTCTTGAAGCCGAGCTCGGCGGCAATGCGGAACTCGCGCGGGCCGGCCGAGGTCGGATCGCCAACCGGATAGGCGAGATGTTCCGACCGCCTGCCGAGCGCGGCCTGTAGCACGGCGCGACTCATCTCCATCTCGGCGCGCACCGCATCTTCGTCCGCCATCTTCTTGAGCATGTTGTGGTTGACGGTGTGCGCGCCGATGGTGACCAGCGGATCGGCGGCAAGCTGCGCGATCTCCGCCCAGTCCATGCACAGGTCGCGACAAAATGCCGCCATGTCGACTTTGTGGCAGGCGGCGAGATCGCGCACCACGTGGCGCAACTCGTCCTCGGTCTTCAAGCTACGCAGATAGCCGTAAATCTGGTCGTACAGCTCGCGCTTCTCTTTGACCGTGCCGCAGTCGAAGTAGCGGTCCTCGCCGTTGATCACCATGCCGATGCGGCTGTTCTGCGCGATCACCGCTTCGAGCGCGAGCCACCACAACTCGCCCAGCCGGTCGGGGAAGCTGGTCGGGATGTAGAGAGCGAACGGCATCGCGTACTGTTTCAGCAGCGGATACGCGTAGCACATCAGGTCCTTGTAGCCGTCGTCGAAGGTGATGCAGACGAAGCGCCGCTTGAAATCGCCGCTCAAGTAACGCGCGTGCATCTCGTCGAGCGAGATCACATCGAGCCCCGAGCCTTTCAGCCGCCGCAGCAGGCCATCGAGGAACTCGGGGGTGACCTCCAGCAGGTGGTTGGGCTGGAACGCGTCGGGGCGCCGCGGCCGCACGTGATGCAGCGTCAGAATGACGCCGACGCCGCCGACCAGCGGACGCATCACATGATGCATCCCGGTGAAGTACAGCGTCTCCAGCCCGGTCCGGATGATGGTCTGCTTCATGCCCGCCAAGTGCCTGGCTCCAAAGGCTTCGGAGGCCGGACTATTCGGCCTTTTTATTGACAAATCTTTGCGCGCGGTGACGAACGTCCCCACGGCCGAATGGCGAGATTAAGCCGCGATGACCTGCGGCGCACCGGCCATGACCGTCACTTCGGCAATGCCGGCCGTCAGCAGCCGTTCGCGCGCGGCTTTGGTCGCCGCATTGGCCGGATCGGACGAGACCAGCACCGCCCGGCCGGCGAGCGGCGCCAGCCGTTCCAGCGCGACATCGGTCGCGGAGCCGACGTCGATGACGACGTGATCATAGCTGCGCACCAGCGCCTCGATCATGGTTGCCAGCATCGGCGAGGAGGAAAGCGCGCGGGCGTCGTTGCCGACCGCGCCGGTCGTCACCAGGTGCGCGGTCGAATATTGGTCGCCGGTGATGATCTCGCCGAAGGTCGCGGTGCCGCGCACGAGCTCGGCAATGCCGGGCGCGTTCGGATCGTTCGAGATGACCGACAGATTGGGCGAGCCGAAGGACATGTCCACCAGCACGACATTGGCGTCCTGCGCCAACGTGCGGGCGAGCGAAATTGCGGCGTGCGTGGTGCCGACGTTGCGCATGCTGCCGACCACGATGACGCGGCGTCCGTCATCGCCGCCGTGGCGCATGCTTTGCGCAATCTGCTCGACCGTGCCCACCGAAGCCGCCGCCAGCGCGCCTTGGGCGGCGACCGGCATCAGCGGCGGCGAGTCGACACGCTGGCGCGCCGCACTCGCCGGAGGCGCAAGGTCGTAGGCGGACGGCGGCGGCGACGCCAACAGCGCCCCGGTCACAATGAATCCCGCCGACAAGGCAAAGGCGGCGAAAGCCGCGATCAGCACGGTCGGCAGTTTCTTCGGGAAGGACGGCTTGATCGCCGGGCTGGCGCGCGAAATAATGCGCGCTTCCGGCGGCGCGGCATTGATGTTGTCGCGCGCGGTCGCCTCGCGATATTTGGCGAGATAGGATTCCAACAGATCGCGTTCGGCCTTGGCGTCGCGTTCGAGCGCGCGCAACTGCACGTCCTGCGTACTCGCCTGCGAGACCTGTTTTTTCACCGTGTCGAGGCTGGCGGTGAGCGCCTCGATCCGATCGCCGGCGACCTGGGCGTCATTGTCGAGCTGGCGTGCCAGCCGCTCGCCTTCGTTGCGGATCTCACGCTCGACCTCGGCGATTTGCGCCTTCAATTCCTTGATGCGCGGGTGCTGGTCGAGCAGCGTGGTCGATTGCTCGGCGAGCTGCGAGCGCAGCGTGTTGCGTTGTTCGACCAGCCGGCGCATCGAGTCGGAGTTGGAGATGTCGGAGGATTCGATCGATTTGCCGGAGCGGATGATCTCGCGCAGCTGCTTCGCCCGCGCCTCGAGGTCGGCCTTCTGCCCGCGCGCCGCGGCGATCTGCGAGTTGATCTCGGTGAGCTGCTGCGTCGACAGCGGCGTGTTGTTGGCGCCGGCGAACAGATTGGCCTTAGCGCGGTAGTCGTCGACCCTAGCTTCCGCCTCGGCCACCTTGGTGCGCAAGTTCGCGATCTCGCCGGCGAGCCACACGCCGGCCGCCCGCGTCTGCTCCTGTTTCGCCGCTTGCTGCATCTTGAGATAGGTCCCGGCGATGGAATTGGCGACGCGGCTCGCGAGATCCGGATTGGCGGAATCGAAATCGACGACGATGACGCGCGATTTATCGACCGCGTAGACATTCAGCCGGTCATAATAGGATTCGAGCGTCCGCTCTTCCGCCGACATCGAGCCGGGGTCGCGGCCGATGCCGAACAGGCCGAGGATGCTTTTCCAAACCGACACGTGGCCCATCGCCGGGTCGAATTCCGGCAGATTGGCGAGCTTTTCTTTCTTGATCACTTCGCGCGCCAGATCGCGCGAGAGCACCAGTTGTGTCTGACTGGTCACCGCTTCCGGATCGAGCATGTTGCGGTCGCCGCCGTTCTTGTCGGCTTCGGCGCGCAGGAACACGTTCTCGCGCGATTCCAGAAGCAGCCGCGACTCGGAGCGGTAGCGCGGCGTGATCGTGTTAACGACCGCCAGCGCGGCGGCGGCGGCCAAAAGCGTGATCGCAACGATCTTGGTCTTCTTGGCCCAGAGAACGCGGCCCAAGCCGCGCAAATCGGGCTCGCCAGTCACGGCGAGCGGCACCATCGGGGGCGCGGCAGGCGCGGCAGCAACTTTGGACTTTTTACGGAACAACATGCTCACTCCAAACGCACACGCTGCGGGGGTGTCGTCTGGATCACAACCTATTATGGTTTCTTCCGCGTTAATTTCCGCCGTTAAGGCGTCGTTTTGTTAGATATTATTAACCGACCCCGCGCCCTAATCTCCCCGCTTTCCGGCCAGGACGGGGCGGATTCGACGCATGAAATCTTTGAACATCCTGCACGTGTTCCGTGCGCCCGTCGGCGGCCTGTTTCGTCATGTCCTCGATCTGACCCGCGAACAGACCGCGCGCGGGCATCGGGTCGGCTTGATTGCCGACTCAAACACCGGCGGACCGCGCGCCGAAGACACGCTCCGCCTGCTCGAGCCTTCGCTCGCCCTTGGCCTCACCCGCATTCCGATGCGCCGCCACGCCAATCCGGGCGACGTCTTGGCGCTCGCCCATGTCGTGCGCCGCGCGACGCAATCCGAGGCCGACGTCGTGCACGGGCACGGCGCCAAAGGCGGTGCCTATGCCCGCCTGTCGTTTGGCGCCAGGCGCCCGATCCGCGCCTATACGCCGCATGGCGGCAGCCTGCTGTTCGGCCATGAGACGATCGCCGGGAGATTCTACCTGGCGACCGAGCGCCTCTTGATGCTGCGCGGCGACCTGTTTTTGTTTGAAAGCGCCTATAGCGCCGACATTTTCCGCCGCAAGATCGGCAGCCCCCGCGGCCTCGTGCGTATCGTCCACAACGGCGTATCGCAGGCCGAATTCAAGGTGATCGAATCCGCCCCCGACGCGACCGATCTCGTGTTCATGGGCGAGTTGCGGCCGGTCAAAGGCGTGGACGTGCTGCTCGAAGCGATTGCCCGATTGCGGTCGGCCGGGCGCACCGTCACGGCGACTTTGGTCGGCGACGGTCCCGAACGGCCCGCGCTGCAAGCTCAGGTGGAAGGCCTCGGCCTCACCGCCGCCGTGCATTTCAAGCCCGCTATGCCGGCCTATACGGCGCTAACCCTTGGCCGCATCATGGTGGTTCCATCGCGGGCGGAATCGCTGCCTTACGTCGTGCTGGAGGCGGCCGCCGGTGCCAAACCGCTGATCACGACCGGTGTCGGCGGCATCCCCGAGATCTACGGCCCCCTCTCCCATACCCTAGTACCGCCCCAGGACGCGGCCGCCCTGGCCGGCGCGATCGCGCAGGCTCTCGACCACCCGGACGAGATGGCGGAGACGACGCGCAGGCTGCGCGAACAGGTCCGCACGTCCTTTTCGGTTGAGACCATGGTCGACGGCGTGCTCGCCGCTTATCAAAAGGCGCTGGAAACCGTGCGCCGCTAGGCCCCCATTAACGGTTATTCGCCGATTCCGATAAGCCTTTTTTGAGACTCTTTCCTTAGAAATTTCCGTGAATTAGGGACGATCTCAGCTGCTGGTCCGGGGCGCGCGGGCGGCTGAACGTTTATGCATGACCGATATCGACACTCGGCCATCGATCAACGCAACCGGCGCAACGGCGTTTCTTGACCGCCTGCGCAGCGGCCCGCGCGCGGCGAGCAAAGCCCGTTCGCTGACACCGGAAGCGCTCGCCGTTGCCGCGGCCCCGGCGCCCGCCGCGATTTCGCCAATCGTGCTCGCCGGCTTCGTGCGCATGGGCGAGTTCGCGCTGATCGTCATGGTCGGTATGGCGGTGTTCGCGCTCTATCTGGGCTTGAGCGAACCTCTCTTCTGGCACTACGCCGGGGCGATCTTCGCCATCGCCGTGCTGTCGATGTTCGCGTTCCAGACCGCGGACATCTACCAGCTGCAAGCCTTCCGCGGCCACGAGAAACAGTACATGCGGCTCGCTTCGGCCTGGTCGGTGGTGTTCCTGATCGTCATCGGCATTTCGTTCTTCGCCAAAGCCGGCGACATCTTCTCGCGCGTTTGGCTCGGCAGTTTCTACGTCTACGGCCTGCTCGCGCTGGTGACCTCGCGCCGCCTCCTGTTCCTCTTGGTGCGCAAATGGACGCGCGAAGGCCGCCTCACCCGCCGCACGGTGATCGTCGGCGGCGGCGTGCCCGGCGAACACGTCATCGAAGAGCTGCAGCGGCAGAAGGATTCCGGCGTCAAGATCATTGGCCTGTTCGACGACCGCGGCGACGAGCGCTCCAGCGCCGACTGCGCCGGCGAGCGCAAGCTCGGCGTCGTCGACGATCTGGTCGAATTCGGCCGGCGCACCCGCGTCGATCTGGTGATCTTTTCGCTGCCGATCTCGGCGGAAGACCGCATCCTGCAGATGCTGAAGAAGCTGTGGGTGCTGCCCGTCGACATCCGGCTTGCCGCGCACACCAACAAGTTGCAGTTCCGTCCGCGCTCCTATTCCTACATCGGCAACGTGCCGGTGCTCGACGTGTTCGATCGGCCGATCGCCGATTGGGACGTCGTGATGAAGTGGCTATTCGACAAGCTCATCGGCGGCCTCGCGCTCCTGCTCGCGCTGCCGGTGATGGCGCTGATCGCGATCGCCATCAAGCTCGAGAGCCGCGGCCCGGTACTGTTCAAGCAGAAGCGCTACGGCTTCAACAACGACCTGATCGAGGTCTATAAGTTCCGCTCGATGTACGTCGACAAGTCTGACGCCACCGCCAACAAGCTCGTCACCAAAGACGATCCGCGCGTGACCAAAGTCGGCCGCATCATCCGCAAGGCTAGTCTCGACGAACTGCCGCAGCTCCTCAACGTGGTGCTCAAGGGCAATCTGTCGCTGGTCGGTCCGCGCCCGCACGCCATCAACGCCAAGGCCGAAGCCAAGCTTTACGACGAGGCGGTCGACGGCTACTTCGCCCGCCACCGCGTCAAGCCGGGCATCACCGGCTGGGCGCAGATCAACGGCTGGCGCGGCGAGACCGATACGCACGAGAAGATCCAGCAGCGCGTCGAACACGACCTCTACTACATCGAAAACTGGTCGCTGTTGCTCGATCTCTACATCCTGGCCCGGACGCCGTTCGCGCTGCTCAAGACCGAAAACGCCTATTGATCGCGATGGCATCCAACAGATGGCGGTTCGGCTTCGGCCTTCTGTGCGTAACGTCCGCCGTCCTGCTGTCGATTGTGGCGAGCTACGCGCAATCGCACGGCTTCGAAGTCGGTCTCTGCCGCTCGAATACAATTTGGGAGCCGAAGGCGAAGCAAGCCGCTATCATCGCCGGCATCGGCGCGACCGGCCTGCACTGGTTCCGCGACGCTTTCGCCTACCCGCCAGAACGGACGCAGGATTTCGTTGACGTCGTGCGCATGGCGAAACAAGCCGAATTGAAAATGCTGGTCGTCGTCATCCAGGACGCCTCCGATTACGACGGCTCGGCGGCCAAAGCCGACAATGCCGGGTGGCTATTCAAGCAGCGCTGCGGCTGGGACAGCGGCTCACTCAAGCTCAGCCTGATCGACACCGCCAAGTTTAAGGCTAGGTTGCGCGGGCTTTTGTCGGCGCTGAAGGCGGCGAACCTCACGGTCGACGCGTTCGAGATCGGCAACGAGGTCGATTGGGTATGCTTCAACGGCGACGTTCCATTCGCCCGCCCCGCGACCCCGGATGACGTTGCGGTCGCGGCACGCGGCTATGCGCGCTTTCTGCAGGCCGCGGCGGAAGTAATCCGCGACCCGCGCTTCTTCCCCGAGGCGAAGATCATCACCTTCGGCATGGCGCACGCCGACGAGGGCTGGGATTTGCCCTTGCCGCATCATCTGCCGAACCCGGCGGCTTTCGTGGCGTCGCTGCGCGATCTCGACGGCGTCAATTATCTGAGCAACGCGCGCTACCATGTCGACGGCTACGGCTTGCACATTTACCCCGACCCCAACGACATCAAAGCCTCCGTGGCAGCGACGCTGAAACGCGATAGCGCCGCGCTCGGCTCCGACCTGCCGTTCTGGATCACCGAGTTTGGCTGGCGCAAAGGCCAGTTTCCGACAAGCAACGGCGAAAGCCGGGCGCAGGCGGTCGAGCAATTTTTCGCAGCGCTCGCCGAGGATCGCCGCGACAAATTCGGACCGGCCTTCTATTACGACTACGATAGTGCTGATTGGGGTCTGCTCGACGCGCACGGAAAGCTGTTGCCGGAAGCGAAGGCGCTGACGCGCGCCGCAAACGGCCGGCGCGAATAAGGCTTGCCATGCATATCCTCATCAACGATTTTATCGGAGGCTATCTGGACCGCGGCATGCCGCTTTATGTCCGCAACCTGATTGACGGGCTGAAGCAAGAAGGGTTCCGCGTGAGCGTCGTTCGGGCCCCGCGTATATGCCGGATTCTGCCACGCAATGTCTTTTATGTGGTCTCAGTCCTGGTAGAGCAGATGGTTTTGCCGGTGATCGGGTATTTCAAGCGCGCCGACATGACACTTTATCCGTACAATTCGGTCGCAATCGTTGATTTGTTAACGCAGCGCGGGCGCATCGTGGTGCACGACCTCGAGCAGTTGAACCGCGCGATTTCTCCTTCCAAGCTCTATTATCTGGCTTGTTACCGCGCCATCAAATGGCTTGGTCGACCGGTTTTTACGATCTCGAAACAGTCACGGCAGCGGCTGCAAACCAGTGGTCGCTTTGGCCACGGCGCGATCACGATGTTGCCGAACACGTTCTACTCCTTCGAACGTCTCCTCGCATCGCAGCCATCTTCGGCCAAAACAAAGTCGTCAATCCTTCTCTGCACGGGATCGACGGCAAACAAAGATCTCGAATCGGTCGTGCGCGATTATTTGCCGGAGGTACTCGCTGCGGGCTTTCATGTCTCGGTGCTCGGGCTGCACAAGACGGCCGATGCAACGAGGCTTGCTCCGCTTAGCGACTTCATGATGTCCGGCCAGTTGACGTTATGTGGCCAGCTAACGGACAAGCAGGTCGCCGAGGAATATCAGAAGCATAGCATTGTTTGGGTTCATTCATTGCGCGAAGGGTTTGGCCGTTGTGTGGTGGAGGGTCGCCTTGCGGGCGCTCGTGTGATTTGCACCGACATCCCGGAATTCGTCGAGCTGCGCGACGACGACGTTTATCAGTATCAAGATCCAGCCGATTTTTTATCAAAACTCGAAA
>DATJVE010000104.1:0-8312 GCA_035501975.1 Pseudolabrys sp.
AGCTGGTACATCTCCTGCTGCCTGCACGCCGACACGGTCAAGGCGCGCTTTGCCGTCAGCAAGTCGAGCGGCGCCGACAAGTGGTTCTACCAGATCGAAGGCACCACCGAATGGCGTGCCGTCCCCGGCGACACCGTGCAGCCCGGCATCGAGACGCCCGACGACCAGCCGGTGCTGTTCGTCGATGCCACGGGCCGCGATTTCGGCCCGGTGTGCTTCTTCCCGGGCGTCGGGCGGATCTAAAGGCGTCTATTCGCGGCAGGCTACGCGAGCGAGAAATCCCCGAACGAGTCGTCATGCCCGCGCTTGTCGCGGGCATCCACGTCTTTTTTCGAGGCAGCTTCATCAAGCAAGGCGTGGATGGCCGGGACAAGCCCGGCCATGACGGCTCAGTGTTTTACGCCGCCCCAAACCCCTTCCCCGCTTTTTTGTATTCCGGCCGCGGCGGCGAGAAGATGTCGAGCACGCGCGCGCCGTCCGGCCCCGCGCGCATGGTGTGCGGCACGTTGCCGGGCGTGCGCCAGAAATCGCCTTGGCGGACCGCGATCTCCTCGCCGCCCTGAAAGCGCACCGCCGAGCCTTCGAGCAGCACGCCCCATTGCTCTTCCGGGTGATGATGCATGACGCCTTCGGCGTTGGGCGCGATCGTCACCACCGACAGCATGGCGTGCTCGCCGGCGAAGATGCGCGTGGTCACGCCGGCGGCGAGCTCGCGCAGCAAGCCGTCGTCGGGTTTCTGCAGATTGTGGAATTCGGCCTTCTGGCTCATCGCTCCCTCCCCGTCCGTCGCGCCGAGTGTAGCGCAAAAATCAATCGGTGATCAGGGGCGATGACGCACGCCTAGTTTCCGCGATGCAGCCCGCGCACCAGCGCGCCCAATTCGGCGATGCCGTGCACGACCTCGCGCTCCCGCGCGTCGCGCGCGATGCGCTCGAAGTCGGCGGCGGCCTTGAGCATGTGATGGCGGGCGAAATCGGCGCGGAAGACCTTCGCCATCGCGCGGCATTGCTGCGCGCGGGCGCGATAGCGCAGGCTTTCCGGCATGGGCACGGCGGCGGTCTTGGCGGGCGCGGACATGGCGCTCTAACCCGCAGAGGCGGGCGCGGGTTCCCGCTACACCGCCCTCACCTTGCCCGCTTCGCCCAGTGCACATTCGAGCGCCTTGCGGTCCCATTGCGCCAGGTCCGCCGCGGCGTCGTAGCTGCTCTGCAGGAAGTCCATCAGCGCGGCGTCGGGGTCGCGGGCCGTGCGCACGGCGTCATAGGGCAAAATGAATTCGCCCAATTCCTTGGAGAAAAACGCTTCGCTCGGCTTCACCTTCGCCGCGGCGAAACCGTCCGGCGCCGGATAGGCATAGGAATAGAACGCGGCATAATTCACCGGTCCCGGCGAACCCGGCCAGAAGCCGGCGCTCGACAGCTCATGCGAATAGGCTTCCCGAGCGACCGCGTCGGGCAGATGCGGCACGCCGCCGGGATGGCTTGGCGCGCGCCGCCCCGAGAACCGCGTCACCGCCAGATCGAACGAGCCCCAGAAGAAATGCACCGGCGACACCTTGCCGAGAAAGCCGCTGCGGAAACGCGCCATCACCTCCTGCGCCGCCAGCAGCACGCGCCAGAAGCGGTTGGCGTAGTCGGCGTCGTAGGACCGGTGCACGGTGTCTTCGTCGAAGGGAACGCAGTCGGGGATCTCGCTGGGCATGGTGCGGATCGTCACGGCGATGCCGAGCTCTTTCAGCGCGATCATCACGTCGGTGAAGAATTCCGTGACGCCCACGGGCCGCAGCTCCACCTGGCGGAAACGGCCGTCGCTCGTTCGCACCCACAGCACGTGATCGATGAAATCGAAGTCGATCTGAAACGCGCGCGCGCCGTCCGGGATCGGCGACGTGGTGAGGCCGCGCGCGGTGACATAGAGCGCGACGTGCCAGGAGTGATTGACCCAGGGCGTCAGCGCGAGGCGGATCTTGCCGACGACCTGCGTCCACAGATGCAGCGTGTCGCACGTGTCCTTCCACGCGGCATAGGGCAGTTCGGGCCAGCGCTCGGCGTCGGCGTTCGCCATGCCGCCATCATGAAGCGCCGGACGCGGCCGGGCAATGTTCCGGCGATGGGGAAAACGCGGCGCGCATGCTAGGCTTGCCGCAGTATCGGGGGGCATCGATGACGGCCGATATTCCGCCGCCGGTCCGGGCGCGGCGGCGGCAAATCCTGCTGATCGTGATCGCCGCGGCGGAGACGCTGAGCACGCTCTCCGACCTGCCCGGCATCGTTGCGCCTTACCTCGACGACGCCCCGACCGGCTTTTTGTTGTTCGCGCAGATCCTGCTCAGCCTGAAGTTCGCGCTGGCGCCGTGCCTCGCCGTCCCCGCGCTTTATTTCGCGGTGAAGGGCCGCCTGCGCGAGGCGACCATGGCGCTCGGCGGCCTGCTGCTGCTCGCCTGGCTGCTCGACGACACCACGTCGATCGTCATCCACGGCACGGAGCTGTCGACCTCGTTCGGCGGCGCCATCGTCGCCATGCACCACTTCCTCTATCCGCTGCTGGGGCTTGCCGGCGGCGGCTTCGCCTATATACGGCGCCAACCGGCGCTGGCCGCGGTGCTGGTGTCGCTGCCCACGGTCCTCAACTGGACCGGCTTCGTCATCTTCGCCGTCGGTATTTTCATCCACGGGTTCTGACGACGCCGGCGGGGGCGAATGCCGCGTATGTCCGAAGGGCCCGTTGCCGGCGCGTCGCCGCCGTGGTCAGGTCTGCCCCGCGCGATAAGTCAAACATCAGGGAGAAACGACATGCGCAAGGAGTTCGCTCTGCTGGCCGCGGTCGCGGCCGTTTTCGCATTCATGACCTTCGGCGCAAAGGCCATGCCGGCCGCTTCGCTCAAGGCCGTCACCGCGTCCGCCGACCAGGTGATTCAAGTGCGTGACGGCTGCGGCCGGCACCGCTGGCGCGGCCCGCACGGCCACTGCCATTGGGATCGCGGCTGGCGCCACTAGTCCGGTCAATCACCGATGCGACTTTGGCCCGGCTTGCCCGAGCCAAAGTTTTTGCGTTGACGCGCGTGCGGCCTTCTGGCATCCGCAGCGCTCATTCCGTTGGACTTAGAATCTCCGCACAATGCCCAAGAGACCGTTCCGGATCGGCCGCTCCCGCACCGGCCTCGGCCTGTTCGCCACAAGGCCGATCCGCAAGCGCGCCAAGATCGCCGAATACAAGGGCCCGTTGCTCAAGACCAAAGAAGCCGAGATCCTCGAGGCCCGCGGCAACCGCTACCTCTACGAGCTCAACAGCCGCTGGACCATTGACGGCTCGCCGCGCAGCAATATCGCGCGCTATTTCAACCACTCCTGCAATCCCAACGCGGAAACCTACGACGTCAGGCACCGCGTGTTCATCCGCACGCTGCGCAAAATCAAGCCGGGCGAGGAGCTCGTCTACGATTACGGCATCGACTATCTGAAAAACGTGATCGGGCGCTCGAACTGCAAATGCAGCCGCTGCCGGCGGCGGCGGGCGAAGAAGGCGAGGCTGCGGCGTGCCCGGCTCAAGCGCCAGGCGGCGCGGTTGCGCGCCAGGCGGCGGAAATAGGCACCGGCGCACGGCGGCAAGGTTTCCCTCTCCCCTTGCAGGAGAGGGGCAGAGAAGAACAGCCATTCCGTTTTGCCCCTGCCCGCTCGCCCGAGGCCGTGCTAGGCGGAGCATCCCGTCCGCCAGAGGCCTTCAACCCGGTGACCTCCGACAGCCTCGACCAGCGCCTGCCCGCCGCGCGCGCCGACCGCGTGCCGCGCGGCATTCTCTATATGCTGAGCGCCACCGTCATGTTCGCGGTGTCGATGGCGATCGCGAAATGGCAGGTGGCCAGCTATTCGTTCGCCGAGGTGCTGTTCTTCCGCGCGGTGGGTTCGCTCGCCGTCTGCGCGGTGTTGATCCTGCCGCGCGCGGGATTGACGGTATTCCGCACGCAGCGCCTGCGCGATCATCTCGGCCGCAGCGGCACGCAGGCGGTGGCGCAGAGCTTCATCGTCATCGCCTTTTCGCTGATGCCGCTCGGCGGCGCCATAGCCATCAACTTCTCCGCGCCGCTGTTCGCCACGTTGTTCGCCGCATTCTGGCTCGGCGAAAAAGTCGGCTTGGCGCGCGGCTGTGCGCTGATTGCCGGCTTCCTCGGCGTGCTGATCGTGGCGGCGCCGGGTGCCGACAGTTTCCGTATCGGCGCTTTGTTCGCGATCGGCAACGCCGTGCTGTTCGGTAGCGTCACCGCGGCGGTGCGCGGGATGACCACGACCGAGTCGGCGGAAACGCTGACCATGTATCAGATGGTGTTCCTGATGGCGTTCTTTGCCGTCGCCATGCCGATCTTCGGTTTCTCCTGGCCGAACGGGCTCTCTCTGACGGCGATGCTGGTGAACGGCCTGCTCAACGGATTGGGCCAGTATTGGTGGACGCGCTCGCTGTCGCTGGCGCCGCCCGCCGCGGTCGGACCGTTCTATTATTTCTCGCTGGTCTGGGCGATCGCGCTCGGCTTTATGTTCTGGGGCGATATCCCTACGCTGCCCTTGTTGGCCGGCTCCGCCATCGTGGTCGGCTCCGGATTATTCCTGCTCTGGCACGAAACGAATAAAAAGCCGCTTATCGCGGAATGACAATCGAACGGAGGACGAACAATGAGCCTGAAAATTCGCCGCGTCGTCACCGGGCACGACGAGCAAGGCCGCTCCAAGGTGCTGATCGACGAGACGGTCGGCAACGTGATCTCGAGCCGGCCCGGCGCGCAGTCCTCGGTGATCTGGTCGAGCACCGGCTTCCCCGTGAACAATGACGGCGACCACGATCCCTCGCATAAGGAGATCGCTACCACCATCGACAATGGCACGGTGTTCCGCATCGTCTATTACGGGCCAGGCGTCGCCCCGCGCAATCACCGCACCGACTCGATCGACTATGCGGTGGTCATCTCCGGCGCGATCGACATGGAGCTCGACGTCGGCACCGTGCATCTGACGGCCGGCGACGTGGTGGTGCAGCGCGGCACCATCCACAACTGGGTGAACACGGGCAAAGAGCCCTGCATCATTGCGTTCAGCCTGATTGCGGCGAAGCCGGTCACCGCCGGCGGCAAGCCGCTGCCCGCGCATGGGTGAAATCGGTCAGATGTCCATGAAGAAACCGGTGCGCGCGCGTCTATGAATCGAGCTCCGGGTAATGCCGGAATATGCCCCACTCATTGAAGGCCAGCCGCCGCTTGCAGGCGAGATAGGCTTTGATGCGCGGGCGCGTCGCGACCTTGTCGTGCAAGACGACGACGCCGGGGACCTTGCGCTCGATGCGCTTCATCGCGTTGGGAAAGGCGTAGCGTAGGCCCTCGATCAACTGGAACAGCGACAGATCGATATACGTCAGCTTGCGCCCGAGCAGATAAGGCCCGCCGCTTTTCTTCAGCACGCTCTCGAAATAGCCCAGATATTTCGGCGCTCGATGCTTCAGGAAATTCGTGGTGAAGCGCTTGGCCTCCGGCTTGGCATCCTCGTAGTAGAAATCCCCGCCGAGCGGGTGATGCGTATCGTGGATTTCCTTCACGAAGTCGGTCACCGTGAGCTGCAACTGATGCAGCCACAGCCGGCTCGCCTCCTCGCGCGGGGCAAGCTTCAGCCGCGGGCCGAGATAGAACAAAATATTGGCGACCTGCGCGATGACGAGCTTGCCGACTTTGAGGAACGGCGGCGCGAACGGCGGATGCTTTTCGCCGCCGTTCATCATGGCCATCATCTTGTCCATGCTGCCCTTCGCGCGCGCGACGTCGTCATAGGCGGCGCCGGCATCCTCCAGCGCCAGGCGCACGAACTCGCCGCGGCCCTGAATCTCCGGCCAGTAATAGAGCTGATAGCGCATCGCACACCTTTCACGCGGCTCAGCCGGCGGGGCTTGCCTTGTATTGCTCCTCGGTCACGGCCTCGAGCCATTTTACGTGCTCGCCGTCCTTGGCTTCTTGCATGGCGATATGCTCCATGCTGTTGTCGGGCGTGGCGCCATGCCAATGTTTCTCGCCCGGCGGAATCCAAACCGTGTCGCCGGCGCGCACTTGGCGGATCGGCCCGCCCCAGGCCTGCACATGGCCGACGCCGGAAATAATATGCAACGTCTGGCCGAGCGGATGCGTGTGCCAAAAGGTGCGCGCGCCCGGCTCGAAGCGCACCCGACCGGCGCGCAGCAACGCGGGTTCGGGCGCCTGGACGATCGGGTCCTGCCACACCGTGCCGGTGAAGCTCGCCGCCGGCCCTCGCCGCGACGGCCGCGATCCGCAAGCGATGACCTCCATGATATCCTCCCGTTCAGCGTTTGTTATCCGACCGTCATTGTTACACCAGCATTACACATGCAAAAAGCCCGGCGTCGCCGCCGGGCTTTCATGTCAGAAAAGTTCTTCGCGGCTCGGCTCAGGCCGGCTGCAGATTGCCGGCCGCCTGCTTGCCGCGCTCGGTGACGATCTCGTAGCTCACCCGCTGGCCCTCGTTGAGCGAGCGCATCCCGGCGCGCTCGACCGCGGTGATGTGCACGAACACGTCCTTGGAGCCGTCTTCCGGCTGAATAAAGCCGAAGCCTTTCTGGGTATTGAAGAACTTCACAGTTCCGACAGGCATCAGAGTTCCTTTCGCGCTTTCTGTTGAACGCCCGCGCGTCCATCGCGCCAGCGGCAACAATCCGAGTTTTGGGAGATCACTTGAGTCGCAGCCCAAAGCCGGCAGCGTGTCAGCAAGGTGAAGCCGAAAACCATGTTGCGGGCGGCGACATAGACAAAAATCGCTGCAAGGTCAACGGCCAAGCCGAAGGCGCGCGGCAAATGCGCAGACAACTAATGCTTTATGAATTGGTAATCGCCGACCGCTAGAGTTTGGCACTGGAGTGCCGGGCAGTTAACGGATTGTGAATCGTGGACCGCGTCCGCCGGAGCGGGCGTAACGAGGCTGATCGTGAGAGAAAAACGCCACACGCGCCGCCAGCCGATGCGCTATTCCGCCCGGGTGGCGATCACGCCCGAGCGGCGCTCCGGCTGTATCGTCACCGACATCTCCGAGACCGGCGCGCGCATCGACGTGAACGACACTACCGCGCTGCCCGACAGCTTCGTGCTGTTGTTGTCGAACAACGGCGCGGCGCGCCGCTTCTGCCGCGTGGTCTGGCGCAAATCGCATCAGCTCGGCGTGAAATTCGAGAAGAGCTTTGCCGACGCGGCGAAGCCGGGATCGAGCGGCGATGCCGAAGCCGCCCCGGCGCCGAGCGAAGCGGACGAAACGACGACCGCCGAGTGATCCGGGCGATCACTCGGTCATCGTCTCTTTAACCTTCGTGACGAGTTGCTTGAGCGTGAATGGCTTGGCGAGGAATTCGTACTGCTCCTGTTCGGGCAGATTCTTCTGGAAGGCCTCCTCGGCGTAACCCGACACGAAGATGACCTTCACGTTCGGATTGCGCCGGCGCAACTCCTTGAGCAGCGTCGGGCCGTCCATCTCCGGCATCACCACGTCCGACACCACCAGATCGACGTCGCCCTCACGGTCGAGCACCTCGATGGCGTCGACGCCGTTGCTCGCCTCGAGCACGGTGTAGCCGCGCGAGGCAAGCCCGCGCGCGTTCAGCGCGCGCAAGCCCTCTTCGTCCTCGACCAGGAGGATGGTGCCTTGTCCGGTCAAATCGGTGTTCGCCGCCTTTGCGGCGGCGGCCGGCGCGGCGCCGGCGATTGGCGGCGCCTCGCTCATCTGCGGCACCGCCTCTTCGGCGCCCGCCACATGGCGCGGCAGGAAAATGCGGAACGAGGTATTGCCCGGCACCGAATTCACATAGATGAAGCCGCCGGTCTGCTTGACGATGCCGTAGACCGTGGAGAGACCGAGGCCGGTGCCCTTGCCGACCTCCTTGGTCGAGAAGAACGGCTCGAAGATCTTGTCGACGATGTCGGGCGGGATGCCGGAGCCGGTGTCGCTCACCTCGACCAGCACGTGGTCGGCGCTGGGCATGCCCTTGTAGGCGAGCGTGCCGCTTTCCGAGGCGGGCACGTTGGCGGTGCGCACGGTGAGCTTGCCGCCGTCCGGCATGGCGTCGCGCGCGTTGACGGCGAGATTGACGATCACCTGCTCGAATTGCGAGATGTCCGCCTTCACCGGCCAGAGGTCGCGACTGAACGCGGTGACGAGCGTCACCTTCTCGCCGATCAGCCGGCGCAGCAGCATGGTGAGATCGCTAAGCGTCTCGTTGAGGTCGAGCACCTGCGGGCGCAGCGTCTGCTTGCGCGAGAAGGCCAGCAATTGCCGGACCAG
>DATJVE010000105.1:0-29990 GCA_035501975.1 Pseudolabrys sp.
CTCGCCCTCATGCGTGGAGGCGGCCGCGATCAGCGGACGCTCGCCGAAGGCGCGCTGCAGCGCCGCGAGCTTGTCGCGGTCGGCCGGCGGCGCCGGCCCGTCGAGCTTCAAATCACCGGTGGTGACGACGTGGCGCGCGCCGAGATCGCTGAACCGGCCGGCGTCGGCTGGCGTGCGCGCCAGACACAGATCGAGCCGCCGCAGCAGGTCACCGATCGATGCCAGCAGATAGCGCCAGCGCCGGAATGAGTTCTCCGACAACCGTCCGTTGATCAGGACCATCGGTACGGCACGCCGCGACATCTCGATCATGATGTTAGGCCACAGCTCCGATTCCACAAACAGGGCCAGGTCCGGCTGCCAGTGATCGAGGAAGCGGCGCACGAAAAATGGCACGTCGACCGGCACGAACTGATGGATGACGCCGCGCGGCAGCCGCTGCTCGGCAAGACCGCTCGATGTGACGGTGCCCGACGTCACCAGCAGGTTCACCTCACGCGCATGGATACGCTCGATCAGCGGCAGCACGCTGATCAATTCGCCGACGCTTGCGCCGTGCAGCCACACCAGCGGTCCGGGCGGCCGTCCCTTGCCGCTGACGCCGCGCCGCTCGCCCAGGCGCACGGCGTGCTCCTTGCCGCTGCGCAGCCGCTGCGCCAGGAACAGCGGCGCCAACGGCGTCATCGCCGCCGACAACAGCCGGTATGCGCGCAACGCTGCCGGCAGCCGGTTGCTCAAGACTGCGGCCCTTTGCGGTCGGCAATTTCGTAGGCGCGCGCGGTCAGCCGGTTGAGCTCGTTTTGCACACGCAGCCGCGCGGCTTCGAGTGCTGCATCGTCGGCGTCTTGCGGCACGAAGATCGGT
This sequence comes from Pseudolabrys sp., assembly GCA_035501975.1. Classification (GTDB taxonomy): domain Bacteria; phylum Pseudomonadota; class Alphaproteobacteria; order Rhizobiales; family Xanthobacteraceae; genus Pseudolabrys. The sequence continues at coordinate 865 of DATJVE010000105.1, forward strand.
TCGCTCGCAGTCACTGCGATCCGGCTGAACGGAAGATTGACGGCGCTGCGGTCCCAATTGTCGAGTTCGTGACGGCGGCTGCTGGCGAGCGCGACCGCGTAGATCGGCCGGCCTGAATGTTGCGCCAGCTTGACGACGCCCAGCCCGGCGATGCGCGCGACCTTGGGGACGTCGGCGGTCAATGCGACATTGTAGCCTTCATTGAGGGCCTCGATCATTTGGATAAAGGCGACGGTGCCGCCCTTGCGGTTGAATTCGCGGTTGTGCGCGCCGGAGCCGCGAATGGTGCCGACGCCAAGCTTTTCGGCAGCGCGCGCGTTGATCTCGCCGTCGCGGTGGCGCGAGATCATCACCTTGGCGCGATGGCGCGGGTCGTTTCGCCGGACGAATGGCATCATGAAATGCTGACCGTGCCACATCGCCAGGATCGCCGGTATCTTGATCGTCTCGTAAATATCCGCTGGGTCAAAGATTTTGGAGCTGGTGTACCATGCGGAGCGCAGATACCACGCACCGGCCGTGGCGACGGCTTCCTGGAACGCGGACGAGGTAACGATCCGTTTGTATAACGACATTTGCGCCGTGGATTAAGCCAGCAAGCGGATTTATGCAAACTCGCCGCGGCGGTGGCGCACCGCGTCGAGCAGCGCCCGATGGCGGGCGCGACCGGCGGCCATCAGTGCGCCATGGGCGGCAAGCGGGGCGTTGTAGCTGAGCGGCTGGCCGGAAAAATCTGTGAACAAACCGCCAGCCTCGTGCACCAAAAGGTCGGCTGCGGCGAGATCCCAGTCGTGGCTGCCCGGCGAGGCGAAGGCGGCGTCGAGCACCCCTTGCGCGACCCGCGCCAGCCGCAATGCCAGCGACGGCACCCGCGGCTGCGGCAGGATGCTCGGATCGAGCGCGGCGAACGTCTCGAGATAGCGCTTCGGCCCGGCGAGTCTGGTGCCGGCAAGCGTCGCGCCGCCGCTCGCGGCGATCCGGGCGCCGTTGAGCGCGGCGCCCTCACCCTGGGCGGCGAGGAACATCTCTTCGCTCGCCGGCGCAAACAGCGCGGCCACCTTGGGCCGTCCGTTCTCCACCAGCGCCACCGAAATGCTCCAGTCGGCGCGCCCGGCGATGTAGGCGCGGGTGCCGTCGATCGGATCGACCACCCAAGCGAGCGGCAGCGCGCGGTCGGGCGCGTCTTCGGTTTCCTCCGACAGCCAGGCGGCATTGGGCACGAGATCCGTCAGCCGCGCGCGCAGCAGGTCGTTGACCGCGATGTCGCCCTCGGTGACCGGGGAATCGTCGTCGCCCTTGGTCCAGTGCTTGAACGGACGGCGCGAGGTTTCGCGGGCCACGTCGCCGGCCTCGCGCATCACGGCTTCAAGCGGCGCTCGCAGTCCCGCGAGGTTATTGTCCGGCAACGGTCAGTCCTTCGAGCCGCAGCGTCGGCGCATTGGTCCCGTAGCGGAATTCGAGATCGTTGGCGGGCGTGATCGTGCGGAACATGTCGAGCAAGTGCCCGGCGATGGTGACTTCGCTCACCGCGTAGGTCTTCTTGCCGTTCTCGATCCAGAAACCGGAGGCGCCGCGGCTGTAATCGCCGGTCACCATGTTGACGCCCATGCCGATCAGGTCGGTGACATAGAAGCCGTCCTTGATGTCGGCGATCAATTCGCCGGGGCTCAGGCGGCCGGCTTCGAGATGCAGATTGCTGGCGCCGGGCGAGGGCACCGAGGAGACGCCGCGGTTGGCATGGCCGGTGGTGGTTAGCCCGAGCTCGCGCGCGGTCGCACAGTCGAGAATCCAGGAGCGCAGCACGCCGTCGTCGATCAGCGCCAGCGTCCTGCCAGCGACGCCTTCGCCGTCGAAGGGATGCGAGCGCAGCCCACGCTTGCGCAACGGATCGTCGATGATGCGGATGCCGTCGGCGAACAGCTTCTGCCCCATCTTGTCGCGCAGGAAGCTGGTCTTGCGCGCGACCGAGGCGCCGTTGACGGCGCTGGCGAGATGCGAGACCAGCGAGCCGGCGACGCGCGGGTCGAACACCACCGGCACCTTGCAGGTCGTCACCTTGCGCGGATTGAGCCGCTCGACCGCCCGCTCGGCGGCGACGCGGCCGATCTTCTCCGGCGCGTCAAGATCGGCGGCGTGGCGCACGCTCGAATAGTCGTAGTCGCGCTCCATGCCGGTGCCTTCGCCGGCGATGGCCGTCATCGACACGCCGTGGCTGGAGCCGAGATAGGCGCCGCGGAAGCCGTGGCTGGTCACCAGCACCATGCCGCCAATGCCGGCCGAAGCCGAGGCGCCGCCGGATTTACTCACGCCCTTGACCGCGAGCGCGGCCGCCTCGGCGGCGCGCGCCATGGCTTCGAGTTGGGCGACGGTGGGCAGGTCGGGATCGATCAGATCGAGGTCGGGAAAGTCGTGCGCCAGCAGGCCTTCGTCGGCGAGCCCGGCATATTTGTCTTCCGGCGCCGCGCGCGCCATCGCCACCGCGCGCGCGGCAAGCGCCGCGCTGCCGTCGGTCGCCGTGTCGTTGGTGGAGACCACCGCCTGGCGTTTGCCGACCAAGACGCGCAGGCCGAGATCGTCGCCCTCGGCGCGCTCGCTTTCCTCCACCGCGCCGTCGCGCACCTCGATCGACAGCGACATCGCCCGCACCGCGACCGCGTCGGCGGCATCGGCGCCGGCGCGCAAGGCGGCTTTCACCAACCGCTCGGCGCGGTCGGTGAGGGTGGTCTGGTCGAACAAGGATGAAGAGGGAGCGCGCATGATGGGATGGGCTTCAAATGGGCTCGATTCGGGCGCGGTGCAACCACCGATCCGGATATTTTGCGGTCGTCCGTCAACCCCTCGTCAATCATGGTTCGCAACGTCCCGTCAATCATGCAGCGCGGAAGCGCCCGCAGTGACCACCGGTTAACCGCGAACATTAAGCGGATTCCGACGCCTCTCTGCCATGCTCCGCGGACGATCGGAGCAATAAGCCCGGCGTGGGAGTTTCGAGGCGTCAAATGCGAAGTGGCGGGATGCCCGCCGGGTCGAGCCGCGTGCCGCGGCTCGACCCGTTCAGCTTGCCGGCGCGTTTTGCGGCAGCCGATGCCGCGGCCGACGAGCGGGTGCGGCAGGTTGAGCTCTATCGCGAGCGTGTCGTGGTCCGGCGCTCCGTCGCCGGCATGCGCATGGCGCTCAATATGCCGGTTTCCGCCTTTGCCGGCATCGCCCTGCGGGTGCTCGCCGGCGAAGGCGGCGCGCAAGCCTCCGTCATCCTCGAGCACAAGGATCCCTCGCTCGCGCTACCGCTGTTTACTTCCGGCGAGGCCGACGAGGCCTTCGCCGAATGGCGCGCCTGGGGCAATGTGCTCGGCCTGCCGTTGCTGGTCGCCGAAGAAGACGGCGCCCTGCGCGAGCCGTTCGCGCGCATGGGCGGCGTGCGCGTCGACGAGGTGCGTCCGCGCCGGCGCCGCCGTAGCGCGCTCAAGCGCCGCCGCGCGTCGATGCCGTTGCGCCGCGCCATGGGCAAGATCACCGAGGCGACGCCGGTCTATCGCGGCGAGCGCGAGATCATCGCCAGGAATTAGTCGTTGTTGTCGTCCCCGCGAAAGCGGGGACCCATACGCCGTGTCTCACCGATAGATTAGTGGTTATGGGTCCCGGTCCTCGCGCTACGCACTCGCCCGGCACGGCGGTGCCTACTGACACCGCTGCAGCTTCAGCGTGCCGGTTTGTCCGCTCATCACGACATGGTCGGCATCGACCACGGTGAGCGTGTAGGCGACCTGGGCGTTGTTGATCTGGCCGTTGGTGAACACGTCGACCACGCGATAGCGCGACACTCCAACTTGCCTCACCGATTTGTTGCGGTAGGCGGGCACGCCGCCCTGGCTGTCGGTCCGCTGGTCGCCGGAAAAGGCAATCACGCGCTTGCCGGTGCAATCGATCGCGCCTTTGACCGAGCTCGCGCTCTGGCCCCAATGCCCGCTGACCGGATAAGTCGCCGCATGCGCCGGCAGGGCCAGCGCCGCGATCAGCGTCGCGGTCAGGATCGGGGTGCGCATGAGCTTAAAGTGGCACTCAGGCAGCCGAATTCAAGCGCAAGCGCTGCGGATGCTTAACAAACGGCGCGGTTATTAATGTCAATTCGTGGCGGCAGGAGTGAAGCTGTGGCCGCGCCGACCGCGATAGAAGCCGTTGGAAAACGGCGCGCCGAGATTGAAGGCGTCGAGCCGAGAGCCGGCTTCGGCGGCGTCGATGCGGCCGTCGAGGGCGTCGCGGAAGATCGCGGCCACAGCCACCATGTCGCAGCTGTGCGGCGACAGGCGGTAGCGGGCGACGCCCATGTCCTGCAGCTCGGGCAGCTCGGCGGCCAGATTGAGATAGTCGTGCGACATGGTCTGGATGCCGTTGACGGTGAGGAACGGCTGGCCCTCCAGGGTGCGCAGCGTCATGCCGTCCGCATCCTCGTTGCACACGAACTGGCAGCTATCTTTCGTCCGCCCATGCGCGCGCGCGTGATAGCAGCGGGCCGACAGTGCGAGGCCGACGCGGCCGAATACCTGCACTTCGAGGCTGACGCCGAGCTTCGCGGCGTCCGCCGCAAGTGCACGGATGGCTTCCGCCGGCATTTCTGGCGGCAGGCAGACATTGCGCACGCCGTTTCCGGCGAGCACCGTGAGCGTGCGCTCGTTGTAGACGTTGATGAACGGTCCGGCGTAATGCGGCCGCCCGCGCAGGCGCAACAAAGCGGAGCCGTCGTTCGCCTCCACCAGGCCGTCGCCGGCGCAGACGTCCTCGATCATCTGCCGTTCCTGCTTGGACATCACCTCGGCGAGCGTCGAGCGCACCACCGTCTTGCCGGCGGCTTTGAGCCGCGCGGCCACCGCCTCGCGATCGTCGTCAAACAGCGGCGCGCGCTTGAAGCAGACCACTTCGCCCAGGTACACGGTCTCGACCGGCGCCTCGTCGGCGATGCGGAAATAGAAGTCGCGCCAAACGTCCGGCTGCCAGTTGAACAGCACGGGCCCCAGCGTCAGCTCGCTCTTGCTCGCCTGCACCGTCATCTCCATCGCTTGCTGGGGAAGGCGCCTTCGGTCTCGCGGCGGCCCTCGGTGAGCGCGAGCAGGCTGGCGAAGGCGGCCTCGCGGCCGGCCATGATGTCGTCGACCGCCTTGCGAAACGCGCCGACCACGGATTTCACATAGGCGCGGCTGCGCTGGCGGCCCTCGATCTTGAGCGCGGTGACGCCGGCGCGCATCAGCTCGGGCAACAGCGCCGACAGATTGAGGCTGACCGGCTCCTCGAAGGCGTAATAGGCGTCGTTGCGCGCGCCGCACAGATAGCGGCCCTTGCAGATGGTCGGGTAACCGGCGCTCTCGCCGCCGGCGAAGCGGTCGATCACGTAGTCGCCGAGCCGCGTGGTCAGGTTGCGCGCGGCGTCCTCCTCGTAGTGCACGTCGGCGGCCGGCGAGCAGACGCCGTCCATGTTGGTCGACTCACCGGTCACGTAGTTGCTGAGATAGCAGCGGCCCTCCGCCATCATGCCGATATTGCCGAAGATGAAGGCCTCGATCTCGCAGGGGATCTCCCTGTGCAGGTCGGCAATCTCGGCCACCGTCAGCATGCGCGGCAGCACCACGCGCTTGACGCCGAACTGCTCGCAGTAGAAGCGGATCGCCTCCGGCGACGAGGCGCCGGCCTGGACCGACAGATGCAGCCGCAGATCCGGATAGGTCTGCGCGGCGTAATCGGCGACGCCCATGTCGGCGACGATCACCGCGTCGACGCCGAGTCTGGCGGCGCCGTCGATGGCGTCCCGCCACATGGCGAACTTGCCGGCCGGCGGAAAGGTATTGACCGCGAGCAGCAGCTTGGCGGTGCGCGCATGCGCATAGCGAAGCGACTGCTCGACCTCGGCGACGGTGAAATTCAGCCCGGGAAAATTACGCGCGTTGGTCTCGTTCTGCAGCCCGCAATAGACCGCGTCGGCGCCGGCATCGACCGCGGTGCGCAATGCCGCCGGCGTTCCCGCCGGGCAGACCAATTCCGGTCGCGTCAAACCTTGCACGTCGCTCATCTATCGTCCCCTGATCGAGCGCACCGCTGACAGCGCGGCGCCGGCCGGGCCGGACAGCGGGCCGAAGCTCGCCACCACGCTGTCGAGAGCGGACCCTTCGAAGTCATCGAGCGCGTTGCGCAAAGCCACCACCGCCTCGGTGTCGCCGCTCACCTGCAGGTCGCGCGAGAAGAACAGCGCGTCGCCGTCGAGCGAGCCGTCGATCATATCGAGCAGGTTGAAGAAGGTGCCGGCAATCGCCGCGGCGTGCGCCGGCCGCTCGCTGCGGCGGTGCGCGGTCAAGAGCGGCCGCTCGGGCAGCGGCGTGAGCACCAGCACGAAGGGCAGGTCGGTCGGGTCGATCAGGAAACGTTTGCCCGCGTGCGGGCCGAGCCGGTTGAACAATTCCGGGCGCGAATGCGCGACATGGGTGGCGATGCGGTTGAAGATCGGCTGCAAGAGCGCCAGCGGCACCGGCGCCAGGAGTACGCTCGGGGCGTTTTCCAAAAGCGTCTTGAGCGGCGAACCCGGGCGGCCCGCGCGGGGAGGGGCTAACATTTGGGCAACCTAGCGGCGGCAGCGGAACCGGAAATTGATCAAGGTCAAGGCGGCGGCCGCTTGGCCGGCGGGTGGCGGCGACGAACTTTACGGCTTTGCCACCGATTTGCATCCGGCGTTGGGTCGCTTGAGCTGGCATTCCACAAGCGGCTTACCGTCCGGATCGTAGAGGGTCGCTTTCCAGCCGGCCGCGTCCCTCTCCAGAACGGTAAAGCCGAAGGTATGGCGCATCCACAATTTGCCGGGCACGCCGAATAGCGTCGGGCTGGCTGCGGTCAAATCCTTGCCGGCACCCGGATACGAATTGGCGGATTCGAGCGCATCGCCGCTGTTGCCGGCTACAAGCTGGATCGGCCGCTTCGACGCCTCGTCGGGCAGAAACATCTGGAAGGTGTGCGTGTCGCCGGAAAGAACCAGCGAGACGTCCGGTGCGGCAAGCCCTTGACCTGCGGCAGGTGCCGGATCGGTGCATGGCTTTTCGTTCGTGTCTTTGGGATCGTTTTCATGCGGGTTCGTCGCCGGAATGGCGCCGGCAAACCATTGCCGATACGTGTCCATGGGACTGACGATGTCTTGGCACAATTTGTCCGGCACGCCGTTCTTGAAGGACGCCGAGATACCATCGAGCAATTCGTTGGCGTCATAAGGCTTGCCCCAATCCATTTCCCTGTAGCTCACCCAAAGCGCCTGATGGGTCACGAGCCAGGTTTCTTTCTTTTCGGCTTTGAGGGCCTTCGATAGCTTGCGGATTTGCTTGCGATAAGTCGCGACGCGGTCCGCGCGACCAAAGTCGAGTTCCGCGCTCGCCGTGTCCGGCGCCACCAGCCGCAACTTGTCGAAGCCGAATACGCCGGGGTCGGTGTCCGGCGGGCAACGCTCGCCAGGCTTCAATCCAAGCGCGGCCCGGATCAGCAAATTCCAGCCGGCGCCGGCGCGCGTGCAATCCTCGTGATTGCCGCGCAGCATGAGCCACGGCGCGGCGGTCAAGAGCGGCGCCGCGGGAACGAAGAATTCGCCGTTCCACGTTCGCCAATTGTCGCCATAGGGGCTGTTGGTGCAGCCGATGCGCCCGGCGCACGGCTTCTCGCGGTAGTGATAGTCGCCAACGTGAACGATCAGGTCCGGCTTCATGGCGCTCGCCGCTTTGGCGATGCGGAAGAAAGGCCAGTCGGTCGCGTCATCGCAGCGCTGCGCGGCGTAGTCGGTAATGCGGCAGCCGGTGTCGCCGATCACCAGGATTTTGCGCGGGTCATTCGGCCGCGGTTTCAACGTGACATCGCCGAGCCGCGCCTCGGCGTCGCCGGGCAGCGCCGCCTCGCACATTTTGATCGGAAAGTCCGCATCGGCGCCGTCCGTGCGCGTCACCATCGGCCAGCGCTCGCCGTTGACGGCCAGCGGCGGGCAGGCCGCCTCGCGCGCGACAATGGCGCGGGCGAGCAGTTCGCCTTTGGCGAAGTCCGCGTCGGGACGAAGCTGCGTCCAGATGATCGGACGCTCGCTCGCGGCGACCGGTGTAGCAAGGGCGGGCGCGCCATTGGCTGAGGCTGTTTCGGGGGTCAGCTTGCCCATGGTGGCGGTGACCGTAAAGCGCGCCACCTGACAGTCCTTGCTCGCCAGCGTGACCACATCCCAGCCGGTGGTCGCGATGCTGAGTACGATGACATCGATCGCCGGACGTTCGACGCATTTGGCGCCGAGCATCGGCCTCAGCGTTGTTTTGCCGGCGGCGGTGAGCGTCAAATGCGCCGGTGACGGTGGCGCCTGCAGCACGCTTTGCTGCTCGGTTCCGGGATTTGCCGCCCAGGCGAAACCCAGCAACGAAATCGCGGCAACGATGCATGCCGCGATCAACTGCCCTCTGGACCTTTCGGATTGTGTTCTGATCCGGTTGTAGTGGATATAGGACACGACGATGTCGACGAGGCCATCCAGATACTGAAACCAGATTTCGTTGCTGTTGAAGGTCTGCAGATCGACCTGTTCCGCCGTGATGCCGGCGTGTCTGACCACGATGGCATTGTCGTAAGCGTCTCTGAGATTCTGGACAGTCTCAAAGCCCTCCAGAAGCGCGCGGTTGCGCTCGATATAGTCGATGTCGCTCTGGCTTAAATTGTAGAATTCGACGTAGCCGGTATTGGCCACCTTGAGCGCCGACCAGACGGCGAAGGTCGCGGAGGCCATAGCTAATAACGCGCACAAGACGGCAATCTGAAATCGCGGCTCGGTGACGGCGAATTTTCCCAGGCTGGACAGTTGCGAACCCGCCAACAGGGTCGTGCCGATGGCGCCGAAAGCGACAAGCGTCCACTTCGCATTGCTGCGCATGTCCTCGACTGACTTTGTCAGCCGAAGATCGTACTTGCCGCTCGTGGGAGCCGCGTCGTCGGGCATCGCGGTGTCCGGCGCCTATTCGCCGTCGCCGAGTTTCTTTTCGGGACGTATGCCGCCGCCGCCGTGGCCAGGCTCCCGGGGCAGGATGCCGCCGCCGCCGTGGCTAGGCTTCCCGGGCAATATGCCGCCGCCGCCGTGATTAGGCTCTTGCGGCAAAATCGGGACCTCTACGGCGGTGCGAATTGGGCTGCCGCCACCGTGCCCAATGGTTTTAATTTCGGGTGGAAATTTTGGCGTGGGCTTAAGTTTTGGCTGCGGTGTCGTTCCGCCCGTGGGTTGTTCCGCCGCTGGCTTGCCCGAATTATCCTTTTCGTCTGGCATCTTGCGTTCCCCATAATCACGCCTGCCCTAACCTAAGAATAGTACACAGTTCATTTTGCAACCAGTAGAATTTTGCCGGCGCGCTAGGCCCTCCCGCATCCCCCCGCGGTCGGCGTCTGGATGATGACCGCCTCATCGGCGTCGATTACCGTCTCGTCGCAGCCTTGCAGCCGCTCCATGCGGCCATCCTTGCGCCGCGCCCAGTTCTCGCCGACTTGCCCCGCTTCGCCGCCGGCCAAGCCCGGCGGACGCACGCGGCGGTGGCCGGACAAGATTGTGCACTCCATCTTTTCCAGGAAACGGATCGTGCGCCTGATGCCGTCGCCGGCGTGCCATTCCCCGCGCCCGCCGGAATCTTTACGGATGTGGAAATCCTCCAGAACCACCGGATAGCGGAATTCCAGCACCTCCGGGTCGGTCAGCCGCGTGTTGGTCATGTGCGTGTGCACGGCGTCGGTGCCGTTGAAGCCGGGGCCGGCCGGCGAGCCGGAACAGATCGTCTCGTAATACTGATAGCGCGCGTTGCCGAAATTGAGATTGTTCATGGTGCCTTGCGCGGCGGCGAGCGCGCCGAGCGCGAGGAACAGGCAATTGGTCACCGCTTGCGAGGTCTCGACATTGCCGGCGACCACGGCGGCCGGATACTCGGGCGTGAGCATCGACTTCGGCGGAATGACGATATTGATCGGTCTAAGGCAGCCGGCGTTCATCGGGATGTCGTCGTCGACCATAACGCGGAAGACGTAGAGCACCGCCGCACGTGTCACCGGCTCGGGCGCGTTGAAATTGGTCGGCTGCTGCGGCGAGGTGCCGGTGAAATCGACCGTCGCCTCGCGCTTTTGCTTGTCGACCGAAATGCGCACCTTGATCGTGGTGCCCTGGTCCATGGCGTAGGCGTATTCGCTGTCGTGCAGCCGGTCGATGACGCGGCGCACGCTCTCGGCGGCGTTGTCCTGCACGTGGCGCATGTAGGCTTTCACCACCGGCAGCGTGAACTGCGTGACCATCTTGCGCAGCTCGGCGACGCCTTTCTCGTTGGCGGCGATCTGCGCCTTGATGTCGTTGATGTTCTGCACCGGGTTGCGCGCCGGGTATTTGGCGGCCATGAGCGCCGCCATCAATTCCTTCTCGCGGAAGCGGCCGCGGTCGACCAGCTTGAAATTGTCGAACAGCACGCCTTCCTGCTCGATGGTGGTCGCGTTGGGCGACATCGAGCCGGGCGAGATGCCGCCCACGTCGGCGTGGTGCCCGCGCGAGGCGACCCAGAACAGGATGTTCTTCTTCCTGTCGTCGAACACCGGCGTGCACACGGTGATGTCGGGCAGGTGGGTGCCGCCGTTATAGGGTGCGTTGATGGCGTAGACGTCGCCGGGCGCGATCTTGCCGGCATTGTCGCGGATGATGGTCTCCACCGAGCGGTCCATCGAGCCCAAATGCACCGGCATGTGCGGCGCGTTGGCCACCAGCGTGCCGTCGGCGGCGAACACCGCGCAGGAGAAGTCGAGCCGCTCCTTGATGTTGACGGAGTAGGCGGTGTTCTGCAGCGACACGCCCATCTGCTCGGCGATCGACATGAACAAATTGTTGAACACCTCCAGCATCACCGGATCGGCATGGGTACCGATGGCGTGCGTGCGCTTGAGCTTTTTCGCCCGCGTGAGCACGAGGTGATTTTTTCGCGTCAGCTCGGCCTGCCAGCCGGGCTCGATCACGATGGTCTGGTGCGGCTCGATGATGATGGCGGCGCCCTTGACGCGCGCGCCGACCTTGAGTTGGTCGCGCGTGTAGACATTGGCGGCATGCCATTCGCTGGCGGAGAAGAAGCGCGTGCGCCGCGCCGGCTTGGGCAATTTGCCGCGCGCGCGCTTGACCGCCCTTTCGACGAATTTGGCGCCGCCGCCGACTGCCTCGACCGACACCGCCTCGACCACCATCTGCTTGCTGCGATCGATGAAGCCGAAGCGCGCCTTGTGCGCTTTCTCGAAGGCGCGCTGCATCGCCGCCGCGCTGCCGGCCGGAACGACCAGTGCCGTGTCCGTCCCCGCGTAGCGAATATGCGCACGCACGAAAATCTTGATCTTGGCGGCGGGTACGCCTTGGCCGGCGACCTCGTTCTTCGCCTCTTTGCCGAGGCGGGCGCCCTCGCGTTTGATGGCGGCGAGCGCCTTGCCGCCGAAGACGAGCTCGATCGCCTGCTGGCGCGTCGCGCGGATGTCGGCGAGTCCCATGCCGTAGGCCGAGAGCAGCGAGGAGAACGGGTGGATCAGCACCCGCGTCATGCCGAGCGCGTCGGCGACCAGGCAGGCGTGCTGGCCGCCGGCGCCGCCGAAGCAGTTGAGCGCGTAGCGCGTGACATCGTAGCCGCGCTGCACGGAAATCTTTTTGATCGCGTTCGCCATGTTTTCGACCGCGATCTTGATGAAGCCGTCGGCGATCTCCTCGGCCGATTTCTCTCCGGCCTGCGCCAGGCTCACCTTCTGCGCCAGATTGTTGAAGGCGTGGCGCACAGCACGCTCGTCGAGCGGCTGGTCCTGGGCGGGTCCGAAGATTTTCGGGAAGAAATCCGGGATCAGCTTGCCGACCATCACATTGGCGTCGGTCACCGCCAGCGGGCCGCCGCGCCGGTAGCAGGCCGGCCCGGGATTGGCGCCCGCCGAGTCGGGCCCGACGCGGAAGCGCGCGCCGTCGAAATGCAGGATCGAGCCGCCGCCGGCCGCGACCGTGTGGATGAGCATCATCGGCGCGCGCATGCGCACGCCGGCGACCTCGGTCTCGAAGGCGCGCTCGTATTCGCCGTCGAAATGCGACACGTCGGTCGAGGTGCCGCCCATGTCGAAGCCGATCAGCCGGTCGAAGCCGGCCTGCCGACCGGTCTCCGCCATGCCGACCACGCCGCCGGCCGGCCCCGACAGGATCGCGTCTTTGCCCTGGAACAGATCGGCCGCCGTCAGCCCGCCCGACGACATCATGAACATGAGGCGGGCGCCGGAGTGGCGCGCGTCGAGGTCCTTGTCGACCTGCGCCACATAGCGGCGCAGAATCGGCGACAGATACGCATCGACCACCGTGGTGTCGCCACGGCCGACCAGCTTGATCAGTGGCGACACCTCGTGGCTGACCGACACCTGCGCGAAGCCGAGCTCGCGCGCCAGCGCCGCGACTTGCTTCTCATGCCCGGGGTAGCGGTAGGCGTGCATGAATACGATCGCCACCGCGGCGATGCCGTCGGCCTGCGCCGCCTCGAGATCGCGCCGCACCGGGTCGAGATCGGGCACGCGCTCGACCGTGCCGTCGGCGCGCACGCGCTCGTCGACCTCGGCAACGCGCTCGTACAGCATGTCGGGCTTGATGATGTGGCGGGCGAAAATCTTCGGCCGCGCCTGGTAGCCGATCTTGAGCGCATCGCGGAAGCCGCGCGTGATCAAGAGCAGCGTGCGCTCGCCCTTGCGCTCGAGCAGCGCGTTGGTGGCGACGGTGGTGCCCATTTTCACCGCGCCGACGCGGCCCGCCGGGATGGCTTGGCCGCGTTTGAGCCCGAGCAGATCGCGGATGCCCTGCACCGCGGCGTCGGCATAGGCCTCCGGGTTCTCCGAGAGCAGCTTGTGCGCTGCCAGCGAGCCATCCGGCCGCCGCCCAACGACGTCGGTGAAGGTGCCGCCGCGGTCGATCCAGAAATCCCAGAGTTGCGCTGCGGTCTTGGCTGATTTTTTGGCGGGCATGGTTCGGGCTGTCGTTGCTGCCGCACTATGTCCAGCCTGTCGGACCTAATACAAGCCTGCTAAGCTTAAGACGATTGGGCAATCACAAAATAATAATGCCTCGGGGAGCAACGCCATGACACTTCGCCGCCGCCAATTCCTGCAACTTGCCGGTGCCGCCGTCGCCGCGCCCGCTTTTTGCCATCGCGCCTGGGCGCTCGATTATCCGACGCGGCCGGTGCACTTGATCGTCGGTTTTCCCGCAGGCGGCCCGCAGGACATCATCATGCGGCTGATGTGCCAGTGGCTGTCCGAGCGGCTCGGCCAATCCTTCATCGTCGAAAACAAGCCGGGCGCCAGCGGCAATGTCGGCGCCGAGACGGTGGTGCGTGCGGCGCCGGACGGCTACACGCTGCTCTCGGTCTCCTCGCCGAACGCCATCAATGCGTCGCTGTATAAGAATCTCAATTTCAATTTCCTCCGCGACATCGCGCCGGTCGCCAGCATCATGCGCGTGCCCCTGGTCATGGAGGTCAATCCATCGGTTCCGGTGAAGACCGTCCCCGAATTCATCGCCTATGCCAAGGCCAATCCGGGCAAGATTAGTTATGCCTCGGCGGGCATCGGCACGCCGCAACATGTCTCCGCCGAGTTGTTCAAGATGATGACGGGGGTGGAGATGGTGCACGTGCCTTATCGCGGCGCGGCGCCGGCGCTCACCGATCTGATCGGCGGACAGGTGCAGGTCACGATCGACACCTCGCCCGCCTCGATGCAGCACATCCGATCCGGCAAGGTGCGGGCGCTGGCGGTCACCACGGCGACGCGGGCCGACGTGCTGCCGGACCTCCCCACGGTCAGCGAATTCCTGCCGGGCTACGAGGCGACGTCATGGTTCGGCATCGGCGCACCCGGGAAAACGCCGCCCGAGATCGTCGACAAGCTCAACAAGGAAATCAACGCAGGGTTAGCCGATCCCAAAATCAGCGCGCGGCTGAAGGATCTCGGCGGCATTCTGATCCCGGGTTCGCCCGCCGACTTCGGCAAGCTCATCGCCGGCGAAACCGAAAAATGGGCCAAGGTGGTCGCGTTCTCCGGCGCGAAGGCGAACTGACCCGGGGAATCGCACGTGACGCTATGGGGAGCATCACCATGAGACTTCCGCGCCGCCGCTTTCTGCAATTTGTCGCGGGCGCCGCCGCGCTGCCGTTGGCGCCGATGGCCGCGAGGGCCGATAGCTATCCGAACCGCGCCGTGCGTTTCGTCGTGCCGTTTCCGCCGGGCGGCGCCAGCGATCCGGTCGCCCGCGTGCTCGGCGCGCGCTTGGCCGACATCTGGGGCCAGCCGGTACTGATCGAGAACAAAGGCGGTGCCGGCGGCAATATCGGCGCGATGGCGGCCGTGCAGTCGCCGCCCGACGGCTACACCATTTTCATCGCCACCAATTTCCTGGCGACCAATCCTTTCATCTATCCGGCGCTCGGCTACGACCCGCTGACCGATCTCGCGCCGGTCACCCGGCTGACCGTTTTCACCAACGTTCTGCTGGTGCCGCCCAACTCGCCGGTGACATCGGTCAAGGATTTCATCGCCTACGCCAAATCGCGCGCCGGCAAGGCGAGCTATGCCTCGCCCGGCGTCGGCACCATCCAGCATCTGTGCGGCGAATTGTTCAAGCGCAAAGCCGGAATCGACATCGCCCATGTCGCCTATCGCGGCGGCGGCCCGGCGCTCACCGACCTCATGGCCGGCCGCGTCGACGTCATGGTGGCGACGCTGCCGTCGGTGATGTCGCAGATCAAGGGCGGCACCGTGCGCGCGCTGGCGGTGACCTCCGCGCAGCGCATTCCCTTTGCCGCGGATATCCCGACCGTCGCCGAATCCGGATTGCCGGGCTTCGACGTGTCGGACGGGCAATGCCTGTACATGCCGGGCAAGACGCCGCCCGAATTCGTCAAGAAAGTGCATGACGACGTGATCGCGGCGCTCGCCACCCCGGCGGTGAAGCAGAAATTCGTCGATATCGACGTGCTGATCGTGACTTCGACGCCGAAAGAGGTCACAACTTATCTGAAGGCCCAGATGACGCAGTGGAGCGCGATCATCAAGGACGCCAACATCAAGGCGAACTGAAAGAGGCCGCAACCGAAGCCGCCGTCAGTGTGTCAGGGAGGACAACTCGTGAAAAAACTGCAACGCCGCCGTTTCCTGCAACTTGCCGCCACCGCCGCCGCGCTGCCGGCGGTCTCGCGCATCGCCCGCGCCGATACTTATCCGTCGCGGCCGGTGCGCATCGTCGTCGGCTTTCCGCCGGGATCGGCGACCGACATCGACATGCGCCTGATCGCCGCGCCGCTCGGGCAGAAGCTCGGCCAGGAATTCATCGTCGACAACCGCCCGGGCGCCGGCAGCAATCTCGCCGCCGAGATCGTCTCCCGCGCCGCGCCCGACGGCTATACGCTTTTGGCGATGACGGTGACCAACGCGGTCAATGCCACGCTCTATCAAAACCTGTCGTTCGATATTCAGAAGGACATCGTGCCGGTCATCAGCACGTTCACCTCGCCCAACACGCTGGTGGTCAATCCGTCGGTGCCGGCCAAGACGCTTGCCGAATTCGTCGCCTATGCCAAGGCCAATCCGGGCAAGATCAACTATGCCTCGTTCGGCGTCGGCAGCGCCCCCAACATGAACGGCGAGCTGCTGAAATTGACGGCCGGCATCGATCTGGTGCACGTGCCCTATCGCCAGAGCCCGGTACCGGATCTGCTCAGCGGGCAGGTGCAGGCGTTCTTCGGTCCCATGCCGATCACGATCGCGCTGGTGAAGTCCGGCAAATTGCGCGCCTTGGCGGTGTCGAGCGCCAAGCGGTCGGACGCCTTGCCGGACGTGCCCGCCGTTGCCGAGTTCTATCCGGGATTCGACGCCAACATCTGGCACGGCATTGGCGCGCCCAAGGGCACGCCGAAGGACATTGTCGCCACGCTCAATAAAGAGATCAACGTCATTCTCGCCGCGCCGGATACCAAGGAGAAGTTCACCAAGATCGGCGGCTCCGCGCTCGGCGGCACGCCGGAGGACTACGGCAAGTTCATCGCCGCCGAAGTCGTGAAGTGGGGCAAGGTCATCAAGGCGGCGAACATCAAGCCGGTCGCCGAGCACTAGTGGAGCGGATTTGACATTCGCGCCCACTTGGCCACGGGATCGTAATGCGAATGTCAAATCCAAAGCTCCACTAGTACGTAATGCTTGCTGGTGGTCCTTTGATTCTAACATTCGCAACAGAGCCCGCCGAACCGGGATGCGAATGTTAGAATCGGACCACCAGATGGCCGATCTGAAGGTGCTGAGCGGCAACGGTCCGCGCGCCGCGGTGCGCGAACTGTGCGAGCAGTTCGCGCGCGCGACCGGCACCGCGGTCGACCTGCGCTTTGAGGTCAATCCCGACGTCGTCAAGAAAGGCCAAGCCGGCGAAGCCTTCGACGTCGCCGTCGGCAATCCCTCGACCATCGAGCAACTGATCGCGTCGGGCCATGTCGTCGCCGACAGCTACGCCGACATCGGCACGGCCGGTCTCGCCGTCGGCGTGCGCGCCGGCGCGAAGAAGCCCGACCTGTCTTCGGTCGACGGCTTCAAGCGCGCGCTCGTGGCCGCAAAGGCGGTTGCGTTCCCCGCGCACGGCGCCAGCGGGTTGTATTTCGTCGGCCTCGTCGACCGCATGGGCATCAAGGGCGAGATGCAGGGCAAGCTGAAACCGATGGCCGCCGAAGATTGCGTCGAGGTGGTGGCGCGCGGCGAAGCCGACTTCGTCGTCGTGGTGGCGACGCGCATGGTCGGGGTGCCCGGCATCGAGGTGGCAGGTCCGATCCCGGAGGCCTTGCAGACCAAAATCGGCTTCGCCGCCGGCTTGAGCGCGGCGACGCAGCAGCCGGACACCGCCAAAGCGCTGATCCGCTTCATGACCGCGCCCGAGGCGACAGCGACCTTGCGGGCAAACGGCGTCGAGCCGGCGCACTGAGCCCGGCTTTCGCGCGTCGAGACGAAAAGTCTATTGCCTCGCGGCCATCGCCGACGCCATCATGGGCCGAGACTGAGCATGATCCGTATTGTTCTCGACCGACTTTATCTTTTTGCGGGCTACGCCGCCGGCGTTTTTCTGCTGCTGATCTTCGGCATCATGATGTTCGGATCGCTCGGCCGCCAGATCGGGCTGAACATTCCCGCCGGCGACGACTTCGCCTCCTGGTGCATGGCGGCGATGGCCTTCCTCGGCCTCGCCCACACCTTCAAGAAAGGCGAGATCATTCGCGTCGGCATTCTCATCGAGCAATTCACCGGCCGCAAACGCTGGGCGGTCGAAGTCGTCGCGCTCACCGTCGCCACCGCCTTCACGCTCTATTTCACCTGGTACGCGGTGGCGATGACCTACGACTCGTTCCGCTTTAACGACATGGCGCAGGGCGTGCTGGCGATCCCGCTGTGGATCCCGCAGCTCGGCTACTGTGGCGGCTTGGTCATTCTCGCCGTCGCGCTGGTGGACGAATTGGTGCACGTGCTCAAGGGCAACAAGCCGACCTACGAGAAGGAGCCGCCGTCCTCGCCCGACGAATTCGTCGAGCGCATCGCCTCCGGCGGGGGCGGCTGATGCACGACATCGGCCTGGTCAATCTGGCGTTGATCCTGCTCGGGGCGCTCATCGTCATTCTGGCGAGCGGCGTGTGGATCGCGGTCGCCCTCGGGCTGATCGGCTTCATCGCCATGCTGCTCACCACCTCGGTGCCGATCGGCGCGGTGCTGGCGACCACGGTGTGGAGCGCGAGCGCCTCGTGGACGCTCGCCGCGCTGCCGTTGTTCATCTGGATGGGCGAGATCCTGTTCCGCACGCGCCTCTCGGAGGAGATGTTCCGCGGCCTGTCGCCCTGGCTGCAATGGCTGCCCGGCCGCCTGGTGCACGTGAACGTGGTCGGCTGCGGCATCTTCGCCGCGGTGTCCGGCTCCTCGGCCGCGACCTGCGCCACCATCGGCAAGATCGCGCTGCCGGAACTCGAGAAGCGTGGCTACGACAAGGGCATCAGCCTCGGCTCGCTCGCCGGCTCCGGCACGCTCGGGCTGCTGATCCCGCCGTCGATCCCGATGGTGGTCTATGCGGTGACCGCCAACGTCTCGGTGCTGCAGGTGTTTCTCGGCGGCTTCCTGCCGGGCCTCCTGGTGATGGCGCTTTACTCCGGCTACATCATCGCCTGGTCGCTGCTGCATCCGAAAAAGATTCCACCGCGCGATCCGCCGATGCCGTTCCGCAAGAAGCTCGCGGAATCGACCAAGCTCATTCCCTGCCTGCTGCTCATCCTCGCCGTGTTCTTCTCGCTGGTGCTCGGCTTTGCCACGGCGACGGAATGCGCCGCCTGGGGTGTCACCGGCGCGTTGCTGCTCGCCTGGTGGAGCGGCACGCTCAACCGCAAGACGTTTTTCGAAAGCGTGATGAGCGCGACGCGGCTCACCTGCATGATCATGTTTATCCTGGCCGGCGCCGCCTACACCACCGCGGCGATGGCCTATACCGGCATTCCCGCCGCGCTTGCCGAATGGGTGAAGGGCCAGCACCTCACGCCCGGCATGCTCGCGCTGTATCTCTCCATTATGTACATCATCCTCGGCTGCCTGATCGACGGCATCTCGATGATCGTGCTGACCATGGTCGTCGTGCTGCCGATGGTGCAGCAGGCCGGGCTCGATCTCATCTGGTTCGGCGTCTATCTGGTGATCCACGTCGAGATGGCGCAGATCACGCCGCCGGTCGGTTTCAACCTCTTCGTGCTGCAGAACATGAGCGGACGCGACACTTTCACCGTCGCGCGCGCCGCGTTCCCGTTCTTTATACTGCTGCTCGCCGCCGTGTTCATCATCACGGAGTTCCCGCAGATCGTTCTGGTGCTGCCGCATCTGGCGTTCCCGCCGAGTTGAGGCCGGCCCGTTTCCTGCTAGGCTTACGTTCAAAGACCCAAACCAAGAGGCGTCCCATGATCACCCTGTCTCGTAGTGTCCTGCTAGCCGCGTTCGCCGCCGGCGCGCTTGCCGCTTCGCCTGCGTCGGCGCAAACCAAATGGAATTTGCCGGCCGCCTATCCGGCCGACAACCCGCACAGCGTCAATCTGGCGATGTTCGCCAAGGACGTCGCCGCGGCGACCAACGGCAAGCTGGAGATCACCGTCCATCCCGGCGCCTCGCTGTTCAAGGCGCCCGACATCAAGCGCGCGGTGCAGACCGGCCAGGCGCAGATCGGCGAGGTGCTCATTTCGCTGCACGAGAACGAGGACCCGATGTTCGGCGTTGACGTCGTGCCCTTCCTCGCCACCAGCTATCCGGAAGCGATGAAGCTGTGGCAGGCCTCGAAGCCGGCGATCGAAAAGAAGCTCGCCGCGCAGGGGCTGATGGTGCTGTTCGCGGTGCCGTGGGCGCCGCAGGGCATCTACGCCAAGAAGGACATCAACTCGGTCGAGGACATGAAGGGCCTCAAGTGGCGCGCCTATAACGTCGGCACCGCCCGCATCGGCGAACTGGTCGGCGCGCAGGTGGTCACCGTGCAGGCGGCCGAGCTCGCGCAGGCGCTGGCGACCGGCGTCGTCAACTCGTTCATCACCTCGGCGGCGACCGGCTACGACAGCAAGGCCTGGGAATCGATGGATCACTTCTACGACACGCAGGCCTGGATCCCGAAGAACATCACCTTCGTGAACAAGGCGGCGTTCGACGCGCTCGACAAGCCGACGCAGGCCGCGCTGCTCAAGGCGGCGGCGACGGCGGAAACGCGCGGCTGGAAGATGTGGGAAGAAAAGAGCGGCTGGTATCTCGACCAGCTCAAGGCGCACGGCATGAAGGTGCTGCCGCCGAGCCCGGCGCTCAAGGCCGGCCTGCAGAAAGTCGGCGAGCAACTGACCGCCGATTGGCTGAAGAAGGCCGGTGCCGAAGGACAAGCGGTGATCGCCGCCTATAAGAAGTAGGCTGCTGCCGCGGTAGCGTCGGACCATCGAAGCACCCGCCGCACCTGATGGCGGGTGCTATCGACGTTCATCGGCCGGGGATGGTTTTGAGATTGAGCACCACGCGCCGGAGATTTGATCCCCTGTCCTCTCCGTGGAAACCGAGTTCGGCGCACATTTTCAGCATGGTCGTGTTCTCGACCAGCACGTCGCCGTAGACGCGCCGCAGACCCTTGTCTTTGGCGTAGTCGATGACGCGCCGCATCAGCAGCCAGCCGAGCCCGTGCCCCTTGAGCCGCGAGCGGACCAGGACCGCGAACTCGGCGGTCTCTTCGTCGAGTTCGTCCTTCAGGCGCACCAAACCGAGCATGCGGCCAGAGGCTTCGTCGAGTGCGACAAAGGCCATCTCGTGCGCGAAGTCGAGATGCGCGAGCTTCTCGATCTCCTCGGCGCTCAATTCGGCGATGCGCGCGAAGAAGCGCAGCCGCAGGTCCTCGGCGCTGACGTCGTCTAAGAAATCCGGGTATAACCTCATGTCGTCGGGCCGCAGCCGGCGGATCAGCACGCGCTCGCCGCCGCGTGTGGTCTCGTGCCATTCGCTCAGTCCAACGTCACGTGTGTCCGGCATCGGCGCGACGGCTGCCCTTTCTGCTGGCGTCATCCATTGGCTTTTATGCCAATTGAAGGTCGCGAACAAACAGCGGCATTTCACGATGAGGAGCTCAATCCAAATCGACCGCCACCCGCGCGCCGCTCCAATCGCGTCTTTTGCCAGCTAGCGTTGGTTGCGTCGTTGCGACACGGCGGCCTAATCTCAGGTCAGCAAGAACAAAAAATCCGAGGAAACAAAAAGGGAGGCTGGCCGTGAAAAAATTCATCGTTGCGCTGGCGCTGTGCGCGCTGAGCGCCGGCGCTTTGGCGCAGGATTATCCGAACCGCGTCGTCACGCTGGTGACGCCGTTCCCGCCGGGCGGGCCGTCCGACACCACCGCGCGCATGGTCGTCGGCCCGATGTCGCAGGCGCTCGGCCAGCAGATCATCGTCGAGAACGTCACCGGGGCGGGCGGCGTCATCGGCACCAACAAGGTCGCGAAAGCCGCGCCCGACGGCTACACCATCCTCGTCTCCGGCTCGGGCACCAATGCCGCGGCTGAATTCCTGCACAAGGATTTGCCGTACCGCGCGACCGACTTCGCGCAGATCGGCCTGATCAACCTGTCGCCCATGGTGCTGGTCGCGCGCGCGGGCGTGCCGGCCAACAATCTGAAGGATTTCGTCGCCTATCTGAAAACCAACGAGAAGAAGGTGACGGAAGCAGACGCCGGCGTCGGCTCGATCTCCAATCTCGCCTGCTCGGTGTTCCACTCGGTCGCCGGCGTGCATCCGACCGTCGCCTCCTATCGCGGCACGCCGCAGGCGACCATGGATCTCGTCGCCGGCACCGTCGATTTCGGCTGCAACCAGATCGTCAACATCGCCCCGCATATCAAGAGCGGCAAGCTCAAGGCCTTCGCCGTCACCGGCGACAAGCGCTCGCCCATGCTGCCCGGCGTGCCGACCACCAAGGAAGCCGGCCTGCCGCAGTTCAACCTCACCGTCTGGTTCGGCCTCTCGGCCCCCAAGGGCACGCCAAAGCCCGTCATCGACAAGCTGAACAACGCGCTCGGCGCAGCCCTCAACGATCCGAACGTGGTCAAGCGCTTCGCCGATCTCGGCTACGACGTGGTGCCGCCGGACCAGCGCAGCCCCGCCTACTTCGACAAATTCTACAAGGACGAGGTCGCGCTGTGGGCCAAGGTGCTCGGCGGCTTGGGCGTCGGCAGCAAATAGATGAGTGAAGCCTTTCAGCCGGCACGCGGCATCCAGATCGTCGCCGGCACGCCGCCGGGCGGCGGGCTCGACCGCGTCGCCCGCGCTTTGGCCACGGCGATCGGCGCGGCGAAGCTCATCGACGTGCCGCTCGAGGTGGTCAACGTGCCGGGCGGCGGCGCGCGCAAGGCGTGGACGCAGGTGATCGACAAACACGCCGGCGATGCGCATGTGGCGGCGATCTCCTCGCCCAACCTCACCACCGATTATCTGGTCGGTGCCGCCGATTTCGAGCACAGCCGCTACACGCCGATCGCCACGCTGGTGACCGAATACATCGCCTTCGCTGCGCGCGCCGATTCGCGGCTGCAAAGCGGCCGCGATCTGCTCGATCGTTTTCGGCAACACGCGGCGGGTGTCGCCGTCGCGCTATCGACCGCGCTCGGCAATCCCAATCACATCGCGCTGGCCAAGCTCGTCAAGCAAGTTGGCGGCGACGTGAGCGCGCCGCCGATCCACGTCTTCGACAGCGCGCTCGATTGCGTCGCCGACGTCATCGCCGGCAAAGCCGATGTCTGCGCCGTCACCGCCGCGAGCGTCATCGCCGAGCTGAACGCCGGCCG
Source organism: Pseudolabrys sp. (assembly GCA_035501975.1). GTDB lineage: Bacteria > Pseudomonadota > Alphaproteobacteria > Rhizobiales > Xanthobacteraceae > Pseudolabrys. The sequence goes on from DATJVE010000105.1 coordinate 23,279, forward strand.
CCTGCGCGTCCTGGCGATCTCGGCGCCGAAACGGCTCGACGCGCCGTTTGCGGATGTGCCGATCTGGAGCGAGCAGGACGCCGATTGCGTGATCGGCGCCTGGCGCGGCGTCAGCGGCCCGAGCGGGCTCGACGCCGCGCAAATCAAATTCTGGGAGGACGCGATCCTCGCCGCGACCCGGCAGCCGTGCTGGGCCGACGACCTCAAGCGCCTGAGCTGGTCGCCGCAGGTCGAGACCGGCGCGCTGTTGCGCGAGTCGCTGGCCCGCGAGCGCGCGGAATTCGTCACCATGTTGGCCGCGCTCGGCCTGCTCAAGGCGCGCTGAGTGGCGGCGTTATCCTCGGAAGAAATCCCCGCGCGAAATGGCCGCGGCCATGCGCAGAACGCACGGGCCGCGGCCGCTTTATTCCCGCCGGCGCCGCCTAAAGCGGCTTGGCGTCGACCTTGGTGATGCGGACCTGGAATTCCTTGCCCTGCAAGGTGAGGCTATAGGAGATCGTGGCCGTCTCGCTCGCGGTCTCGATGTGCGCGGTACAATTGCGCTCCCCGCCGCTTTCGTTCGCCAGCTTCAGGTCGGTGAGCTTGGTCAGCGCGATGTCTTTTTGCTGGAAGATGCCGCGGATGACGTCGGCGGTCTTGCTGTCGTCGCAGCTCGGCAATTGCGGCACGAAGGCGTTGTAGACCTTGAGCAGCCCGACGAGGCCGAGGACGAGGCCCGCCGCGATGGTCACCCAGCGCGAAAGTTTTTGCATAAACGTCGGCGCTTGCGCCGCGGGTTCGGCCGCGGGCGCAGTTTTGATCGTTTCAGACATGGCGTATGTTCCCCCCGTTACGGCAGCAAGCTTACGGGTCCGCGCCGCGACGCGCCACCGAAAATCCGGATTGCTCGAAAGGTAATTTGAAACGGGAACACCGGCTCAGCGCCGGTTCACGCGCATGCGCTGGCCGACGACGACCGCGGCAACCACCGCCGCGGCATAGAGCAGGGTCGCCGGCTCCAGGCGCTCGCCATTCACCGGCACGGCGAGCGCAACAATGACGAAGGGCTGCAACAGCATCAATTGGCCGACGCGGGCGACGCCGCCCATCGCCATGCCGGCGTTGAACACGAAGAAGGCCGAAAACTGGCTCACCAGGCTGACATAAGCGAGCGCCCACCAGGCTGGCGCCGGCGCCTCGGCGAGCGACGGCGGCCAAAGGATCAAGGCGGCGGCGAGCGACAACGGCAGGAACATCGCCACCTGCCAGGAGATCACCTCCCAGCCGGGCCGTTGCAAGCTGAGCCGTCCCGACAGCGCATAGCCGAACGCGCCGCTGATCACCGTGCCGAGCAGATAAAGATCGCCGAGCTCGATGGTGTGCGCGCCGCTGTGCCGCGCCATGAAAATGAAAACGACGGCCGCACCGGCCGCGCTCGCCAGCCAGAAGCCGAGGCTCGGTCGCTCGTGCGTGACCAGCGCCGCCGCGGCGACGGTGGCGAGCGGAATAATGCCGAGAACGACGCCGCCATGCGACGCCGGCACGTGCGCCATCGCCAAGGCCATGAACACCGGAAAGCCGACGATGGTGCACAGTCCGGCGAGCACGAGCTCGCGCCAGAGCGCGCCGGTCGGCCACGGCCGGCGCAAGACGAGCAGCAGGAGCAATCCGCAACAGCCGGCAATGCTGGCGCGCGCGGCGGACAGAAACAGCGGATCGAACGTGGCGACGGCAACGCGGGTTGCCGGCAGCGTGCCGCCAAACAGCAGCACGCCGGCAAAGCCGAGTCCGAGGCCGAGTTTTTCGCGGGAGCTGTGCGGCATGAGCGACGCGGACGCTAGCCGCTCGGATCGGTTCGAGCCAGCAAAAGCATTTGATCGCAGCGATCGCCGGGCCGCATGAATGCAAAATTGGCGGGGGCCCGGCGGTTTTGCCGCCGAGCCCCCGTTTGACGTATCAGCCGGCCTGTAAGCCGGGTTCTGTATGGCCCGCGGCCGAAACCGCGAACGTGACGGCCATTCCTCTTCGACGCCGGTTGCCCGGCGCCTCAAGCAACCTACCCGAATGACTGGCCCGGACAGGGCTGAGACTTGCGCCTCGCGCCATTCCTATTCGGTCTTGCTCCCGGTGGGGTTTGCCGTGCCGTCTCCATCGCTGGAAACGCGGTGCGCTCTTACCGCACCGTTTCACCCTTGCCTCGGCCAAAACGCTACGCAGCCGCGGCGGTCTGTTCTCTGTGGCACTATCCCTGGGGTTTGACCCCCGCCGGATGTTATCCGGCACCGTTTGTCCGTGGAGCCCGGACTTTCCTCTCCGGCCGCCTTTCGGCATTGACGCGGAGCGGCCGTCCGGCCGACTGACGCCGATAGAGATGGAGAGGTTAGGGCAGGGCGTCAAGCGCCGCGCTGTTAACCCTTCCTGGAGGGTGAAGTCACGCCAGCGGCGCCGGTCGCGTTTCCAAGAGCGCCCGCAGCGTGAGGATCGTCGAGGCGTCGGCGATGCCGTCGACGCGAACCGGGCGGAAATGGCGCTGGAAGGCGGCGATCACCTGTTGGGTGGCCTCGTCGTAGACGCCGGTCTCGTCGATGCCGTAGCCGTAACCGCGCAACGCGCGCTGCAGCCGCGTCACCACGTCGCCTTGATCGCCCGGCCTGATCGAGGGGCCTTCGAGATTGATCGGCGCCGGGCGCACCCAATGGCCGATGCCGGATTCGTTCATCAGGTCCCAGGGGAATTTCTCGCCGGGATCCTGCTTGCGCGCCGGCGCGACATCGGAGTGGGCGAGGATGCGGTCCGGCGCGAGCGGGCCGCGCCTTGTGACGATCGAGCGGCAGAGCGAGATCACCGCCGCGATCTGGCGCAGCGGATAGTCGGGATAGCCGAACTCATGCCCCGGATTGACGATCTCGATGCCGATCGAACATGAATTGATGTCGGTCTCGCCGGCCCAGGACGCGATCCCGGCGTGCCAGGCGCGCTCGTTCTCCGGCACGCATTGCACGATGCGCCCATCCTCGAACACCACGTAGTGCGCCGACACCTTGCTGTCTGGCGCGCAGAGCCGCCGCAGCGCGGCTTCGCCGGTCTGCATGCCGGTGTAGTGCAGCAGGATCATGTCGGGCTTGCGCCCGCCCTTGCGCTCCTCGCGGTTGGGCGAGGGCACCACATCGGTGACGATAAAGGAATCCGGCGGGAAGACCGACATCAGCCGGACCCATCTTCTAGGCGCATGGCGCGGGGAGGCGCATCATTCACCGCGCAAGCGAAAATGCAATACGCAGCGCACTGCGACAAAGTGGCGGCCCGGGAAAACCCGGGCCGCGCCGATGCGATCGGCGGGAATTTATCGAGCGCTGCCCGGCGGCGTGTTGGTCGACGGCCGCATGCCGCCGCCTTGCAGGCTGTTCAATCCGGTACCCGAGCCGGTCGTGGTCGGGCGAGGCGGCGAGTAGGGCGTGAAATTCTGCGCCTGCTTGATCTCGGCCTGCTTGAGCGACAGCTTCAGGATGTCCGCCGTTCCGTTCTTGCCGGGCATGACTTCGAACGAGGCCGGCGCCAGCGCCACCTCTTTCGATCCCATGCCGAGGAAGCCGCCGACGCTGACGACGTAGGCTTCGATCTTGCCGTCCTTGTCGAATAGGATGTCGCTGACGGTGCCGATCTTCTGGCTGTCGGCGTCCATCACCGCGGTGCCCTTGAACTTGGACGCCAGCCATTGGTCGGGCTGCTGCGCCATCACGAAATCCGCCTTGACGCCGCCTTGTTGGGCGGCCGCAGGCGGAGCCGGATTTGCCGCGGGCGGTGGCGTTGGCGACTGCGCCATTGCTGCGGATGCCATCAGCGCGCCGATGGCGGCGCCGATCATCGGTTTTTTCATCATGAATCGCCTCCTTGATCGCGCTGGGGAACCCAGCGCTTTTGTCCTTTGAGCGGCCGATGCCGCTACCTGGGGCAACCGTGGCCGCCAGGGTCGGTTCCGGGAACTTTGCGGTCGTGTGCGCCAACGGCCCTGCGGAATTTGCATGGCGAGCCGGGCGCCGCGGCCGCCGAGCCATGCGCCTTTGCAAAGCGCCGCGCCGGCAACAAATCCTTAAGTTTAAGCGCCGTTAATGAGATTCGGAGGGTGCGGCTTCGACGTCCCGAAAGGGCGGCGGCAGGCCATCAATCGCATTGATGCCCATAACGTCCCATGATCGACCTCTCAGATGGCGGAACCCTCTGGGGCAGCACGATAATTTTGCTGGTGCCGCGTCGTATCGCGCGCGGCGCCGGGTGCCATTTGCCGGCGCGCGCCATTCGCGGAACTTGGGAATGACCATGGGCGGACCGGTTCCCCATATTCCCGTGCTCGGCCGCCAAGCGGTCGAGTTCCTCAACGTCCGTGACGGCGGCGTCTATGTCGACGCCACCTTTGGCGCTGGCGGTTATACGCGCGCGATCCTGGCCGCCGCCGACTGCCGCGTGATCGGCATCGACCGCGACAAGAGCGCCATCGCGCTCGGCGCTGACCTGGTGCAGACGGCGCACGGGCGGCTGACGCTGATCGAAGACACCTTCTCCCATCTCGATGCCGTCGCGCGCGCGGCCGGCTTCGACGCCGTCGACGGCGTCGTGCTCGACCTCGGCGTCTCCTCCATGCAGCTCGATGCCGCCGAGCGCGGGTTCTCCTTCCGTCTCGACGGCCCGCTCGACATGCGCATGGGCGGGCAGGGCGTCAGCGCGGCCGACGTCGTCAACGCGGCGAGCGAACGCGATCTCGCCACCATCATCTTCGTCCTCGGCGAGGAGCGTCACTCGCGCGCCGTCGCGCGCGCCATCGTCAAGACGCGCAGCGCGGCGCCGATCCGCACCACGCGCGCTCTCGCCGATCTCGTCGCGTCTGCGGTGCGTTCGCGCCCGACCGATATCCATCCGGCCACGCGCACGTTTCAGGCGCTGCGCATTTTCGTCAATGACGAGCTGGACGAGCTTGTCGCTGCGCTCGCCGCCGCTGAACGCATCCTCAAGCCGGAAGGGCGGCTGGTGGTGGTGTCCTTCCATTCGCTCGAGGACCGCATCGTCAAATCGTTCCTCGCCGGCCGCGGCGAAACGCGCGCCGGCTCGCGCCACGCGCCCGAGCGCAAGCGGATCGCGCCGACCTTCCGCGTGCTTGCCAAGCGGCCGGTCGCCGCCGACGCCGACGAGGTCGCTCGCAATCCGCGCGCCCGTTCGGCGAAGCTGCGCGCCGCCGAGCGCAGCGAAGCGCCGGCGCGCAACGACGACGCCTCCGATTTATTGCCGCGCCTGCCGGCGCTCGCCGACGTGTTGAAGGGGCGCTGAGCCATGCGCCTCTTAAACATCTTCGTCATCGGCGCGCTGATCCTGGCGGCGTCCTTCGTCTACAAGATCAAGTTCGATTCCACGCTGCAGGCCGAGCGCGTGGCCAAGCTCGCCGGCCAACTGCGCCGCGAGCGTGACGCGATCGCCGCGTTGCGCGCCGAATGGGCGAAGCTCGATACCCCCGGCCGCATCCAGGGCCTGGCCGAGCGTCATCTCCAGCTCAAGCCGATGCTGACGACGCAATTCGACAATCTCGACCGCCTGCCCGAGCGCCCGCCCGCGGCTGCGGCGAACAGCGATGCGATCGGCGCCATGCTGGCGCCGGCGCCGCCGGACGTGACCGGCAGCGTGCCGGCGCAGCGGTGAAGCGATGAGCGGCACGGCGAAAATCCCGGAGACCCGCTGGCAGCGCGCCCTGCGCTCGCTGCTCTACGGCCGCGGCGTTGACCGCAACGTGAAAGCCAAGGCGCGGCTCGGTCTCGCCATCGTCGCCTTCGCCTGCATCTACGCCGTCATCGCCCTCCGCCTGGTGATGTTCGCGGAGCAGGCGGACGGCCATGGCGCCAGGCGCAGCGTCGGCCAGGACGCGATCGCCACCGCCCGCCCCGACATCCTCGACCGTAACGGGGAGATTCTCGCGACCGACGTGAAGGCACCGTCGCTGTTCGCCGAACCGCGCAAGCTGATCGACGTCGATGAAGCGGAGGAACTGCTCACCGCGGTGATGCCCGATCTTGACGCCAGCGAGGTGCGCGAGCGGCTGTCGTCGAAGCGCGGCTTCGTCTGGCTCAAGCGCGAGATCACGCCCAAGCAGCAGTTGGAAATTCATCGCCTCGGCATTCCCGGCGTCGGTTTCCTCACCGAGAACAAGCGCGTGTACCCGAACGGCCCGGTCGTCTCGCACGAGATCGGCCACGTCAACATCGACAACCAGGGCATCGCCGGCATCGAGAAGTGGCTCGACGGCCAGGGGCTCGCCGCGCTGCACATGGCGGGGCTCGCCACCGACCGGCTGCAGCGGCCGGTGCAGCTCGCGCTCGATCTGCGCGTGCAGTTCGCGCTGCGCGACGAGCTCGTCGCCGCACGCGAGAAGTTCAAGGCCAAGGCCGCGTCCGGCATCGTGCTCAACGTCAACACCGGCGAGGTCGTCGCCATGGTGTCGGAGCCCGACTACGACCCGAACAATCCGCGCGAGGCGAACGATCCGACCCGCATCAACCGGCTCACCACCGGCGTTTACGAGATGGGCTCGACCTTCAAGGTGTTCACCGTCGCGATGGCCCTCGACTCCGGCAAGGCGACGCTGTCGTCGATGTTCGACGCCAGCCATCCGCTGCAATACGGCCGCTTCGCCATCCACGACTACGAGCCGATGCACCGCGCCCTCTCGGTGCCGGAGATCTTCACCTATTCG